>NZ_JBITTM010000044.1:0-82888 GCF_044541955.1 Kitasatospora sp. NPDC085464
GGCACATACGCACCACCCGCCTTCACCACACCCAACAGCGCCACCACCAACTCCACCGACCGCGGCAGCACCACCCCCACGAACGACTCCGCACCGACCCCCCGCCCGATCAACCATCGAGCCACCCGGTTCGACCACGCATCCAACTCCCGATACGTCAACGACCGCCCACCCGCGACCACCGCCACCGCATCCGGCGTCCGCTCCACCTGCTCACCGAACAACACCGGCAACGACACATCACGGACAACCCGCGACTCACCGTTCCACCCCACCAACACCCGCTCACGCTCACCCGCCACGAACACATCCACCCGGTCCACGAGGACCGACGGGTCCGCGACGACCTGCTCCAGTACCCGGACCAGCCGGTCCTGGTGGGCGGTCAGTTCGTCCTCCCGGTAGAGGGCCGGGTCCGCGTCGAACTCCAGGCGGATCCCGCCGCGCGACGTCGCGCTGCCGTAGAAGTTGACCTTCAGGTCGTTCACCGGCCCGGTGGACAGCGGGTGGACCGTGGCGGGGCTGTCTCCGAAGACCGGCTCGCCGGCGAAGGCCATCACGTTGACCGTCGGGCCGAGCCGGGCCTGGCGGCCGCCGGACAGGCCCAGTTCCCGGACGAGGTCCTCACCGCGGAACCGCTGGTGGCGGATCACGTCCGCCAGCGAGCGGGCGACGTCGGCGGTCAGGTCGGCGAAGGTGCGGTCCGGCGCGGGGGTCAGCCGGATGGGCAGGACGTTGACCATCGCGCTCGGCGTGGTCAGCCCGGTGCGGCCGGTGCGGCCCGCGAGGGGGAGCGCGAAGGTGAAGTCCGTCCGGCCCGTCATCCGCTGGTAGAGGACCGCGGTGGCGGCGATCGCCAGGGCGGGCCACGGCACGCCCGACCGCTCGGCGAGGGCGGCGAGCCGGGCCACCAGGTCCGGGTCCAGGGTCCGGACGCGGCGCAGGCTGCTGTGGGTGCTGCCGGCCGAACGGTCGGCGAGGGTGATCGGGTCCGGCACCTCCGTGAAGCGGTCCAGCCAGTACGCGCGGTCCTGCCGCCGCCGGCGCGAGTCCGGGTAGGAGGCCTCGTCGGCGACCACCCGGTCCAGCGTCGCGAAGGGGGACGCCGGGGGCTCCTGCCCGGCCAGCAGGGCGGTGTAGAGGGCCGCGACGCGGTCCGTGTAGACCGACTGGCCGAAGCCGTCGAGCACCGCGTGGTGGTAGCGGTGCACGTAGAACGAGCGGTCGTCGGCGAGCCTGAGCAGGGTCTGGACGCTGAGCGGGCCGCGGCCGAGGTCGAACGGCCGGGCCATCTCCCCCGCCATCCAGCGGTGCGCCTCGGCCTCCGGGTCCGGGGTGTCCCGCAGGTCGACCACGCGCAGCGGCCGCTCCTCGGCGTGCGTGACCAGCTGGTGGAGCCGCGGTTCGCCGTCCGGCTCGTGGTCCGGGCCGGTGTCCTCGACGAAGTGGGAGCGCAGGGCCTCCGTCTCCTCGACGCCCCGGCGCACGGCCTGCGCGAGCACGTCGACGTCGACCGGACCGTCGATCTCGTAGTAGCCGCCGCAGTTGTAGAGGGGGCTGTCCGGCTGCAGTTGCTGGGCGACCCAGATGCCCAGCTGGGCGGCGGTGACGGGTCGACGGAGCGTACGGGCGTCGTCGGACATGGACGAGCGGTCCTCTCGGATCTGCGGGGTGGCGGACTGCGGGCGTGGCGGGGACGCGTGGGGCGGGACGGGAGCCGGCGTGGGCGTCGGAGGGTCAGGCCTCCCGGGCCAGTTCCTCGATGAGGGCCGCGCTGAGGGCGTCGATGGTGGGGTTGTCCCACATGACGGTCGGGTCGAGGGAGATGTCGAGGTGGTCCTCCAGCTCGGCGGCGACCGAGAGGACGTACAGCGAGTCGAGGCCGTAGTCGGAGAGCCTCGCGGCGGGGTCGACGGTGTCCGCGGGCCGCTCCAGGTGGGCGGCCACGCAGTCGACCAGCCAGGTGCGCAGGCTCTCGACGGTGTGGGTGTCGGTACCGGTGTCGGTCATCGGGCTCTCCTCGGTGGCAGTGGTCGGGGGACGGTGGGGACGATGGGTCGGGTCCCGTCAGGGCCGGTCAGGGCGGGTCAGGGCCGGTCGGGAAGGGCGCGCCGGGCCAGGTCGAAGGACCGGCCGCCCTCGTAGCGGTCCACGAGCTCCGCGTACAGCTGCTCGTGCACCGGGCCGGTCGGCTGCGCGGCCCGTCGGACCCGGCCGGTCAGCCCGCGCCCCGGGGCCGCGGCGAGCAGCTGCGGGTCGCAGAGGGCGGCGACCGCGGGGTCGGCGAGCAGCTCGGTGAGCGGGACCGGGGCCGCGTCGGCCTCCGGCGTCCGTCGGCCCGCCTCGAACAGCGCGCGCTGGGTCTCGGACAGCAGCAGCTGGAACGCGGCGTGCTCGCCCACGCGGATGTAGAAGCGCGACCCCATCACCACCGAGAGGCGGTCCAGCGCGCCCTGGAGGATGCGCGGTCCGAGCACCGCCAGGGCGTGCGCGGGGGTGCCGTGCTGCGCGGGCCCGGCCGCCGCCTCGCGCACGGCGAGCGTGGCCAGCACGTCGCAGAGCAGGAGGTCGGCGAAGGCGCCGGAGAGCAGCGAGCGCAGGGACGGCAGGTCGATCGCCGCGGCCCCGTAGAGCCGGCGGGCCCGCAGGTGCCGCAGGGTGATCCGCAGGGCGGAGTCGAGGGCTCCGACGCCGGCACCGACGGCGAGGGCCTCGGTGAGGCCCCCGGCCCCGGCGACCGTCGCGGGCGGCAGCGCGGCCACGGCGGGCGACCGGCGGTGGACGGCCCGCAGCGCGTGCAGCACCGGCTCGGGGTCGCCGTCCGGGACCTCCCAGGCGTCCCCGTCCGGGCGCCGGCCGGCCTCCGCGGCAGCGACGACGGCCTGGAAGCCGTACGGGTTCGCCGGGTCGAAGGGGTCGCCGAGGCGCTGTTCCAGGGCGTCCGCGAGGGCTGCGGTGGTGGTGTTCACGAGGCCTCCGCCTTCCGGGGTCCGACGGGCGCGCGGTGCTCCGGGGCGTCCGGGTGGCCCGGGGTGTCCGGGTGGCCCGGGCCGTTCAGGGCGTCGGGCTGTTCCAGCAGGGAGAGGAAGGTGCCGGGCGGGCAGGCGAGCAGGTCGTCGGCGAGGTGGTCCAGCACCTCGGCCTCGGCGTCCTCGACGGGTTCGCCGAGGTCGGTCAGCGCCGTGACGAGGCAGCCGCGCAGCCAGGTGTCCGGCACCGCTCCGACGCCGCTCCCGGTCCCGCGCAGCCAGAGGTGCAGGGCGCTCGCCGCCGCGAAGCACAGCTCGTAGCGCTCGGCGAGGTCGAAGGCCTCGGCCGGGACGGCCCGGGGGGCGAACCGGACCGCCGCCATCGCCTCGTGGAGGCGGTCGGTGGCGTCGAGGAGGCGCTCGGCGAGCGCGAGCACCGAGCGCAGCCCGTCGGACGTGCCGGACGCCGACGACGTGTCGGACGTGCCGGTCGTCGCACCCGCCGGCTCCGCCGCGACCCGCTCGCGCAGTTCCGCGACGGCCCCCGGCAGTCCGGCCACGACGGAGCAGCCGCCGGTGGACAGCAGGCTGAGCGAGGCCGGCCGGAAGGGCCTCGGCGGGGTGTGCGGGTCGGTGGCCTCGGCGAGGCCGTCCGCGTCCACGCGGCCCTTGCGGTAGCCGCGGGCGATGCGCACGAACTGCTCGATCAGCGCGTTGCGGTTGACGAGGCTGCTGCCGTCGAAGATCCCGATGATGCGGTGGTCCCGCTCCGCCTTGGCGAACAGGGCGTGCGGGTCTCCGGCGCCGAGCAGCCCGTGCGGGCCGAGGAGGTGCAGCAGCCGGGCGATCACCGCGTCGGTCCGGGCCGGGACGTGGGCCTTGGCGACGGCGGAGATCACGCTCATCTCGCCGGTGAGGGAGTGCAGGGAGCGCACCGCGACCAGGCCGGTGGCTTCGGCGAGGAGCAGACCGGCGGCGGCCTCGCCCAGTTCGCGCCGGACGTGCGGCTGCCGCGCGAGCGCCGCGCCCTGCTCCCCGGGGGCGAGCGGGGCGCCGCCGGGCCGGTGCGCGGCGGCGAAGTCCGCGGCCAGGCGCAGGGCGTGGTCCCCCGCGCCGAGCGACATGGCGGCGCAGCAGGTCCGGGTGATGTGCAGGGCCTTGACGATGATCTCGACGCCCTGGCCGGGCGCGCCGATCAGCGCGTCCGCGGGCAGCAGGGCCCGGTGGAAGGCGATTCCGCTGATGTCGGCGCCGCGGATGCCGTAGGTGGGCACCTTGGGCAGGGCGGTGTGCGCGCCGGGTGCCAGCCGGGCCTTGTCGACCAGGAAGAGGCTGAAGCCGCGCGGCCCGCCCGCCTCGTCGGTGCGGGCGAGCACGGTCACCAGGCCGGCCCGGGTGACGTTGTTGATCAGCCATTTCTCGCCGTCCAGCAACCAGCCGCCGTCGGGCGCGGGACGCGCGACGACCTCGCCGGCGAGCAGGTCGCTGCCGTGGTGGCGTTCGGTCAGCGCGCAGGAGACCACCTCGGCGGCGGTGATCCGCCGGCCGAGCCGCCGGGCGGGTCCGGCGTCGCCGGCGATCCAGGTGGGCACGGCGCCGAGGTAGGTCTTGCCGTGGGCGGCGGCGACGGTGAGGTCGATCCGTGAGACGGCGCGCAGCAGCCGCATCACGACGCCGAAGTCGTCGAGGGCGCCGCCGTGTTCGGCGGGCACGTAGTAGCGGGGCAGGCCGGCCTCGTCGAGGGCCCGGCAGGCGTCGGCGGGGAAGGCGTCGGCCTCGTCCAGGGCGGCCAGCCCGGCCGGGTCGAAGGGCTGTCCGGGGCCGGTGAGTTCGTGCAGCAGCCGGGTGAGCCGCGCCACCGGGTCGGTGGCGGCGGGGCTCCGGGCGGGGGGCGCCGCGGCGGTCATGCGCCGGCCTTCCCGGCGGCGACGGCGGGCGCGGGGGCGCCGGTGACCGGGCGGAGGAGGTTCTCCTGGTAGTCCGCGTAGGTGGGTTCGAGGGCGCCGGCCCGGAACAGCTCGCGCATCGCCGAGCGCTGGACCTTGCCGCTGGTGGTGCGGCGCACCCCGCCGGGGCGCAGCAGCAGGACGGCCCCGACGGGCGCGCCGAACTCGCGGGCGACGGTCAGCCGCATCTCGGCGGCGAGCCGGCGCAGCAGCTCCTCCTCCTTGATGCCGCGCACCTCGTGGGTGACGACGAGGACGTCCTCGCGCTGCGGGCCGTCGCCGGGAACGGCGAAGCAGGCGCCGACGAGGCTGCCCAGTTCGGGCTGCTGGACGCGGAGTTCCTGCTCGATGTCCTGCGGGTAGAGGTTGCGGCCGCGCAGGTTGAGCACGTCCTTGAGCCGGCCGGTGACGTACAGCTCGCCGTCGTACAGGGTGCCGAGGTCGCCGGTGCGCAGGTAGCCGGTGTCGCCGTCGTCGGTGGTCGCGCGGAACTCGGCGGCGTTGGTGGCCTCGCGGTTCCAGTAGCCGTGGCCGATGACGGGGCCGCGGAGCCAGATCTCGCCGACGCCGCCCTCGGGCAGGACGCGGTGGGTGCCGGGGTCGACGATCCGGATCTCGGCGCCGGTGACGGGCCCGCAGCCGGCCACGGCGCGGCCGGGCGCGCCGTCGGCCACCGGGCGGAACTCGTGGTTCTCCAGCAGGTCCGGGTCGATGTGGCGCACGACGGGGCGGCCGTCGAGCGCGCCGGAGACGAAGAGGGTGGCTTCGGCCATGCCGTAGCAGGGGCTCAGGGTGGTGGGCTGCAGCCCGTACGGGGCGAAGCGCTGCTGGAAGGCGTCCAGGACGGCGGGGCGGACCGGCTCGGAGCCGTCGACGGCGTACTTCCAGCGGGACAGGTCCAGGCCCTCGGCCTGGGCGTCGGTGATCCGCCGGACGCACAGCTCGTACGCGAAGTCGGGTGCGGCGCTGGTGTGGATCCCGAAGCGGTCGATCATGTGCAGCCAGAGGTGGGGCCGCTTGAGGAAGGTGGACGGGCTCATCAGGACGGTCCCGGCGCCGCGCAGCAGCGACGGCAGGATGATGCCCATCAGCCCCATGTCGTGGAAGTGCGGGATCCAGCCGCCGAACGGGGTGTGCTCGTCGAGCCCGAACCGGTCGATGATGGTGGAGCTGTTCTGCAGCAGGTTGCCGTGGGTGATGACGACGCCCTTGGGGTCGCCGGTGGAGCCGGAGGTGTACTGCAGCACGGCGACGGTGTCGTGCGTGGCGGGCGGCATCGTCCAGCCGTCCGGGCCCGGTCCGGCGCCGTCGTCGGTGACCAGCAGGGCGAGGTCGTCGATCCCCTCCTCGGTGATCCAGTCCTCGACGTCGCCGCTGGTGGCGGTGTCGGTCAGGACCGCCACGGCCCCGGCGTCGGCGGCGATCCGCACGACGCGGTGGCGCTCGTGGCGGTAGCGGCCGGGCAGCGAGGCGGGGACGGCGACGGCGCCGGCGTAGAGGCAGCCGAGGAAGGCGGTCAGGAAGGCCGGCCCGGCGGGGTAGAGCAGCACGGCCCGCTCGCCCGGGACGATGCCGGCGGCGCGCAGCCGCACGGCGATCTCGCGGGCCTGCCGGTCCAGTTCCGCGTACGTCAGCCGGATCGCCCCGTCCTCCCGGAGCGGATCGCTCACGAATGTCAGCGCGTCCTTCTCCGGAATGTTCTCCGCATGCCCGACGAGCACTGCGGTGACACTGGGGGCGGTGACGATTTCCGCCATGTGGATGCCTGCCCTTCGCCTTCGCTCCTGGAATTCCTGCCGCGCCGGTCCGGCACCGCAGCTTCTTTCTAGCGACGCCCCGGCGGGCCGCGGAAGGCGGCTGACAGCAAACTGCAGGACGGGATGGGCAGGCGCCCGGCGACGGGGGCCTTTCCTGCACCGCGGGCCCCGTCGGGGGCCTCCGGCCCTCCGGTACCGGCCAGTCGGGACCCGGTCCGGGGGCCCTGACGGGCAGTAGAGTCGAGGCACCGTCAGCGCGCGGCCGTCAGCGCGAGGCCGCCTTTCCCGACCGCTGGCATCGGACTCCCCCCTTTCCGCCGAGTGATCGGCGTACCGGTCCTGGCGCCGGAACACGCCGGTTCTCCCGAGACCGGAACTCCCATGAATTCGACACCTGGACCCATGAATTCCTCACCTGGTACCGAATCCCCTTCCGTGCTGCTGACCGGCACCTCATCCGACGCCCACACCTGGAATCTCGTCTACCTCCAGCTCGTCCTGGAGGAAATCGGCCACACCGTGGCGAACCTGGGCCCGTGCCCGCCGGACGACCTGGTGGTGCGCTCCTGCCTGGAGCTGCAGCCGGGGCTCGTGGTGGTCAGCAGCGTCAACGGCCACGGCTTCAACGACGGCCTGCGGCTGATCCGGGCGCTGCGGGCGCAGCCCGAACTGGCCTCGACCACCGTCGTCATCGGCGGCAAGCTCGTCACCGACGGCCTGCGCAACGTCGGCATGATCCGCCGGCTCACGGCGGCCGGCTACGACCGGGTCTTCGACGACGGGGAACTGCCCGCGTTCCGCGCCCTGGCCGCCCGGACGCCGTACCGAGCCGTGTCGTGACCCCGCCGTCGTTCGGCGGCTTCGTGGCCCGCGCGCACGCGCGCGGCGAGCTCGTGGTGCAGCCGCGGATGGGCTTCAGCGATCCGCGGCTGATGCGCGAGGGGCTGGAGCGGACCAGGGCGGCCGAGGCCGTCACGGTCGGCACCCTGACCCTGGACAGCTACACCCGGGTCAACGACCTGGCGGCGGCCCGGCTGGCCGTCGCCGAGGGCGTCCCGCTCAACGGCTACCCGATCTGCACCCACGCCCCCGCCGTGTCGCACACGGTGCTGGACGGCGTCCACGGCACCGGGTTCCCGGTGCAGGTGCGGCACGGCTCGGCGCGGCCGCAGCACATCGTGGCCGCCCTGCTCGCCCTGGGGCTCGACGCCACCGAGGGCGGCCCGGTCTCGTACTGCCTGCCGTACAGCCGCACCCCGCTGAGCGAGGCGGTGGCCGCCTGGCGGACCGTCTGCGGCATGCTCGCCCGGGCGGGGACCGACGACCGGGTGCCGCACCTGGAGAGCTTCGGCGGCTGCATGCTCGGGCAGTTGTGCCCGCCGTCGGTGCTGGTGGCGCTGAGCGTCCTGGAGGGCGTGTTCTTCGCCCGGCACGGCCTGCGCAGCGTCTCCCTGAGCTACGCCCAGCAGACCAGTCCGGAGCAGGACCGGGAGGCGGTGGCTGCCCTGGACGCGCTGGCCGGCGAGCTGCTGCCGGGCGTCGACCGGCACCTGGTCGTCTACGCCTACATGGGGGTGTACCCGGCCTCCCGGACCGGCGCGCTGCGGCTGCTGGAGGCCGCGGCGCGGCTGGCGGTCGAGTCGGGTGCGGCCCGGCTCATCGTCAAGACCGCCGCCGAGGCGCACCGCATCCCCACCATCGCCGACAACGTGGAGGCGCTGGAGACCGCCGCTCGGGCGGCGCGCACCGCCGTCCGGCCGGCGGCCGGGGCCGGGCCCGGCGTGGACTCCGAGGTGTACGCGGAGGCCCGCGCGCTGGTCCACACCGTGCTGGCGCTGCACGACGACGTCGGCGAGGCGCTGCTGCTGGCCTTCCGGCGCGGCCTGCTCGACATCCCGTTCTGCCTGCACCCCGACAACGCGGGGCGGACCAGGAGCTTCATCGACACCGACGGGCGGCTGCGCTGGTCGGACACCGGGCGGCTGCCGCTGGCCCGTACGGCCGTGGCCGGTGCCCGGAAGCTGACCTCCGCCGACCTGCTGACCGCGCTGACCCGGGTCCAGCGCACCTACGACCCAGGAGGCACCCGATGACCGCCACCACCCCGCTGCCGGAACGCCCCGCCGCGACGCTCTGGCAGGGCAGCAGCGTGCCCGCGCAGCTGCTGATCCTCACCGGCCGTTCGATCCGGGCGCACCTGGCGCACCGCCGGGCGGTGGTCCTGAGCATGCTCCAGCCGGTGTTCATGCTGCTGCTGCTCAGTCAGGTCTTCGGCAGCATCGTCGACCGCGGCCACCTGCCGGCGCGGGTCGGCTACCTGGACTACCTGCTGCCGGCGCTCCTGGTGACCACCGGGATCGGTCCCGCGGTGGCCTCGGGCATCGGACTGGTCCGGGACATGGACAACGGCGCGGTGGCCCGGCTGCGGACACTGCCGATCCACGCGCCGCTGCTGCTGATCGCCCGCAGCCTCGCCGATCTGCTGCGCACCGCCGTGCAGTTGGTGATCCTGCTGGTGGTCGCCGTCGTGGTGCTGGACGCCGATCCGGCCGGCGGTCCGCTCGGGCTGCTGGCCGCCCTGCTGCTGACCTGTGCGGTGGTGTGGGCGATGACCTGGATCTTCCTCGCCCTGGCCGCGTGGCTGCGCAACGCGGAGGCCATGCAGAGCGCGGGCTACCTGGTGACGTTCCCGCTGATGTTCGCGTCCAGCGCGTTCGTGCCGGCGGACCGGCTGCCGGGCTGGCTCCAGCTGCTGGCGAGGCTCAACCCGCTGTCGTACGCGATGGACGCGAGCCGGGCGCTCGCCCTCGACCTGCCGCTGGGCACCCGGGTGTGGGCCGCCCTGGGCACCAGCGTGCTCGTCGCGGCGGTCGGGTCGGCCGCCGCCGTCCGGGCGTTCCGCCGCCCGGTGGCCTGACCCCGCGACGACTCCTCCCCTCGGACCGGACGTCCTCCCGTAACGGACGTCCCCGGACCTCCACGAAACGGAGCAACCATGACCGAACTGCGATCACGGCCGCTGGTCCGCCTGGACGCGGCGCCCGACCCGGGCACCGACGCCGAGGCCTGGACGGCGCGCCACCGCGCGGAGATCCGCGGGCTGGCGGCCGAGCACGGCGCCGTCCTGGTCCGCGGACTGGACCTGGCGGGCCGGGACCGGGCCGCCGCCGTCGTGGCCGGGGTCCTCGGCGAGGGCCTGGTCGAACGCGAGGGGTTCGCCCCGCGCGACCCGTACCCGGCCCCCGGCGTGTACTCCTCCTCGCACTGGCCGGCCGACCAGCCCATGTGCATGCACCACGAGATGAGCTACGCGGCCCGGGCCCCGCGCCTGCTGGCCTTCGCCTGCGTCACCCCGCCGACGAGCGGCGGGGTGACGGCGCTCGCGGACGCCCGGCTGGTCCTGGAGGACCTGCCGGCCGGCCTGGTCGAGCGGTTCGAACGGCACGGCTGGCGGCTGACCCGGCACTACAACCCGTTCGTCGGCATCGGCTGGCAGGACGCGTTCGGCAGCACGGACCGCGCCGAGGTGGACCGCTACTGCGCGGCCGACGGCATCGAGACGCACTGGGACTCCGACGGGGCCCTGCGCACCGTGCAGACCCGGCCCGCGGTGCTCGCCCACCCCGACACCGGCGAGCGCTGCTGGTTCAACCAGATCGCCTTCCTCAACGAGTGGACGATGGCCCCCGAGGTGCGGGAGTTCCTGGTCGCCGAGTTCGGCCCCGAGGGGCTGCCGTTCAACACCTTCCACGGCGACGGGACACCGCTGGACGCCGCCACGGTGGACTCGATCAACGAGGTCTACGAGCGCCACACGGTGCGCGAGCCCTGGCAGCGGGGCGACCTGCTGGTGGTCGACAACGTCCGTACGGCGCACAGCCGCGAGCCGTACCGGGGCGAGCGGGAGATCGTCGTCGGGCTGGGCGAGCCGTTCCGTCCCTGAGCCGCCACCGCCGGCCCGCACGAAAGGAGCGGGGCCGCACCCGGGTGTTCCGGGTGCGGCCCCGCTCCGTCGTGCGGGCCGGCGGTCAGTCGAAGCTCAGCGTGCGGTACACGGTGACGTTGCCGACCAGGTCCTGGCAGGCCTGGGCGGCCGCGGCGAGCTGCGCCGGGCAGTCCGGCGAGGCCGTGTCGAGCAGGATGCCGAGGGTGGTGCCGCTGTGGCCGACCACCACGCCCAGGCCCCCCACCTCGCGGCAGATGCCGATCATCCCCTCCAGCGACCACTTGTGGCGCAGCACCTGGTTCATCCGGGCGCTGGCGGTCGCGACCCGCCCGACCTCGGCGAGGTCCCGGCGGGCGACGGCCCCGGTGATCCGGTCCAGCAGCCGCACGTACTCCCGTTTGTCGGCCGCGGTGAACGGCTTGGGGATGGCATTGAAGGAGACCGTGTCCACCGCGCCGCCCTCGTCGCCGCTGACCACCGCCATCGACGGCAGCGACCCCAGCCGGGCGCGCAGCCGCACGGTGCGGTGGTGGAAGGCCACGATCGAGGGGTAGAGCACGCCGTCGGTCGGTTCGATCCGGGCGAGGTAGGACTCGATGCGGCGCGGCGGCATGGCCTCGTCCAGGGCGTTGGCCACGGCGCGGGCGGTGGCCACCAGGTCCGCCGAGGAGCTGGCCAGGCCCTTGCCCTCGGGCAGGGTGCTGTGGATCTTCAGCAGCCCGCCGGCCGGCCGCCCGGCGTCCTCCATGATCATCGCGGTGAGGCGCAGGGCCTTCTTCTTGTGCGGCGGCCAGACCCGGAGCACGTCGGAGTCCGGGTCCGGCTCGAACCTGGCCATCGCCCAGCGGGCGACCGGCAGGGTGACCAGGAAGTCCCCGTCCTCCTCGGGCAGGACGCCCTGGAGCAGCTCGCCGAAGGTGCCGAAGGCGGTGCTCACCCCGGTGCTCACCCCGGTGCTCACCCCGGTTCCGGTCCCGCTGCCCGCCCCGGTGCCGATCCCGGCGCCCGGCCGGACGGTGGCCGCCCGACCGGGCGCCGGGGTGATGATCTCGGCCGTCACCTGGCCTCCTCCTCGTCCCACTGCCCGGTCCGCCGGCCGGCCCGCCGCACCACGTCGGCGGTCTCCCCCGGTCGGGTGCTGATGAAGTAGTGCCCGCCCCTGGCGAGTTCGCGCAGCTCGACCCGGTCGGAGACCGCCTTCCAGTCGCCGTGGGCGGCCTCGAAGCCGGCCGTGGAGGCGTCGTCCCGGGCGACCACGACGTCCACCGGCGCGTCCAGCCGGTAGCGCGCGCCGTCCTCCCGCAGCCGGATCAGCTGGCGGTTGGCGGTCAGGACGTCGTGCCGGTAGGCCCGGCCCACCACGTCGGCCCGCTCCGGCTTGAGCGCGTCCAGCTCCACGTAGGCGTTGTCGGCGCGCAGTTGGGCCAGCAGGGCCTGGTTGTCGGCGGCGGACACCTCGGCCATCTCGGCGCGCAGCTCCTCCGTCCCGGCCAGCAGGAGGGCGCCGACGAAGACCCGCTCGACCGGCCGGCCGGCCTCCTCCAGGAGGCGGGCCGTCTCCAGCGCCGCCGCGGCGCCCGCGCAGTGCCCCCAGATCAGGACCGGCGTGGTGATCCGCTCGATGATCTCGTCCCGGACCCGCCGGGCGAGCTCCGGGACGTCCGGCAGCTCCCCGTCCGTGCCCTCGCCGGCCGCGTCGGGGCCGCCGGGGAAGTCGTGCCCGGGGAGCTCCACCGCCTCGACGGCGAAGCCGTCCCGCTCCAGCTCCGCGGCCAGCGAACGGAAGTTGACGGCGTTGCCGCCCGCGTACGGGAAGCAGACCAGGGTGTGGTGCGGGGCGCGGGCGGCCGACAGCGGCTGCAGCAGGCCGGTGACCGCCGGGGCGGTGTCGCCGCGGCCCCGGGCGTCCAGGGCGGCGGCCAGGTCGGCGAGGACGGGACGCCCGACGAGGTCCTTCAGGGACAGCGCGCGGTCCAGGTGGACCAGCAGCCGCACCGCGGCCAGCGACGTGCCGCCGAGGTCGAAGAAGCTGTCGGCCCGTCCGATCCGCTCCAGCGGTACGCCGAGCACCTCGGCCCACAGCATGGCCAGGCGCTGCTCGGAGGGGGTGCTGGGGGCCGCGTAGGGGGCGCCGCCGTGGCCCAGGGTCCCGGCGATCCGGACCAGGCCCTTCTTGTCGATCTTGCCGTTCTCGGTCAGCGGCAGCCGCTCCACCTGGTGGAAGTAGGTGGGCACCATGTAGTCGGGCAGCAGGGTGGCCAGGAAGTCGCGGACGCGCTCGGCCGGCAGGTCCTCCTCGCCCGCGAAGAACGCGACGAGGTTGCGCAGGTCGCCGGCGCCCCCGTCGATGACGACGGCGGCCTCCCGCACGCCGGGCATCGCCAGCAGCTTGTTCTCGATCTCGCCGATCTCGATCCGGAAGCCGCGGATCTTGACCTGCTCGTCCCGTCGGCCCAGGTACTCGATCCGCCCCTCGGGCAGCCAGCGGCCGAAGTCACCGGTCCGGTACATCCGGGTGTTGGGGCGGAACGGGTCGGGGACGAACGCCTGCCGGGTGCGCTCCTCGTCGTTGATGTAGCCGCGCCCGACGCACACGCCGGAGAAGGCGATCTCGCCGGGCGAGCCGAGCGGCACCAGGGCCAGGTTCTCGTCGAGCACGTACGTGTTGACGTTGCGCAGCGAGCGGCCGACCGTCACGAAGTCCCGGTCGGGCAGCCCCCGCAGCACCTCGTGCATGGTGTCGTCGGAGACCTCGGTGGCGCCGTAGGCGTTGACCAGGCTGATCCCCGGGTAGGCGGCGAACCAGCGCTGGACGAGCTCGTACTTGAGCGCCTCCCCGGTGACCGAGACGGTGCGCAGCCGGCCGAGCGGGCGCGGGTGCTGGGCCAGGTGGGTCAGCAGCACCTCCAGGTAGGACGGCACGATCTGGATCACCGTGACGCGCCCGTCGGCGATCTCGTCGAGGAAGCCCGCGACGTCGAGCTGGGTGTCGGTGTCCACGATCCGCACGGTGCCGCCGACCATCAGCGGGGCGGCGAACTGCCACAGGGAGATGTCGAAGCACTGCGAGGCGGTCTGGGTGACGACCTCGTCGGCACCGCCGGCCAGCCCCATGTCCTCGATCTTCATGAAGAGGTGGTTCAGCATGCCCGCGTGCTCGCACACCGCGCCCTTGGGGGCGCCCGTCGAGCCGGAGGTGAAGTAGATGTACGCCGCCTGCCCGGGCGTCACCGTGACCCCGGTCGGGGCCTCGGAGAGGTCGGGGCGGGTGCGGATCTCCGGCACCGACAGGGCCACCGGCGGCTGTGCGACGGCCGCGGACGCCTCCCGGGCCAGGGTCTCGCTGCCCGGCCCGGTCAGCACGAACCGGCACTCACTGCGCTCGAACTGGGTCGCCACCCGGTCCACCGGGAAGTCGGGGCGGACGGGCAGGTAGACGCCGCCGGCCTTGAACACGCCGAGGGCGGCGGCGAGCCAGTCCAGGGTGCGGTCCATGACGACGGCGACCACGTCCTCGGCGGCGGCGCCGGCCCCGACCAGGGCGTGCGCGACCCGGTTGGCCCGCTCGTCCAGCTCCCGGTAGGTCCAGCGCTCCCCCGCGTGCTCGGCCGCGACGGCGTCGGGCACGGCCCGCACCCGCTCCTCGAAGAGGTCCACGAAGGTGCGGTCGGGCAGCTCGGCGCGCGGCCCGGCCAGGCCGTAGAGCTGCTTCTCGACCTCGCGGTCCGAGAGCAGGCTCTGCCGGTCGTGCCGCTCGCCGGGGCCGGCCGCCAGGTTGGCCAGCGCCACCAGGTGGTAGCCGGCCAGGCGCTGGGCGTGGCCCGCGTCGAGCGCGGCACGGTCGTACCGCAGGCGCAGCGTGAGGCCGGTCCCGTCGCGGTGCCAGGCCACGCCCAGCACGGCGCCGTCGGCGAGCGCGGCGGCCGGGGTGTCGGCCTGCCCGGGTGCGGTGCCGTCGGCGGCGGCCGGGGCGGGCGCGGTGCCGTCGGCCGCGAGGCCCGACAGGTCCAGGACCACCTCCGGGCGGCCCCCGGGCTCGGCCCCCGCGTCGGTCGCGGGCCCGGCCGGGGCGGCGGCCGTCCGCGCCACCAGCTCCGCCCAGGTGGAGTTCTCGACGGCCAGGCGCAGCGGCCGGACCGTTCCCGCGCCGCCCGGCGGCAGGTGACCGACGAGCAGCGCGCGCTCGGCCGCCACGGTCGCGAGCACCCGGGCGTGGGCGGCGGTCAGCAGGGCGGGCAGATCGGCCCCCAGCTCGGCGGCCCGGAGTTCCAGGGTGCGGGTGAGGTCCTCGGCGATCCGGGTGTCGTGGACCGCGCCGCCCTCCTCCCGGGCGGTCGGCGCGGTCCACCGGGGAACCCTGGTGAACGCCTGGTTGTCCGCGTGCTCCGTCATCGGCCCCCGACTCCTCGTCCAAGCGTCGCCGGCTCCGCCAGCTCGATCCTGATCAGCCGCGCGGCGGTCACCGCGCGCTGTGCTGCCTCGTCCGCGTCCGTTCCGGTGGCGACCACGCAGGCCAGCCGGTCCTGGAACGAGTGCGTGATCCGTACCGTCCGGCCCTCGGCGGTGCCGGACGTCACCGCCACCACGCCGGGCGCCGCCACGGCGTCCGGGAGTCCGCCGACCCGGGCGACCACGCCCTCGCGGTCGGCGGGCAGGAAGCGGATCGCCGCGTGTCCGGCGCCGCCGGCGGAGGGGCCGGCGGGCAGCCCGGCCACCCGGGCGATCACCGCGTCCACCAGGTCGGTGCCGAGCGCGGCCCGCACGGCGACCGGGATCATCCCGCCGGCCAGCCGCGGGTTGACCTCGATCACCACCGGTCCGGCGTCGGTCAGCCGCAGTTCGGTGTGGGCCGCGCCCCAGCCGAGGCCGAGCGCGGCGAGGGCCCGCCGCGCGGTGTCGCCGAGGGCGGCGGCGGTCGCGTCGGGCACCGGTGCGGGCACGTCGTGCCCGGTCTCCACGAAGTACGGCTCGGCGCCGGTGTGCTTGGCGACGACGGTCACCACGGTGTCGTCGAAGGTCTCGACGGAGAACTCCGGCCCATGCACGGCCGCCTCGACCAGGATCCGGGCCGCGACCGGCGCGCCGCGCTCGTCGGTGGCCCGGGCCAGCAGTTCCGCGGCCCAGGCCCGGACCTCGGCGCCGTCCCGGCAGAGCCGGACGCCGACCGAACCGGAGCCGCTGACCGGCTTGAGGACGACGGGGTGGCCGATCGCGTCGGCCGCCCGTACCGCCTCGGACACCTCGGTCACGGCGGCGAAGGCGGGCACCGCCACGCCGGCGGCCGCGAGCGCGGTCCGCTGGTGCTCCTTGTCGCGGCAGCGGGCGATGGCGTCGCCGTCGGCCGCGGGCAGCCCGAGCTTGCGCGCGGTGCGCGCGGCGGGCGCGACGAAGTACTCGGAGCTGGACGCGATGCCCGCCAACCCGGCGGCGCCCTCGGCGAGTTCGGCGCAGCAGGCGAGGACGGCGTCCGGGTCCCCGGTGTCCAGCACCCGGGTGGGGATGCGGTCCTCGGCCGCGTAGGGGTACCGGTCCGGGTCCCGGGTCAGCAGGACCGGGCGCAGTCCCCTGGCTCGGGCCGCCGCGCAGAACTCGCGTCCGGTCCCTGTGGTGTTGCTCTCCAGGAGCGCGAACCACGGCCCGTCGGGCCGCCGTTCGTCCGCGCCGTCGTGCTGTCCTGCCGTCGCGCTCACGGCGCACTCTCCGTTCCGTCTCTCCGTTCCGTCTCCGTCAGCGTTTGCGTCTGCGTCCGCGTCTGCGCCTGCGTCCGTGTCCGCTGCTGCTGCGCGGGTCGCGGGGGCCGGCGGGCCGGTCAGTGCCGCCACCGCCTCCGCCAGCCGCAGCTCGCCCTGCGCGGTCCGGGCCCGCTGGGCGGCGAGCCGGTCGCAGTGCCCGGACAGCCGCTCCCGCAGCACCCGCACCGTCCGGTCGCACTCGCCCGGGCCGCCGCCGCGGTCGTGGTCGTCCACCACCTCGCGCAGCGTGGGGAGTTCGGCCGAGTCGGCGCCCGTACCGTCGGGCAGGCGGATCGCGGCCAGTTCGGTCGCCCCGGCCTCGACGGCCTCCCGCACCGCCTCGCCGACGACGTGGTGCGCGGTGCGGAAGGGCACGCCCCGGGCCACCAGCCGGTTGGCGATCACGGTCGCGGTGACGAAGCCCTCCCGGGCCCGCTCCGCCATCCGCGCCGGGACGGGCCGGGCGCCGCCCACCAGGGCCTGGCCGAGCAGCACCGAGTCCAGGACGGCGGCGAGCGCCGGCCACCCCGCGGCGACCGCCTCGGTGCCCACCTCGATGGAGTTGGTGAAGGGCGTCGACTTCATCGCGGAGGCCGCCGCCGTCCACGCGCCGACCGCCAGCCCGGCCTTGGCCTTGACGTGCTCCAGCAGGAAGGCGTTGCGCTTCTGCGGCATCGCGGAGCTGCCGCCGACCAGCCGCTCCGGGAACTCGACGAAGCCGAACTCCTGGGTGCTCCACAGCTGGAGGTCGGTGGCCAGCCGGCTGAGCGTCAGCGCGGCCGAGGCGGCCGCCGCGACCGCGCGCAGCATGGTGTCGCGGGCGGCCACGGCGTCGGTGGCGTGCAGCGGGCCGTCCGCGAAGCCCAGCAGCTCGGCGGTGCGGGCCGGGTCGATGGGCAGGTCGGTGCCGGCCACCGCCCCGGCGCCCAGCGGGCACCGGTCCAGCTGGTCGAGGACCTGCTGCAGGGACTCGACGTCCCGGTCGAGCGCGGTCGCGATCCCCGCCAGGTAGTAGCCGTAGCTGACCGGCATCGCGGGCTGGAAGTGGGTGTAGACCGGCATGACCACGCCGCGGTGGGCGCGGGCCCGGGCCAGCAGGACCGCCTGGAGCCGCAGCAACTCGCCGATCAGCGCGGTCAGTTCGGCGCGCAGCCGCAGGGCGGTGATGGTGGCCTTGATGTCGTTGCGGGAGCGGCCGGTGTGCAGCTTCCCGCCCACCTCCGAGCCGAGTTCGGCCACCAGGTGGCCCTCGTACATCAGGTAGAGGCCGCGCGGGGCCGGCAGGTCGTACAGCTCGCGGAAGCCGTCGGCGCGCAGCGCGGTGATCCGGCGCAGCAGGGCGGCCGCCGCGTCGCGCGGCAGCAGTCCGCTCTCGGTGAGCATCACGACGTGCGCCAGGTCCACGGTGCTGGTGGCGCCCAGTTCCTGGCGGATGTCCGCCGGCCCCGACTCGCCGTACACCACGCGCCTGGTCCGCGCGCCGAGGGTCCGGGTGAGGCGTCCGGTGACGGTCACGACAGGGCCCGCTCGGGCAGCGGGCGGTCGGTGCGGGCGACGGTCCCGGGCACCTCGTCGTAGGCGCGGCGGGCCCAGTCGAAGCGGCTCCAGCCCGGCCCGGCCTCGGCGGGGGACTCGACGGTGACCGGCTCGACCGGCGGGGCGTCCAGGAGCAGGCCGTTGTCGGCGAGCCAGCTGTCGTCGTACACGGTCGCCTGGTAGCGGTACCCCTCGTCGGGCAGCATCACCACGCACAGCCGGTCCGGGTGGCGCTCGGCCCACCACCGGGCGACGAGGTGGGCGGCGCCGCTCGTCGGGCCCTGGAAGAGCGCGTGCCGGGCGTGCAGGGCCCGGGTCTGCGCGTACGCCTCGGCCGCGTCGCACCAGTGGATCTCGTCGAAGACGCCGTGGTCGAGGTTGGCCGGCCACAGGCTGTTGCCCAGTCCGCGCAGGCCGCGCGGCCCGTCGGGCTGGCCGAAGAGCACGCTGCGGTGGCTGTCGACGCCGATCGCCAGGGTCTGCGGGGTGTGCTCGCGCAGGCCGCGGACGGTGCCGCACATCGAACCGCCGGAGCCGACCGGCCCGACGACGCAGTCGACGTCCCCGAGGGTGCGGTGCAGCATCTCGGCGACCACCCCGTACGAGCGGGGGTTGTCGGGGTTGCTGTACTGCTCGGGGCAGAAGGACTCGGGCAGTTCGGCGCGGATCTCGGCCAGGCGGCGCAGCCGGGCCTCCTGGTAGCCGCCGACGGGTGCGGGGTCCCGGCAGATCTCGACCCGGGCGCCGAGGTCGGTCAGCCTGCGGTACAGGTTGGGGTCGATCGCCGGGTCGCTGACCAGGATCAGCTCACGCTCCATCAGGGCGCACTGCATCGCCAGGGCGAGGCCGAAGGTGCCCGAGGTGGTCTCGACGACGGGACCGTCGCCGAGTTCACCGCGCTGTTCGGCCCGCTGGAGGATGTAGTGGGCCGGCAGCAGCTTCATCAGGGTGAAGACGGCGCCGTACAGGTTGGGACCGAGCCGGACGAGGCGCGGGATCATCTGTGCTTCGGTGATCGAGTGGTACGGCGCGGTGGTCACCGTCATGGGAGCTCCCAGGGGATTCGGTGGGGACCGGCGTGCCCGGTCCGGCATCCCGGGGCGGGCCGACGAGGACAGGGGTTGGGTGTGCGAGCCGGTAGAGGATCCACAGGTTCACGGGTTCGGCCTCCCGGTCGGCGCGGCCCGCGGCCGGGAGCCGGCCATCAGGAGGGGACCGGGACGCCGGTCCGGGGGTCGGCCCGGTCGGGCAGCGGCGCGGCGCCTTCGGCCAGGGCCAGGTAGACGTCGTCGAGGGTCGGCTCGGTCAGCGAGATCCCGGTGATGCCCAGGTCGGCCTCGTCCAGGGCGCGGACGACCACGGCCAGTGCGGTGGACTCGCCGACGGGCACGACGACCGCGCCGTCCGCCTCGCCCGCGCGGGCCTCCAGGCCGGCCCGGCGCAGCGCGTCGAGCGCGGCGGCCGCCCGGGCCGGTTCGGCGAGCTGCGCCCGGACGGTGCTGCCGCCCAGCCGGCCCTTGAGTTCGGCGACGGTGCCGTCGGCGATGGTCCGGCCCTGGCCGAGCACGATGACCCGGTCGGCCAGCTGCTCGGCCTCTTCGAGGTACTGGGTGGTCAGCAGCACGGTGGTGCCCTCGGCGACGCAGGCGCGCACCAGGTCCCACAGGCCGCCGCGGCTGACCGGGTCGAGCCCGGTGGTGGGCTCGTCGAGGAAGAGCACCTGCGGGTGGCCGACGAAGCTGCTGGCGAGGTCGAGGCGGCGGCGCATCCCGCCCGAGTACGTCCCCGCCGTCCGGTCCGCCGCGCCGGTGAGGCTGAAGGTGTCCAGCAGTTCGTCCGCCCGGGCCCGGGCCTCGGCCCGGCTCGCGCCGAGCAGCCGGGCGACGAGCACCAGGTTCTCCCGGCCGGACAGGCTCTCGTCCACGGCGGCGAACTGACCGGTCAGCCCGATCCGGCGGCGGACCTCACGGGCCTCCCGCACCACGTCGTACCCGGCGACCCTGGCCGTGCCCGAACTGGGGGGCAGGGCCGTGGACAGAATGCTGACGAGCGTGCTCTTGCCGGCTCCGTTGTGCCCGAGCAGGCAGAGCACCTGCCCTTTCGCTATCCCGAAACTGACTCCGCCGAGCGCCTGCGTGCTGCCGAAGGACCGGCTCACGTCTATCGCTTCGATCATCACGCTGTTCACCGGATGTCATTCCTCGCAGAGAGCGGGCGGGTACGGATCGGGGGGCACCAGAATTCGTACATTCCTCGGCCTTTCCGCGGCAAGGAGCGCTACAGCAAGCTGCCATTCATCCGGCGGCCCGGGTGGGGTGGTGTTCGGCGGTCGCCGGCGGCAGCAGGCCGAGTTCCATCGCGCGGGCGCCGGCCTGGAATCGCGAGTTCGCGCCGAGTTCGCGGGTGATCTCGGCGACGTTCCTCCGGTAGGTGCGCACGGACATGCCGAGTTCCCGGGCGGCGACCTCGTCGGTGCGTCCGGAGCTGAGTGCGAGCAGGATCCGCCGGGCCATGGCGCTGCGGGTGCGGTCGCTCAGCCGCCGGTGGTCGGCGAGCGGGGCGCTGCCGTTCCAGGAGGTCATGAACAGGGTGCGCAGGTTGCGCAGGACGGCCGGGGCCCGCATCAGGACCGCCTCCCGGGACGGCCCGGCGGCGCGCGACCAGACCACGCTCACCAGGCCGTCGGCGAGCACCATGTCCTGCAACGCCGCGCCCACCAGGCGGACTTCGACGCCCGCGGCATACTTGTCCAGCCGTTCGAGGAGCAGCCGGTTCTCCAGCAGGCCGACCCCGGCGAGCAGCCGGACGTCCACCCCGCGCGCCGCGGCGCGGCCCAGGCAGGAGACGAGCCGGGTGATCTCCTCGTCGTGGTGCCCCGAGAGCACCACGGCGAGGGAGCGGGTGGCCGAAGCGACCAGGTGCTCCGCGGTCTCCGTGCCCTCCTCCGGCCCCAGCGCGGTCAGCAGCCGTCCTTCGCTGCGGTGCCGGTCGACCGCGAACTCGACGAGCCGGCGGGCCTCCAGCAGCATGCTCTCGATTTCCCCGCTGGACGGTTTTCTCGCCGCCTGCTCGGACGGCGGAATCGGCCCGGCGGGCACGGTGATGACGGCGGACGGATCATTGACAGGCGTACTCGTCACATTTCCCCCTGATGCTTGACTCGCAACGTCCGTTCAGGAGGGCATGAGGCCCGGCCGGTCATGGCAAACGCAACGCGGCCGCCTTCGAGGCACGGCAACCGCCGAGAGCCCCCGTTCTCTCCATGGACTTCACCCTAGGAGCCGCTGTTCGAGCCGGTCAAACAGTTGCACGCCAAAGCAAATGCACCACCTCGCGGGCGCTTTCGGCGAATTCCGCGCACCCGGCCGGCGCGAACGGGAACGCCGCGCCGCCCGTGGATCCGTCGGGCGGCGCGGCGTGCGGTTCGGGGAGGATTGCGGTCCGGGGGACGGGCGGGGTCAGCGGCTGCCGAGCAGCAGGTCGCGGTGGGTGGTGAACTCGGTGTTCGCCCGGTCGTAGTCCTCGGGGCGGCCGATGTCCATCCAGTAGCCGTCGAACTCGTAGGTGGCCGGGCGGGTGTCGCGCTCCAGCAGGTCCAGGACGAGCTCGTCGAAGCCGAGCGGCAGACCGGGCGTGTAGCCCTCCAGCGTCGCGCGGCTCAGGCCGTACACGCCCATGGACACCTGGTAGGCCAGGCTCGGCTTCTCCCGGAAGCCGGTGATCCGGCCGTCGTCCGTGGTGAGCACGCCGAAGTCGATGTTCACCTGGCGGTTGTGGGTGGCGACGGTCAGCGGGGCGCCGGACGTCCGGTGCCGCTCCAGGACCGCCGCGTAGTCCAGCGAGGTGAGGATGTCGCCGTTCATCACCAGGAAGTGCTCGGGGAGCCGGTCCCGCATCATGACCAGCGGACCGAGGGTGCCCAGCGGGCTGTCCTCCACCGCGTACTCGACCTCCAGGCCCCACTGGGTGCCGTCGCCGACGTAGGCGCGGATGATGTGGCCGAGGTGTCCGATCGCGAGGGTGACCCGGGTGAAGCCGGCCGCCGAGAGCTGGCGCATCACGATCTCCAGGATCGCGTGCTGGTCGCCGATCGGGACCAGGGGCTTCGGCAGCGCGGTGGTGTAGGGCCGCAGCCGGACGCCCTTGCCGCCGGCCATGATGAAAGCGTGCATGATCGAGTCCCTTCCGCTGGGGTGGTGTGCTTCGTGCCGAGTGGTGGAGGTCAGCCGCGGGTGCCTAAGGTGAGCGGGAACGTGCTGTCAAGTTCCATGTGATGAGGTCGTGTTGTTCCCCTACATCGGCTCCGGCCCGTACTGCTTCTCCAACTCGCTCGCCATGGCGCTGGGTCCGGGCGCGCCCGGCACGCCGGTGCTGGAGGTGCTGACCGGGTCACCGTTCGGCTTCCAGCTGATCGACGGGGTGCTGCCCTTCTTCGATCCCTTCGGCTGGGACCCGGAGCAGGGCCTGGACGCGGCGATCGGCCTGCTCGGCTGGGAGTGCCGGCGCAGTGACGGCGACGACCCCGAGGAGGCCGAGGCGCGGCTGCGCGCGGCCGTCGCCGAGGGCCCGGCGCTGGCCGGTCCGCTGGACATGGGCCTGCTGCTCCAGCAGCCCGGCTCCGGTGAGGCGATCGGCGCCGACCACTACGTGCTGGTGGTGGCGGTCGACGGGGACACCGTGGTCTTCCACGACCCGCACGGCCACCCCTGGGCGACCCTGCCGGTGCCGGCCTTCCTGGCCGCCTGGCAGGCGGAGAAGATCGACTACGTGGAGCGGCCGTTCGTGCTGCGCACCGGCTTCACCCGGGTCCGGGAGACCACCGTGGCCGAGGCCCTGCGGGCCTCGCTGCCGCACGCCGTGGAGCTGCTGCGGGGCCGCAGCACCGGCGCCGCCGACATGCCGCCGGGTTCGCTCGGCACCGCGGCCGGCCTGGAGCGGCTGGCCGAGCAGGTGGCCGAGGGCCTGGACCCGGACATCCGCCAGGTGATGGAGAAGTTCTCGGTCCGGGCCGGTGCCCGTCGGCTGTCGGACGCCTCCACCGCCCTGGCGGGGATCGGCTTCCGCATCGCGGCCGAGGTGCTGGGCCGGCAGGCCCGGATCCTCGGCGGGCTCCAGTACCCGCTGGTCGTCCAGGACGACGCCGCCGTGATCGCGGGCCTGCGCGCGCTGGCGCCGACCTACGAGGAGCTGCGGGCCGCCCTGGTCGCCGAACTGGCCGAGCACGACGGCCGCCCCGCCGCCGCGGTCGCCGCGGGCTGAGCCGGCCGCCCGGCCCGGCGGACCGGCCACCGGCCGGTCCGCCGCCGCGCGGCCGGGGTCAGTCCGCCGCATCGAGCCGGCCCTCCAGGCGGCGTAGCTCGGACTCCGGGGGCACCGGTGCGCCCTCGGGCAGTTCCGCGAGGATCCGCAGCGCGGCGCAGGCCGGGCCGGCGACCCGGCGCCCGCCGTCCCGGAGGTCGAAGGCGGAGTGGTGGAGCGGGCAGCGGATCAGCATCCGGTCGGCGTCCAGGTGGCCGTAGCGCATCAGGCCCTTGCGGTGCGGGCAGGCGGCGTCGGTGATCAGCCGCCGGCCGCCCGCCTCGACGAGGATCAGCCGCTCGCTGACCTGCTGGACCCGGGGGTCCTGCGCGGCCTCCCGGTCCGGCCGGTCCGCCACCGCGTCCGCGGTGATCGGCGTGTCCGGGGTGTCCGGGGTGTCGTCGGTGACGGTCACGGTCATGCGCGTCCCGCCTCCCGGGCCAGGGCGATCGCCGTCTCGGTCGCGTCGCCGACGATGGCGCTGGTCAGCTCGACGCCGGCCCACACCTTGGCGAGGTCCAGGCCCTGCGCCGTCTGCGTCTCCCGGATCGCCACCCGCATCTGCTTGCTGTGGTAGGTGTCGATGTAGAGGTGCTCGGTGTAGTACTTCCCCGACTTCAGGCCGAGCCGCCGGGCGGCCTGCGCGAAGCTGCGGAAGCCGTACAGCACGCTGGCCTCGAAGTAGGCGTAGCCGCCGAGGAAGTACTCCGGGGTGTCCGCCCGCGAGGCCAGCCAGTGGAACATGTTGACGTAGGCGTGGCTCTGCGGGCTGGAGCCGGCCCGGTACGCCTCCACCTCGGTGGGCAGGTCGAGTTCGCGCAGCAGCTCGCGGTACAGCTCCGAGTGCGCCTGGTCGTCGTTGCCGCAGCCGAGTTCGTCCACCATCACGCGGAAGACGGCCATGCCGGCCTTGTAGGGCAGCCGCGGGACCACCGGCAGCAGGTTGAGCGACTCGGTGAGCCCGTCCATCGCGAACTCCGAGACCACCACCCGGAACTGGTCGATCGTCGCCTCCTCGGCGAGGAAGCGGTGGCTGTCGGAGGCCACCGCGCCCTCCCGGGCCAGGAAGCCGGACAGCTCCCGCAGGAGTTCGGTGTGCGAGGCGAACCCGGGGGCGGTACGGCGGTGGCCCTCGGCGATCGCCCCGATCCAGCGCTCCTCCATCCCGACCATCTCCTGGTACTCGGCCGCCGTCGGGACGCTCGTGTAGAGGTCGTACAGGCGCTTCTGGTCGATCACCGTGCAGGGTGTCGGGTTGTCGGTCAGGGCCGTGGTCATGCGGTGCTCCAGGTCGGCTCGGGGCGAAGGTCACCGGTCGGCGGGACGTCGCCGGTTGGTAGGGTGACGCCGTTGATCAAGTGGCCGGCCGTCCTCCCGCCCACCGGGGGCTGCGGGACGCGGGCCGGAACGGGGCGGTCATGGTCGTGGCACGGCGTCCGAAGGTGGACAACTCCGATCCCTGGCTGCGGCGCTATCCGGTCGACGGCGCCCGGGTGCGGCTGGTGTGCTTCCCGCACGCGGGCGGCTCCGCGACCAGCTACCTGGACTGGCCGCGGCAACTGCCGGACGGCGTCGAGGTGCTGGCCGTGCAGTACCCGGGACGGCAGAACCGGATAGCCGAGCCCTGCTTCGAGTCGCTGCCGGAGCTGGCCGACGCCGCGACGCGGGCCCTCAAGGCCCACACCGGCCTGCCGCTGGTGCTGTTCGGGCACAGCATGGGCTCGGCGGTCGCCTACGAGACCGCCCGCAACCTGCAGCGGGACGGCGGGCAGCGGGTGGCGCGGCTGCTGGTGTCGGGCCGCGGCGCACCGCACGTGGGCTACGGCGGCCGGCGCCGGCCCGGCCTGGACGACGCCTCGCTGATCGCCGTGGTCCGGGCGCTGTCCGGCAGCGACGCCGACGTCTACGAGCACCCGGACATGCGGGACCTGCTGATGCCGTCGCTGCGCGCCGACTACACGATGCTGGACCGCTACCAGCCGGCCGCGCCCACCGAGCTGCTGGACGTGCCGGTCACCGTGTTCGGCGGGCAGCAGGACCCGGCCTGCCCGGTGGCCGAGCTGGACAGCTGGGCCGAGGTCACGAACGCCGGGCACGAGGTGCTGACGTACCCCGGCGGCCACTTCTACCTGCGCGAGCACGAGCGGGCGCTGCTGGCCGAGGTGGCCCGCCGGCTGCCCGGCGCGGACGGCCCGCAGGCCTGACGGCGGCGCGGTGCGGCTCATCCGGCACCCACCCGGTGGCCGGGGTCGGCCACGACCCGCTCCAGCAGGGCGAGGTAGCCGTCCGCGAAGTCCCGGGCGGCGTCCGGGCCGAGCCGGTGGAGGTCGTGCTCCAGCCGGCCGGTGAGGCCGCCCGCGCCGTCCTCGTCCAGCGCGAGGCTGAGGTCGAACTTCGCGGTGCCGGTGTCGCAGGGCACCACCGTGGTGACCGTCCCCGGCAGTTCGGGCCCCCGGGCGGGGGTGCTGCCGAAGGTGAACATCAGCTGGAAGAACAGGCTGTGCCCGCGGCCGCGGGCGGGCCGCAGCTCCTCCACGACCCGCTCGAAGGGCACGTCCTGGTGGGCCAGCGCCTCGCCCACGGTCCGGCGCACCCGGGCGAGCAGGTCGCGGAAGGAGCGCTGCGGCTCCAGCTCGGTCCGCAGGCACAGGGTGTTGACGAACATCCCGACGACGCCGTCCAGTTCGGGCCGGTCCCGGCCCGAGGTGAGGGTGCCGACGACCAGGTCGCGGGCGCCCGAGGCGCGGTGGACCTGCTCCTGGAAGGCACTCAGCAGGACCATGAACAGGGTGGCCCGCTCGGCGCCGGCGAGCTCCCGCAGCCGGGCGGTGAGCGGTGCGGGCACCGCGAAGGTGTGCACCGCGCCGCGGCCGGGGGCGGGCGCCGAAGCGTCCGCGGCCACCGGCAGCCGGGTGGTCTCCGGGGCGCCGGCGAGCTGCTTGCGCCAGTACGCCAGCTGCGCGTCCCAGCCCTGCTCGGCGGCCTGCCGGCGCTGCTCGCGGGCCCAGTCCCGGTACTCCGGGGCGGGGGCCGGCAGGTCGGCGTCGGTGCCGGCCGCCGCGGCCGCGTGCAGCGGGCCCAGCTCGTCGAACAGGACCTCCATCGAGCGGCCGTCGAAGACGATGTGGTGCAGGACCAGGACCAGCAGGTGGTCCTCGGCCGCGCGGCGGACCAGGGTGGCCCGCAGCAGCGGGCCCCGGGTCAGGTCGAACGGCTCGCGGACCAGCCCGGCCACCGCTCCGGCCACCGCCTCCTCGTCGCGGCCGGTCAGGTCCAGCAGCGGGAGGTCCGGCCGGTACGGGTCCCGCAGGACCTGCACGGGCAGGCTGTCCTCGGTGGCGAACACGGTGCGCAGGGCGCCGTGCCGGGCGACCAGACCGCCGAGCGCCGTGTGCAGCGCCGCCCGGTCCAGCGGTCCGGCGATCCGCAGCACCACCGGCTCGTTGAACCGGGGTGAGCCGGGGGCGAGCTTGTGCAGCAGCCACATCTGCTGCTGGGCGTAGGAGGTCGGGGCGGGCCCGGCAGGTTCCGCGCCGGCCGCACCGGGTGCGGCGGCCGTCCCGGCCGGCGGGACGGCGCGTTCGAGTTCCGCCGCGAGCGCGGCCACCGTGGGCGCCTGGAACAGGGTGCGCTGGCGGACGTCCGCGCCGAGCCGGGCGCGGCAGGCCGCGGCCAGCCGCACGGCGGTCAGCGAGTCGCCGCCGAGTTCGAAGAAGTCGTCGTCCACGGCGATCGGTGCCGTGCCGAGGACCTCCTCCCAGACCTCGGTGAGCTCGGCCTCCAGCGGGGTCCGCGGCGCGGTCGCGCCGGCGTCCGACCGGCCGGAGGCGAGGTCGAGCTGCAGGATGCGCAGCGCGCGCCGGTCCACCTTGCCGTTGGCGTTCAGCGGCAGTCCGTCCAGGGCGGCGAACCGGGCCGGCACCAGGGCCGGCGGCAGCACCTCGCGCAGCCGGGCGCGCAGGGCCCGGACCTGCGGGGCCCCCGTCCACACCACGCAGGCGACGAGCTGCTCGGCGCCGGTGTCGTCGGGCCGGGCGAGCACGGCGCTCTCCAGGACGCCGGGGAACTGGCCGATGGCGTTCTCGACCTCGCCGGGCTCGATCCGGATGCCGCGGATGTTGAGCTGGTAGTCGATCCGGCCGAGGAACTCCAGGGCGCCGCCGGGCAGTCGGCGGGCCAGGTCGCGGGTGCGGTACATCCGGCCGCCGGGCCGGTCGGTGAAGGGGTCGGGCAGGAACCGGTCGGCGGTCAGGGCGGGCAGGCCGAGGTAGCCGCGCGACACCCCGGGGCCGCCGAGGTACAGCTCCCCCGGGTCGCCGTCGGGCACCGGCCGCATCCGCTCGTCGAGGACGTGGGCGTGGACCCCGGGCAGCGGGGTGCCGATGGGCAGCCGGTCCCAGCCGCGGATCTCCTGCGGCCCGGCCGCGGTCTCGTGCAGCAGCTGGGAGACGGTGGCCTCGGTGGCGCCGTACTCCTGGACCAGGCGGACCCCGGTGGCGCACCAGTCGGCCACCCGGTCGACGGCGACGGGTTCGCTGCCGACGACGAGCAGCCGCAGCGAGGGCGGGGCGACCGGCCCCTGCCCGCGGTCGAGCTCGCGCAGCCACTCGTACCAGTAGGACGGGGTCAGCTGGAGCACCGAGACGCGTTCGCGCTCGATCAGGGCGAGCAGCCGGGCGCTGTCGGCGAGTTCCTCGGCCGGGTCCATGACCAGGCAGGCGCCGGCGGCCCAGGTGGACAGGACCTCCTCGGCCGCCACCGAGAAGCCGATGGAGGCGAACTGCAGGACCCGGTCGGCCGGGGTCAGCTCCAGCCGGTCGGCGATGCCGAGGGCCAGCGCGGCCAGCGCGGCCTGGCCCAGCGGGACGCCCTTGGGGCGGCCGGTGGAGCCGGAGGTGTACGCGATCCAGCCCAGGTGCTCGGGGTGGAGTCCGGGCTCGGCCGGGCCCTGGCCGGCCTCCTCGGCCGGGTCCTCGGCGGGCCCGTCGACCAGCAGGACGCGGGCGGTGTGCCCGGGGAGCCGGTCGGCGAGGCCCGCGGTGGTGAGCAGGACCGGGGCGCCGACGTCGCCGAGGACGAAGGCGAGCCGCTCGGCCGGGTACCCCGGGTCCAGCGGCACGCAGGCGCCGCCGGCCTTCAGGACGGCGAGCAGGGCGACGGCGAGCTCCACCGAGCGGTGCAGGTGGATGCCGACCGGGACGTCCGGGCCGACGCCCGCGCCGCGCAGCCGGCGGGCCAGCAGCCCGGCCCGCCGGTCCAGTTCGCGGTAGCCGAGCCGGGCGCCGCCGCAGTCGAGGGCGGGGGCGTCGGGCGTGCGGCGGACCCGTTCCGCCAGCAGGGCGGGGAGGGTGGCCGGCCCGTCCGCGGGGAGGTGGAGGGGGTTCACGGGACGAGGACCACCTTCGTGGCGCGGCCGGCGTCGAACAGCTCGAAGCCCTCCACGGCCTCGGCGAGCGGGAGCCGGTGGGAGATCAGGAACGTCGGGTCGATGCGTCCGGTGCGGATCAGCCGCATCAGCCCGTCGCGGGAGCTGATCGGGTCCCCGACGGCGAACCGGAGGGTGAGTTCCTTGCCGAAGGCGAGGCCGGTGGGCATCGGCATGGCCTCCGAGGCGTGCGCGCCCACGGCGCACACGGTGCCCAGCGGCCGGACGATCTCCAGCGCGCTGCGCAGGGAGGCGTCCACGCCGACGGCCTCCAGGGCGACGTCGGCTCCGCGCCCGTCGGTCAGCGCGCGGACCCGCTCGGCGAGGTCGTCGCCGGTGTCCAGCGGCACCGCGCCCTGGGCCGCGGCGGCCGCCCGCCGGCTCTCGGCCGGGTCGATCGCCAGGACCTGTGCCGCGCCCATCAGTTGGGCGGCCTTGAGGGCCATCAGGCCGACCGGGCCGCAGCCGACCACGGCGACCACGTCGCCGGGCCGGATCCCGGCGCGGTCGGCGGCGGCGTAGCCGGTGGCGAGGATGTCCCCGACGAACAGGGCCTGTTCGTCGGAGACCTCGTCGGGGATCGCGGACAGCACGGTGTCGGCGAACGGGACCCGGACGTACTCGGCGTGGCCGCCGGCCACCGCGGTGCTGCCGACCACGGTGTCGTAGCCGAACAGGCCGACCTCGGCGCACTGGTAGTGCCAGCCGCGCAGGCAGTACCAGCAGCCGCCGCAGGCGATCACGTCGGAGGCCACCACGCGGTCGCCCGGGCGGAAGCCGCGCACCGCGGGGCCGGTCTCCTCGACCACGCCGGTGAACTCGTGGCCGGTGACGGTGCCGGGGGTGAAGCCGGGGATCTCACCGCGGTAGGGGTGCAGGTCGGTGCCGCAGACGGCGGACCGGACCACCCGGACGAGGGCGTCGCCCGGGGCGGTCAGGGTGGGGACGGGGGCGTCGACGACCCGTACGTCGTAGGGGGCGTGCCATTGCAGGGTCTTCACAGGAGCCCCCTCTTGGTCTCGGCGAGGAGCCCGGCCGCCGCGCCGCCCATCAGGGAGGCGTGTTCGGCCGGGGTGAGTGCGGTGCCGTCGGGCCACAGCGAGTCGTCGGTGGCGAGTTCGCGCATCCGGGACACCGAGTCGGTCATGGTGCAGAAGGGGTGGTCGGTCCCCCACAGCAGGCGGTCCAGGACGCCGAGGGCGCGGGCCCTGGCCAGGGCGGCGGCGACCGTGGCGGCGGGCCGGTACCAGCTGAAGATGGACAGGTCCGCGTACACCCGGGGGTGGCGGGACATCAGGTCCAGCGCGGTGTCGGTCCAGGGGGTGCCGAGGTGGGCGAGGATCAGCCGCAGGCCCGGGAAGTCGCCGGCGACCCGGTCGAGCAGCCGCGGGGAGAAGTACCGCGGGTCGGCCTTCTTCGCCGGGGTGTAGCCGGTGTGCACGAGGACCGGGACGTCCAGTTCCTGGGCGACCTCGTAGACGTCGTTCCAGAGCGGGTCCGCGGGTGACATCCGCAGGTAGCAGGGGGCGGTCTTGAGCCCGGACAGCCCCAGCTCGGTGACGGCGTGCCGGAGTTCGGCCGCGGCGCCGGGCGTGCCGGCGTCGACCGAGGCGAAGCCGGTGAACCGGTCGGGGTGGCGGGCGCAGATGTCGGCGACGAACTCGTTGGGGACCTTGAACCCCTCGATCCGACGGACGTCGAAGGCGAGGAGGAAGGCCCGGTCCACACCGGCCTCGTCCATGTGGGCGAGCAGCGCGGTCTCGGGCGCGGTCAGGGCCTCCGGCGGCATGCCGGTGGTGGCCATCATCTCCTCGGCGAAGGAGGCGGTGTAGTGCCGGTAGTACTCGCCGGCGTGGACATGGGCGTCGATGATCACGCGCCGGCCCTCCGTCCTTCCGTCCAGGTGGCCAGGTGCACGGCCTTGGGTCCGAGGTCCAGCAGTTCGGCCCGGCCGTCGTGGTGCAGGGTGGTGCGGACCGGGCGGGGGGCATGGTTGATCACCAGCGCGCACCGCTCGTCCCCGCGGCCCAGGACGCCGACCTCGACCTCGGGGCTGTCGACGGTGGGCCCGGTGACGAGCTCGTCGGTGAGGCCCTCGGCTGCGGCGACGTCGGCGTAGAGCCGGTGCCAGGACGCCTCGTCCAGCCGGTGCGGGGCGTTGAGCTGCTGCTCGAACGGGGCGTTGAGGTGGTACGCGACGCCCCGGCCGTAGCGGTGGCGGGTGAGCGCGGGCGAGCCGTCGGGGAAGGCGGCGAGCACGGTGGCGGTCGTCGCGGCGAGCACCGGGAGCTGGCCGGCCTCCCGCACCAGCGGGTAGCGGGTGCCCTGCCAGGTGAAGGAGTCGGCGTCCTCGACCCGCAGGGTGAAGTCGGTGATGCGGATGCCGAACAGCTCCTCCCCGCCGAAGCCGTGCAGCAGGTCGCCGCCGGTGTACAGCAGGACGCCGCCCGCCTCGACGTAGTCGGCCAGCGCCCGCTGGCCGTCGAGGGTGATGTGGCGGACGGAAGGGCAGATCAGCAGCCGGTGGCCACCGGGGGTGCCGGGCGCGACCGGCGGGCCTGCGGTGAACTCGTAGGGCAGGTGGGCTCGTTGCAGCAGCTGGGCGGCGTAGAAGCCGGCCGCCGCGTCGGAGCCGCCGGAGGCGAGGTAGCCGGCGTCGCCCTCCTCCCGGTGCTCGGGCAGGTGGACGCCGACGGGCGCCGGCAGCGGCCGGAACCCGGCCAGTTCGCCGGTCGCCCGGCCGGCGAACTCCCGGAAGGCCGCCATGGCCGGCTTGGGCGTGCCGTCGGCGCGCAGCAGGCCGACGAACCGCTCGTTGGGGCGCAGCGCGTACGGCTTGGCCTCGGTGGTGAAGTCCTGCCAGCACCAGACGATGACCCCGCAGGCCCCGGCGGCGAGCGCGGCGTGGGCGGCGACCCGCAGGTAGTCCCGGGCGGTCTCCTCGTCGCAGCCGTAGCTGCCGAGTTCGTCGACCAGCACCGGCCGGTGCTCCCGGCCGCGGCGGACCAGGTAGGGCACCAGGGCGCCGGCCTTGGGGGCGGCGACGGACTCCACGTGGAACGGGCTCCACACCGGGAACCCGTGCAGGCCCACCAGGTCGAGCGGCTCGGCGTGTTCCGGCCGGAAGGCGTGCGTGCCGGTGACCGCGGACGCCTCGTTGGCCTGCAGCACCAGCGCCCCGGGGTGGGCCTCGCGGACGGCGTCGGCGAGCAGGCCCCACCAGCGGCGGACCCCCTCGGGGCCGAGCGCGCCGGAGGCGGCCTGGTCGACGTGGATGACCTCGTCGCCGAGGTCGTACGCGAGGACGTCGGCGGACCCGCCCAGGGCCGTGACGACGTGCCGGACGAAGCCGAGCTGGCGCTCGGTCATCCCGGGGTCGTGCCAGAGGTCCCGGCCGGCCCGCCAGGGCGGGTCGAAGCGCTGCCCGTTCATCCAGATGGTGAGCAGCGAGGGCAGGCACTGCAGGCCGTGCCGGGCGGCAAGGGAGCCGAAGGTGCGCAGCCGCTCGGTGGCCACCGGGTCGTAGACGCCGGGCTCCGGTTCGAAGTCGGCCCAGAACACGAAGAAGCGGACGGTGTTGAAGCCGAGTTCGGCCATCCGGGCGAAGTCGGCGTCGAGGCGCTCCGGGTCCCAGTCCCGCCAGTAGTCGCAACCGGCGGGCGAGGGGTGGTAGTTGAAGCCGACGCTGAAGTACGGCGCGCCGTCCCGCCGGAACCCCCCGTCGACGAGGGTGTAGCGGTGGGCGGGGTTCGGGGTCACGCGCCGGCCCCGGGGGCGTCGGCGAGGGCGTCCCGGAGGGCCTGGACCACCAGGTCGGTGTCGTCGTCGGTCATGTCGACGTGCAGCGGCAGCGACAGTTGACGGTCCATCACCTCCTCGGTGACCGGGAGGTCGCCCTCGCGGTGGCCGAAGCGCTCCCGGTAGGCGGTGAAGAGGTGGGTGGGCGGGTAGTGCACCCCGCTCTGGACGCCGGCCCCGCGCAGCGCGTCCTGGATCGCGCCGCGGGCGTCGCCGTCCGGCAGCAGCACCGCGAAGAGGTGGTGCGCGGCCAGCTCGGCGGGCCGGTCGTGGAAGGGCAGGCCGAGGCCCTCGGTGCCGGCGAGGCCCTTGAGGTAGCGGGTGACGATCTCCTGGCGGCGGACCTGGCGCTGCGGCAGGTCGGCCAGCTGGACGAGTCCGATCGCGCTGCCGAGCTCGGTGGGGCGGTAGTTGAGGCCGAAGGAGTCGACGTCGTACAGCGAGGGGCCGCCGCGGTGGCGGTCCTGGGCGCTGACGGTGAGCGCGTGCGAGCGCAGCCGGCGGATCCGTTCGCGCACCTCGGGGTCGCGGGCGACCACCATGCCGCCCTCGCCGGTGGCGAGGTTCTTGGTGGCGAAGAAGCTGTAGCAGCCGATGTCGCCGACGGTGCCCAGCACGCCGTGCGCGGAGCGGGTCGCGGGGGCGTGCGCGGAGTCCTCGACGAGGGCCACGCCGTGCTTGCGGGCCAGGGCGGCGAGCGCGGGCAGGTCGGCCGCGTGTCCGCCGTAGTGCATGGCGACGATCGCCTTGGTCCGGGGGGTGATGCGGGCGGCGACGTCGGCGGGGTCGACGCACAGGTCGTCCGGGCCGGTGATGTCGGCGAAGACCGGGGTGGCACCGCACAGGGTGACCACGGCGGCCGCGGAGACGAAGCTCAGCGACGGGAGGACGACCTCGTCGCCGGGGCCCAGGTCCAGGGCGAGGAAGGCCAGGTGCAGGGCGGCCGTGCCGTTGCTGACCGCGACCGCGTCCTCGATGCCCGCCGTCCGGGCGAAGGCCTCCTCGAACTCACGGGTCACGGGCCCGTTGGACAGCCAGCCGGAGCGCATCACCGCGGCCACGGCGTCGGACTCGGCGTCGCCGAGCCGGGGCCGGTACAGGTTTACCTTCCAGTCGGACATCTCTATCCACCATCCCCCCGCGCGCCGGTGGTGCGCGGTGTTCGTTCGGGTGCCGCGTGCGTGTGCATCGGGCACGGTGCGGTGGTGCCGGCGGTGGGCCGCTCGGCAGCACGCGCGGGTCGTCCCCCGGGGCCCCCGCCGTTCGGGCGGGATCCGGAGGGGACGGCCTAAGGGGTGCCGGCCGGGCCGGCGGTGCGTGCGGTGAGCCGGTCGTAGACGGCCTGGTACCGGTCGGTCACCGCGTCCCAGCTGAGTTCGCGCTCGGTGCGGGTCCGGCCGGCCGCCCCGAGGGCCGCCGCCTCGGCGGGGTCGGCGAGCAGTCGGACCACGGCCGCCGCGACGGCGTCCGGGTCGGGCTCGCACAGCAGTCCGTCCACGCCGTGCCGGACGACCTCCTCGCCGCCGTCGAAGGTGACGGAGACGACCGGCTTCCCGTTGACCCAGGCCTCGACGAAGACCAGCGGGAAGACGTCCACGGTGGACGGCAGGCAGAACACGTCGCAGGCGGCGAGGGCGTCGGCCTTCTCGTCCTCCTCGACCATGCCGAGGTCGAGGATCCGCGGGTCGCGGTGGGCGGCGAAGACCTCCGCGCAGTCCTCGTCCCAGTCGGGGCCGGCGAACACGAACCGGGCCCCGGGGTGGTCCGCCCACACCTTGCGGGCGGCCTGGAGCAGCAGGTGGTAGCCCTTGCTGCGCATCTTGCGGCCGAGGAAGAGGACCATCGGCCCGTCGATGCCGTGGCGGGCCCGGAAGGCCGCGCCGTCGGGCTCGGCGGCGCTCAACTGCGGACCCTGGCCGTTGAGGTGCAGGGCCGTCGGGTCGACGCCGGCCTCGACGAACAGCCGGCGCTCCGCCTCGGTGAGCACGAAGACGGCGTCCGCCTGCCGGGCGACGTCCAGGACGGCCTCCCGGTCCTGCCACACGCCGGCGGCCGAGGCCGGGGTGAACACGAACGGGACGTCCCAGTCGCGGGCGAGGCGCAGCGCGGCCTGCGGGTAGTCCGGCCAGACGCTGTCGAAGGCGTGCACCACGTCGGGCCGCTCGGCGGGCGGGGCCGAGGCCGGCAGCACACCGACCTCGACTCCGGCGCCGGTCATCCACCGGGCCGACTCCTCGTCCATGCTGCTGCAGTACAGCCCGACCCGGTGGCCGCGCCGGGCCAGCGACTCGGCGAGGTTCTGGGCCATCGCCTCGGCGCCGGCGCGGGCCGGGAAGTAGCCGCGGTGGACGATGCGCACGTGGGTCATGACTGCTGCTTCCGAGCGGCCCGGTCGCGGGCGTACCACTCGTAGGTGCGGCGGACGCCCTCGCGCAGGTCGGTCTTCGGCTCGTAGCCGGTGAGCGAGCGCAGCAGCGAGATGTCCGGGACGCGGCGCTCCGGCGAGAGCGGCGGGGCGGGGTGGACGTCGAGGGCCGGGTGCCGGTCGACGACGTCGAAGACCACCTTGGCGAGGTCGTCGATGCGGATCTCCTCGCGGTCGTTGCCGACGTTGACCAGGAGGGTGTCCCCGGTGGGCAGGGCGGTCAGCGCGGCGATGGCCTCGACGGCGTCCTCGACGTAGCAGAACGCCCGGAACTGGTCGGCGCCGTAGATCTCGAACGGGTCGGCGCCGCCGAGCAGCCGCTCGATGAACTGCGGGATGACGTGCTCGTACCCCATGCGCGGCCCGTACACGTTGTGGAAGCGCACCATGCGCAGCGGGAAGCCGTACGCCTGGGCGTAGTTGCGGCACAGCAGCTCGCCGGCGATCTTGCTGAAGCCGTACGAGGAGCGGGCCACCGTCGGGTCCGAGACGACGAGCTGCACGTCCTCGGGGGTCGGCACCGGTGCCACGCCGGCGGTGACGCTGCCCGCGTACGCCTCGCTGGAGGAGGCGAAGCAGAGGGTGGCACCGTCCAGCTCCTTGAACCAGTCCAGCACGTGGATGGTGGAGAGCAGGTTGGTGCGCAGCACGCGCTGCGGCTCCTGGTTGGAGTAGACGACGCCGACGACGGCGGCGAGGTGGTACACCTCGTCGAAGTCGCGGGGCAGGTCCGCGGGCAGCGGGAGGGTCAGGTCGTGGGTGAACACCGTGACCTTGGAGCGGAGTTCGTCGAGCTCGTCGTCCTGGCGGCCGCGGCTGAAGTCGTCGACGACGGTGACGTCGTGCTCGTCGGCCAGCCGGCGGGCCAGGTGCATGCCGATGAATCCGGCACCGCCCGTGATCAGGATCTTCTTACGCATGGCCGAGCCTCATAACGTTGGACGTGGCGGGGAGGATGCGCCAGGTGTCGTAGACCACCGCGGGCGGCGCCATGGTGGCCACCAGCGCGTCGATGTCCTGGTCGCGGTAGGAGAGGTGGTTGTTCAGGATGACGACGGCGTGGGTGCCCTCGAAGCCCTCGGCGAGGTCCACCGGGCGCACGCCGAGTGCGGCGATGCGCTCGTCCGGGACGGCGAAGTCGTGGCCGACGATCTCGCCGACGCGGCCGCGCAGCACGTCGAGCAGGCCCTCGTAGGCGGAGCCGCGCAGGTCGTCGGTCTCGGGCTGGCCCTTGTAGGCGAAGCCGGAGACCAGCACCCGGGCGGTGGCCGGGTCGCAGCCCTGCTCCCACAGGGCGGCCAGCACGCGCTCGCCGATCCGGCGCGGCAGGGACTCGTTGAGCTGCCGGGCCGCGGCGATCATGCCGGGGGTGTGGCCGTGCGGCTTGAGCGCGTGCATCAGCAGGTACGGGTCCTTGGTGAGGCAGCTGCCGCCGACGAAGCCGGGCAGGCTCAGGTCGGGCCGCGGGTAACCGAAGTTGGCGCTCTTGATCAGCTCCACCGCGTCGAGGCCGAGCTTCTCGGCCATCAGCGCCACCTCGTTGCCGTACCCGTAGATCAGGTCGGTGTGGCAGTTGCAGATCAGCTTGATCATCTCGGCGGCCTCGACCGAGGAGACCGGCACCACGGTGGGCGTCTGCGAGGCGAACAGCTCGGTGGCGCGGCGCACGGCCTCGTCGTTGATGCCGCCGACGATCTGCGGCAGCGACAGCAGCTCGTCCAACGCCTTGCCCTGGATGGTCCGTTCGGGGCAGAAGGCGACCAGCGGCTGCGCCACCTTGCGCTGCAGCACGGGCAGCACCAGGTTGCGGGTGGTGCCGACCGGCACGGTGCTGCGGACGATCACCAGGGTGTTCTCGTCGATCCCGTCGGCGATGGTCTCCACCGCCGCCTGCAGGTGGCGCAGGTTGGGCTCGGTGCCGTCGACCTCGATCGGGGTGCCCACGCAGATGATGACCACCGGCGGGAGGGCGCCGGCCCCCAGCTCGGAGGTGACCTTCAGCCGGGTGCCGACGGCGTCCCGGAAGACCTCCTCGACGCCGGGCTCCGCGAGCTGGAGCACGCCCGCGTCGAGGTCCTCGGCGACCTTCTTGTTGTACTCGTAGCCCAGGACGCTCTTGCCGGTCTTCAGCAGGGCCGCGGTGAGCGTGACACCGACGTATCCCAGACCGACGACGCAGACGTCGTAGTCGGCGTTGGACATGGTTGACTCCATCACTTCCCCTTCGAGTTGGAACGGGTCACATCACGCGGCCGACGGGTCGCCGGCGGCGGCCCCGACGACCCAGAAGGTCTTCTCCGGCTTTCCGCCCAGCTGGCGCTTCTGGTCGTCGAGGCCCTTGACCTCGGAACCGCCGGCGTCCACCTCGCGGATGCCCTGCGCCCACATGAGCCGGAACACGGTCAGCCAGACGTACTGGGGAATGGCGGTGAATCCGGTACTGTCCTTGAAGAGCCCGGTCAGCCGCTCCCGGAAACGCATGGTCATGGTGCAGTAGAGGGCGGCCCGCTGCTCGCCGATCCGCTCCCCCGCGAAGAACATGGCGGGGAATTTCTCGCCGTCCTCGGTGACGATGTTGCCGAGGTACGAGAAGTAGTCCCGCTCGTTGTCGCCGCCCGGCTTCACGCGGACGATGGCGAGGTAGTCCTCGGGGGTGGAACCGACGACGGTGCCCTGTTCGCGGCGCGCCTGGAAATAGCTCTCGACGACGCCGCGGGCGCTCTCCTTCTCGGGCCCGGAGTAGTGGTAGGGCTCGATCTGGAAGGAGAGGTGCGGGTTGCGCTCCAGGAAGTTCTCGAAGCGCCGGTAGGCCATCTTGTTCTTGTTCTTGTACTTCCGCCGCTCCTCGCCGGCCAGCTTGGCGACCTGGAGCGTCCCGTCCTCGGCCTGGTCGAAGACCTCGTCCAGGTAGTAGACCCGGTTCGGGTAGGTCTCGTCCTCCTCCGGGGCACCGAGGTGCCAGGGGTCGGTGTCGATCCCGGTGAACCCGGCGCCCAGGAAGGCGTCGCGGTCCTCGGCCGACAGGTGCCGGACGTACACCGACTCCCGGGCCAGGCCGGCCGCGCGGACGGTGGCGATGAACTCCCGGACCGCCTCGATCCGGGTCGGGCCCTTCGGGGCGACGATGTGGAGGTGCTTGGCGACGTGCCCCTCCTTGCTGAAGTACCCGACCCCGAAGATGTTGGTCCCGTCGTGGTAGACGAGCCCGTTCGGGTACTTACTGCTGGCGCCGCGGAGATTGTATCCGTTCGCGTAGAGCATGAGGCCGATGTGGCCCATGGCGAACGATCCGTCCTTGTACTTCTGGATGATGTCGAAGGATTCCTCGACCGGGGTGATCCGCGGCCCGAAAATCTCCCTCAGACGGTCCTCGAATTGGTCCCGTTCGATCGCGAGAAGGCGCACAGGTATTCAACCTCCAACAGGCTCTGGAATGAATTCCCAGAAGCCCTGGTCAGTATGCGGCGAGCTTATCGTGTCCGGCTCGTGCAAGAAAGATGGGAATTGGAATTCCGGATGTTCCGCGGAATTTCTGCTCCGCGCGGTCACCGGCCGGGCAGCACCTCGGCCCGGGAGCGGCGCAGGGCCGGCGCGGGAAGCGCCTTGCGGTCGAGCTTGCCGATGGGGGTGAGCGGCAGTGCGTCCAGGGTGACGAACTGACCGGGCACCATGTGCTCCGGCAGGCTGTGCCTGAGGTGGTCCCGCAGCTGCTCCCCGGTCGGCGCGGAGGCGTCCGCCGGGGCCGTGTACGCCACCAGGCGGGGGCCGCCGGGAAGATCGTCACGGAGTACTACCGCAGCCTGTACGACACCGGGGCACGATGTCAACGCCTCTTCGATCTCACCGAGTTCGACCCGGAAGCCACGCACCTTGACCTGCGCGTCGAGCCGCCCGAAGTAGTCCAGCAGGCCGCTCTCCGGACGCCGGCGCACGCTGTCCCCGGTCCGGTACATCCGGGCGCCCGGCTCGCCGGAGAACGGGTCCGGAAGGAACCGTTCGGCCGTCAGCCCGGGACGGCCCTGGTAGCCGCGGGTGACCTGGGCGCCGCCGACGAACAGCTCGCCGGAGGTCCCGTCGGGCACCGGCCGCAGGTCCTCGTCCAGCACGTAGGCGTGCACGGCGGGCAACGGCGTGCCGATGGAGACCAGTTCGTCGTCCCAGTCCAGCAGGGTGGCGGCGGCCGACACGGTGGCCTCGGTCGGCCCGTAGATGTTGAACACCCGGGTCACCCCGCGCGCCCGCAGCTCGGCGAGCAGGGCCCTGGGCATCGCCTCGCCGCCGGTGAGGACGGCCTTGACGCGCGGTGGCGGGCCGCCCAGGGCGACCATCTGGGCCAGCGCGGACGGCACCGCGCACACCGCGTCCCCGGTCACCCAGCCGTCCGGCTCGACCAGCGAGAACACGTCCTGGGCCAGCATCACGTGGCCGCCCGCGTGGAGCGGGGCGAAGATGTCGCACACCGAGAAGTCGAAGGACGTGGGGCAGGTCGCCACCATGGTGACCTCGGCGACCGGCCCCAGCAGGGCCACCGCGGCGGCGACGAACTCGCTCATCGCCGCCCGGGGCACCAGCACGCCCTTGGGGCGGCCGGTGGAGCCCGAGGTGTAGATCACGTAGGCGAGTTGGTCGCCGATCAGCGGCGGGGCGTCGGCCGGCGGGGTCTCCGGCCCGTCGGGGCCGCCCCGCACCAGCTCCTCCAGGACGAGTTCGGGGCCGCCGTACGCCAGCGTGCCGGCGTGCCGCCGCTCGGCCAGCACCGCCGCGGCGCCCGAGTCGTCGAGCATGTAGCCGATCCGGTCCTGCGGGTAGGCCGGGTCCAGCGGGACGTAGGCGGCGCCCGCCTTGAGCACGCCCACCAGGCCGGCGAGCATCTCGGGCGTGCGGCCGGCGAGCACGGCGACCCGGCTCTCCGCCCCGATGCCGAGGGCCCGCAGGTGCCCGGCGACCCGGTCGGCCGCGGCCCCCAGTTCGCCGTACGTCCAGGTCCGCCCCTCGCCGGTGACGGCGGGCCGCCCCGGCTCGCGGACCACCCACCGCTCGAACGCGGCGACGACGTCGATGACCGGTTCAGCGCTCGGTGCCGGCACTGTGTCCTCCTCTGCTCGACATGACGTGAAGCTGGCGGGCCAGATAGGGCGCCAGCGCGCTCTTCGGGTGGGCGGCCACCTGCTCCGGCGGCCCGGCGGCGACCAGTTCGCCGCCGTTCTCGCCGCCGCCCGGGCCCAGGTCGACGATCCAGTCGCAGGCCGCCGCGAACTCGACGCTGTGCTCGATGACCACCGCGGTGTTGCCCAGGTCCACCAGGTCGTGGACGACCCCGAGCAGCACCTCCACGTCGGAGAAGTGCAGTCCGGTGGTCGGCTCGTCGATCAGGTAGAGCGTCCGGCCGTCGTCGCGGCGCATCAACTCGCGCGACAGCTTCAGGCGTTGGGCCTCGCCGCCGCTGAGGGTGGTGGTGTCCTGGCCGAGCCTGAGGTAGCCGAGCCCCACCTGGCAGAGCATCCGCAGCGGGTGGGCGACGGCCGGGATGTCCCCGAACGCCTCCAGCGCCTCGGCGACCTCCAGGTCCAGGGTCTGGGCGATGTCCCGCCCCCGGTAGGCGACTTCGAGCACCCGCGGGTGGTAGCGGCGCCCGTCGCAGGAGGGGCAGCGCACCGAGAAGTCCGCCAGGAAGAGCATCTCGATCCGGATGGTGCCCTTGCCCGCGCAGCGGTCGCAGCGCCCGCCCTTCTCGGTGTTGAAGCTGAACATCGCCGTGGACCAGCGGCGGCGGACCGCCTCCTCGGTCTTCGCGAAGAGCTTGCGGATCTCGTCGAAGATGCCCACGTAGGTGGCCGGCGTGGACCGGGAGGAGGCGCCGATGGACTCCTGGGTGACGGTGACCACCCGGCTGAACCGCTCCCAGCCGGCCAGCTCGGTGAACGGCCCGGTGGGGGCCCGCCGGTGGGTCAGGGCCTGTTCCAGGGCGGGCTGCAGGGTCCGGGTGATCAGCGAGCTCTTGCCGCTGCCGCTCACCCCGGTCACGCAGGTCAGCAGGCCCACCGGGATGGCGGCGTCCACCCCGCGCAGGTTGTGCAGCCGGGCGCCGCGGACGGTCAGCCAGTCGTCCCCGGGGCGGCGCCGGCCGGCCCGGGGCGAACCGACGACCAGCTCGCCGCGCAGGTAGGCGGCGGTCCGCGAGTCCGGGTGGGCGACGACCTCCGCCGTGGGGCCGGCCGCGATCACCAGGCCGCCCCGGGTGCCCGCGCCCGGGCCCAGGTCGACCAGGTGATCGGCGGTCTCCATGGTCTCCTGGTCGTGCTCGACGACCAGCACGGTGTTGCCCGCGTCGGCCAGCTGCCGCAGCAGCGCGATCAGCCGGGAGTTGTCCTTGGCGTGCAGGCCGATGGACGGCTCGTCGAGCACGTAGGTGACGCCGACCAGCCCGCAGCCGAGCTGCCGGGCCAGCCGGAGCCGCTGCCCCTCCCCTGCCGACAGGGTGGGCGCGGAGCGGTCCAGCGAGAGGTAGCCCAGGCCGACGTCGAGCATGAACGTCAGCCGGGTGCCGATCTGGACCAGCAGCTCCTCGGCGAGCTCGGCGAGGAAGGTCGTGGCGAGCTCGGCGCGGACGGCCTCCAGCCACTCGGCCAGCCGGGCCACCGGCAGCGCGTTCACCTCGGCGATGTTGAGGTCGGCCAGGCGCACCGCGAGCGCCTCGGCGTGGTGGCGGGTGCCGCCGCAGTCGGTGCAGCCGCGGGCCGCCATGAACACCTGGTAGAAGGACTTGCGCTCGGGCGAGTCCGCCTCGCGGAACAGCCGCTCCAGGTGCTGGGCCAGCCCGTCGAAGGGCTTGCGCTCCAGCTCCCGGGCGAGCGGCTCCGGCAGCGGCCGCGCGGTGGCGCCGGTGAGGACCAGCTCCCGCACGCCCTCGGGGAGCAGGCGCCAGGGCGTGTCCAGTCCGGCACCGGCGAGTTCGAGCACCGCGGGCAGTTCGCGCAGCGGCCACCAGGTCTTCTTGCTGCGGGTGCGGTCCCCGAAGAAGGTCAGTGCGCCGGAGCGGACGGAGGCCTCCGGGTCGCCGACGAGCAGCGCCGGGTCCACCTGGTAGGTGAAGCCGAGGCCCTGGCACTCCTCGCACATCCCGGCCGGGGAGTTGGGCGTGAACCAGTGCGAGGAGGTGGCGCGGGCCTCGGTGCCGCAGTCGGGGCAGATCCAGCCGGCCGTCAGGTGGCGGACGGTGCTGCCGTCGCGGCGGGCGACCAGCGGGCTGCCGTCGCGGTGCGCCGCCTCGACGGCCTGCCGGGCCCGGGCCAGGTCGTCCTCGCCCGGGGCGGCGGGCAGCAGCAGGACGCGCCCGCCGGGCTCGTCCTCGACGGCGGGCCGGTAGAGCTCCAGCGGCCCGGTGGCGGCGGCCTGCGCGAGCGCCCCGAGGTGCTCGCCGACGTCGCGCGGGTGGATGTGCTGCCCGCAGCCGCGGCACTCGTGCCGGCCGGCCCGCGCGAACAGCAGCCGCAGGCGGTCCGAGATCTCGGTGATGGTGCCGACGTTGGAGCGGGGGTTGCGGCTGATGGTCCGCTGCTCGATGGCGACGGTGGGGCTGAGGCCGCTGATCCACTCCACCGCCGGCTTGGGGACCTTGGGCAGCTTGCGGCGGACGTAGGCGGACAGGCTGTCCAGGTACTGCCGGTAGCCCTCGGCGTAGATCGTGTCGAAGGCCAGCGAGGACTTGCCGCTGCCCGAGACGCCGGTGAAAACCGTCACCCCGTGCCGCGGCACCGCCAGCTCCTCGATCCGCAGATTGTGCTCCCGGACTCCCCGGAGCACGATCCAGTCGCGCGGATCGGGTGCGGCGGGGGTCGTCCCGCCGCTGTGGTCGGCCTTGCTCAATGCGTTCTCCGGTTCTTCCTTGACTCGTTCAGTGGTGCGGGTGCGGCCCGCCGGCCGGCGGGTCGACGACCAGCCGGGCGGGGCGCAGGTATCCGGGCAGGAGGGTGCGCAGGCGCTTGGTGAGCGCCGCCGCGTCGGGGGCCGGGCCGGGGCCGCCCGCCGGCCGCAGGGCGATCCGGGCGGTCAGCACGCCGTCGGCGTCGAACTCGACGAGGGCGTCGGCGACTTCGGGCAGCGAGGTGAGCGCCCAGGCGCTCTCGGCGGGCCGGACGGTGTAGCCGGTCGGGTCGACCCGCTGGTCGGCGGCGGCGCCGAGGAGTTCCAGGCCGCCGTCCGCGGCCTCGCGGGCCAGCAGTCCGGTGGCGAGCTCACCGCCGGGCACCGCCGGTCCGCCGAGCCGCAGTTCGCCGACGGCACCGGGCAGCACCCGGCGCCCGGCGGTGTCCGCGGGCCACCGGTGCAGCGGGTCCGCCGTGTCGGCGGCCGGGGCGGCCAGGGCGGGTCCGCGGCCGCGGTCGGCTCCGGCCGGGACCGGCCACAGTTCCAGGCCCGCCGGGCCGACCGCGCGCAGCACCGCCGGCCCCGCGGCGCCGGCCGGGGCCTCCGGGAGCCGGCCGTGCCGGCCGGTGAGGACCAGGGTGCGCAGCCCGGCCGCGGCCCCGGGGGCCACCCGGTGCAGGGCTTCGGCCGGCAGGACGGCGATGTCCACGCCGCCCTGCGCCGGGAGGCCGTCCGGGGTGTCCGAGGGGACCACCGTCGCCCCGGCGCAGAGCGGCACCAGCAGCTCCAGCAGGGCGGTCGCGGTGCCCGCGGGGGCGGCGGCCAGCCAGCGGGCGCCCGGCCCGGCCTGGCACCGGTCGGCCCACAGCCGGGCCAGCGCGGCCAGCACGGCGGGCTCCAGCAGCACGCCGGCGCCGGTGTCGACGCCCCGGCCGTCGCGGAGCGCGGCGAGCAGCCGGGCGGCGGAGTCCGGGGTGGGCGCGACGTCGGCGAGCGGCAGTGGGCCGTCCGCCGGGGAGCCCTGGGGCACCTCGGCGACGAGCTGCCACAGCTCCCGGTAGCCGACCGGGCCGCCGGGGGTCTCCAGCGCCGGGTCCTGCGGCCGCAGTCCGGCGGTGCGGCGGACCGCCTCGGCCACGCCCTCGGCCGCGCCGGCGTCGGCGGCCGGGGCCGCGGGGAGGACGGGCGCGGGCGCGGCCGGCGCGTCGGTCGCGGCCTGCGGGTCGTCCAGGACGGCGGCGAGCAGGTCCTCGTACTGGGCCACCAGCCGGGCGGCGCCGGCCGCGGTGAACAGGTCCTCGGCGAGCACGAACTGCACGGTGAGGGTGTCCGGCTTCTCCACCAGCCGGACCTCGACGTCGAAGGCGCTGGACGCGGTGGGCTCGCCGATCCGGGCGAAGCCCACCCGGAGGTCCCCGAGGTCCGCGCCGGCGACGGAGTTCATCGCGTGCACGCTCAGGAACATCGCCTGGGTGAGGGGGTTGTGGCTGTCCTCGCGCCGGGGCCGCAGCCGGCCGGTGATCCGGTGCGCGGGCATGTCCGCGTGCTCCTGGGCCTCCAGGACCGCGCCGCGGGTGGCCGCCAGCAGGTCGGCGAAGGTGGTGCCCGGCCCGTCCGGTGCGGCGACGACGGCGATCATGTTGCCGAAGTCGCCGATCACGTGCTCCACCTCCGGACGGGTCCGGTAGGCGGTGAGCGTGCTGGTGGCGAACGCGGACTGCCCGGTGGCCCGGCGCAGCAGCAGGTGGAAGACGGCGGTGAGGGCCATGTACGTGGTCGCGCCGGCCGCGCGGCACAGCGCGCGCAGCCGTTCGGTGACGGCCTCGTCCAGGGGGAGGTCCAGGACCCGCCCGCGGAAGGACCGGACGGCGGGCCGGGGCAGGTCGGCCGGGAGGTCCAGCAGGGCGGGCAGGCCGCCCAGCCGGGACTCCCAGTAGCCGAACTCGGCCTCCATCCGGGCCTCGTCCATCCACTGCCGCTGCCACAGCGAGAAGTCGGAGTACTGCACCGGCAGCGGCGCGAGCGGGGAGGGCTTCTCGTCCCGGAAGGCCGCGTACAGCTCCCCCACCTCGCGCACCAGGACGCCGATCGACCAGTCGTCGAAAGCGATCTGATGGGTCGTCAGGGCGAGCAGCGCGGTGTCGTCGGAGGTGCGCAGCAGCAGCGCCCGCAGCAGCCGGCCCTCGGCGAGGACGAACGGCCGGGCCCGCTCCTGCCCGACCAGCGCGAGGGTCTCGGCCTCCCGCCGCTCCTGCGGCACCCCGCGCAGGTCGTGCTCGGTGATCAGCGGGCCGGCCGGGGGCTCCTCGGCGGCCTGGACGGCGGTGCGGCCGAGGACGTGGAAGCCGGTGCGCAGGATCTCGTGCCGGGTGACGATCTCGCGCAGCACCCGGTCCAGCAGGGCGCTGTCGAGCGGGCCGTCGAGCCGGAGCGTGGCGGCGACGTTGTACATCGGCGAGGCGGGCTGCAGCCGGCTGTTCCACCACACCCATTCCTGGGTGTAGGAGAGCGGGAAGAGGTTCATGACGCTCCCCTCCTGCTCCACCAGCCGGCCCAGCCGGTTGCGGTCCGCCGGGGCGAGGGCGGCGAGCTTCTCGGTCCAGCGCATCCGGTCAGCCCTCCCCGTCCGTCAGGGCGCCCAGCCGGGCCAGCAGGTCGTCCAGGCCGGCGTCGGTGCGGGCCACCGACCGGATGGGGCCGGGCGCCCCGGCGCTCTCCGCGTCGCCCTGCTGCTCGACGAGCTTGGCCAGCCCGGCGACGGTGCGGTCCTCGAACAGGGCCCGGACGGCGATCTCCGCGCCGAGCGCCTCGCGCACCCGGTGGGTGACCACGGTGGCCAGCAGCGAGTGGCCGCCGAGCGCGAAGAAGTCGTCGTTCAGGCCGACCCGCTCCACCCCGAGGACGTCCTCCCAGATGGCGGCGAGGGCCTTCTCCACCTCGGTGACGGGGGCGGCGTACGGCTCGTCCGCGTCCCGCTCGGCGGCGGGCGCCGCGGGCAGCGCCGACACGTCGACCTTGCCGGTGGGCAGCAGCGGGAGGGCGTCGAGCCGCACGAAGGCGGCGGGCACCAGGTGGTCGGGCAGGACGGCGCCCATGTGCTCGCGCAGTTCCCGGACGGTCGGCGCCGAGGCGCCGGCCGGCGTCCAGTGGGCGACCAGGCGCGGGTCCGCGCCGTCGGCGTCCTCCGCCCGCGGCACGCCGACCACGCAGTCCGCGACGCCGGGGTGCTCGCGCAGCCGGGCCTCCACCTCGGCGGGCTCCACCCGGAAGCCGCGGATCTGGATCTGGCGGTCGGCGCGGCCGCAGAACCGGACGGTGCCGTCGGGCAGGTAGCGGCCGAGGTCGCCGGTGCGGAACCAGCGGTCCGCCGGGTCGCCGGTGACCGGGCTGGTGAGGAACCGGGCCGCGGTCAGCTCCGGGTCCGCCGGGTAGCCCGCGGACAGGTGGGGCGAGCGGACGTGGATCTCGGCGAGCTCGCCCACGCCGGCCGGGACGCCGGCCGCGTTGAGCAGGACCAGCTGGGAGCCGGGGGTGCCGGGGCCGAGCGGGATCTCGGCCGCGGGCTCGCCGGCCGGCACCCGGTGGGCGCTCATCGCCTGCGGCGTCTCGGTCGCGCCGTAGAAGTTGACGCACACCACGTCCGGGTTGAGGGACCGGGCCAGGGTGACGTGGTGTCCGCGCAGCCGGTCGCCGCCGAAGAACAGGTGGCGCAGGGCCGGGGCGGTGCGCTCGGCGGCCCGGCCGCCGAGCAGGTACTCCAGGGTCGCCGGGGTCAGGTTGGCCACGGTGATCCGCTGCGCGTCGGCCCAGTCGGCGAACCGGCCGGGCAGCGCGGCGTGGTCGGGGACGCAGACGGTGGCGCCGAGCGCGAGCGGGACGAGGACGTCCCGCAGCATCGGGTCGTGGCCGGGGGCCGACAGCAGGGCGAAGCGGTCCTCGGCGGTGAGCGCGTACTCGTCCCGGTACCAGGCGGTGAAGTGCGCCAGCGGCCCGTGGGTGCCGAGCACCGCCTTGGGGCGGCCGGTGGAGCCGGAGGTGAAGGCCAGGTAGGCGGGCGAGCCGGGGCCGAGGTCGAGCGCCGGCGGGTCGGCGGGCAGCTCGGCGAGCTCGTCCCAGCAGGGCAGCACCGGCGTGGAGACGGCGGTCTCCCGGGCCCGGTCGAGGAGTTCGGCCGGGGCCTCGGCGCCGTCCGTGCGCACGAAGCCGCGCGGGGCGGCGAGGGCCGTCTGCTCGGCGAGCCGGGCGGCGGGCTCGGCGGTGTCCAGGACCAGGAAGGCGGCCCCGGCGGCGAGGGTGCCGAGCATGGCGCAGGCCAGTGCGGCTCCGCGCGGCCCGTACAGGGCGACGACGTCGCCGGGGGCGACCCCGTCGGCGCGCAGCCGGTGGGCCAGCCGGTGGGCGCGCTCGGCCAGCTGTCCGTACGTCCAGGTTCCGGCCGGCTCCTCGACGGCGACCCGGTCCGGCGCGGTGCGCGCCTGCTCGGCGAACGCCTCGGCGATGCCGCCCGACCAGCCGGCCGCGAGCGGCCGGGCCGGGTCCGGCAGCACCTCGCGGGACCGGTCGGTGACCAGGCTGTACGACGGGACGGGACGGTCCGGGTCGGCCGCGATCTGCTCGACGAGGGCGACGTACTGGTCCAGCAGCTGCCCGGCCCGCTCCTCGGTGAAGAGGTCGGCGTTGTGGACGAGCGTGAGGTCGCGGCCGTCGAGGCCCGCGTACAGCGTCAGGTCGAACTTGGCGCCGGCGTCCGGGACGTGCAGGAAGCTCGCGCTCAGGCCGGGCAGCTCCAGGCGCTGCTCGGCGAACGGGACCATGTTGAAGAAGACCTGGAAGACCGGGGTGCGGTCGAGCCGCCGCTTGGGCTGCAGGTCGATCAGGATCCGCTCGAACGGCAGGTCGCGGTCGGCGTAGGCGTCGTAGGCGGTGTCCCGCACCTGGGCGAGCAGGTCGCGGAAGGTGGGGGCGCCGGAGAGGTCGGTGCGCAGCGCCAGGGTGTTGACGAAGAAGCCGACCAGGGGCTCGATCTCGGACCGGGTGCGGCCGGCCTCGGGGATGCCCACGATCAGGTCGTCCTGGCCGCTGAGGCGGTGCAGCAGCACCTTGAAGGCGGCCAGCATGACGGTGAAGCGGGTGGCCCCGGACTGCTGGGCGACGCGGTTCAGCGCGTCGGCCGTCGCGGCCGGGACGGTGCGCTCGGCGCGGCCGGCCCGGAAGGTCCGCACGGCGGGCCGGGGCACGTCCAACGGCAGGTTGAGGTCGGGCAGTTCGCCGCCGAGGCGGGTGCGCCAGCGGTCCAGCTGGGCCGCGCAGGCGTCGCTCTCCAGCCACTCGGCGTGCCAGGCGGCGTAGTCGCCGTACTGGACCGGCAGGGCCGGCAGGTCCGCGGGGTGGCCCTCGGTCAGCGCCCGGTAGTGGGCGGCGAGTTCGTCGGCGAGGACGGACACCGACCAGCCGTCGGCGACGATGTGGTGCAGGGTGAGCAGCAGGACGTGCTCGTCGTCGCCGGTCCGCAGCAGGGTGGTGCGCATCAGCGGGTCCGCGGCGAGGTCGAACGGGGCGGCCGCCTCGGCCTCCGAGCGGCGGGCGACCTCGGCGGTGCGCTCCGGCTCGGGCAGGTCGCGCAGGTCGTGCCGGACCAGCGGGACGTGCCGCTCGGCGTCGACGCGCTGGCGGGGACGGCCGCCGTGGTCCTCGAAGGAGGTGCGCAGCACCTCGTGCCGGGCCACGATCCGGTTGACGGCCTGCTCCAGCAGCCCGGCGTCGAGCGTGCCGGTCAGCCGGACCGCCGCCGGCATGTGGTACGAGGGGTTGCCGGGCTCCATCCGGTCGAGCAGCCACAGCCGCTCCTGGACCGGCGAGGCCGGGTGGGTGCCGTCGGCGCGGCGCGGCACCGGCCGCGGCCCGTCGGTGGCGGTTCCCGCGGCCAGGAAGGCGATCAGCTCACCCTTGTGCGCGGTGATCTCGGCGCGCAGCCCGTCGGGGAGTCCCCCGGCGGGGGCGCTGTACCGCAGTTTTCCGTCCTCCACCCGCAGGTGGATGTCCTGCTCGCGCAGGCGGGCCAGCAGATCGATCAGCGACATGGTGCGTCGCACTCCTTACTTGTCCACCGCGATGACGCGGAACTCGCTGGTGTAGCTGCTTCCCTGACGATCCTTCAGCCACGTCTGCTCGCTGGTCGGGAGCATCTCGCCGACCGAGATGGTCAGCCGGCCGTCCGGCTGCTCGGGGGCGCCGCGGACGACGTGCGCGAAGGCGTTGACGAACAGCGGGCTGTCCAGGTCGACGTAGAACGGCTTGCTCTCGTGGGCGGCCTTGACGAAGAAGAACCGGGGGATGCCGTGCTCGCGGGCCCAGGCGCGGGCGGCGGTGAACCGGGCCGCCTCGTCCTTCTCGCGGGCGAAGGCGAGTTCGGCGGGGTTGAAGCGCCAGGACTCGCGGCTGACCACCAGCCGGTCGACGGTCACCCGGGGGGTGTGCCGGCGGGCGGGCATCGGCTGGAACCGGCTGGTCACCTTGAACCCGATGGCCTCGGCGAGGAGTTCGACCAGGTCGAGCTCCGTGCCGTCCGCGCCGGTCCGGGCCACCACCCGGCCGTCGCGCAGTCCGATCCGGACCTCGGAGGCGTTCAGCGCGCGCGGGTGGCCGGTCAGCCAGGAGCCCTCGTCGCCCAGCAGCAGGCGGTAGTCCCGGTCGGTGAACAGGCGGGTGGTGGTGCGGGTGGAGTAGAACCACTCCTTGGGCAGGACCGGCTGGACCCTGGGCACCGTCATGTCGGCGAGGGTGGCCCGTTCCAGCGCCTCCGGGTCGGGGTGCTGGTCGACGAAGAGCAGGTTGCGCAGGGTGTTCACGCCGACGTGCAGCTCGCCCATGACCAGAAGGTAGTCGCCGGCGGCGACCGCCTCCGGGCCGGTGGCCGCGATCATCACGTCGGGCGCCTGGTAGCGGGCGCCCGGCCAGCCGGGGGCCTCGGCCGCGAAGGCCCGGTCCACGCGCGGGCGCAGCTGCTCCGTGGTGAACTCGACGCGGCGCCCCTCCAGCGGGCCGAGCACGTCGTTCCAGCGTTCCTGGAGCTCGGTGACGGCCTGGTCGATGATCCGCTGGTCCGGCCCCAGGAGGGCGGTCTGGACGCGGGTCCAGATGTCGGTCAGCCGGGGTTCGGCGTCCGGGCGCTCGGCGACCAGCCGGTCGTAGGACCGCCGGAACTCCTCCCGGTAGGACTGTGCCACCCGGGTGGTCAGCCAGCGGGCGGAGTCCAGCATCAGGGAGAGCGGGCCGCCCAGTTCGGCGAGCAGTTCGGGGCCGACCTCGACCCGGCCGTCGCGCCGGCAGTCCTCGTAGACGAGGGTGCGGGCGCCGTACGTCTCCCCGTGCGCCCGGGTGGCGGCGGTGCCGGTCAGCTCGGTGAAGACGGTCTCCAGGTCGGCCAGGGCCCGGTCGAGCTCGTCGGGCTTGCCGGCCGCGGCCGCCACCCGGTCGCGGGCCGCGGTGAGCCGGCCGAGCCGGTCCAGGGCGTCCGCGCGCAGCACGGGGTCGCCGATCCGCTCCAGCTGCTCGCGCAGCACCAGCTCCGGGCGCGGCTGCACCGGGAGTTCGAGGTCCCAGGCGATGAGCCCGGTGGCGCGCAGCGACTCCAGCAGGGCGAGGCCCTCCGCCTCGCCGAGGCCCAGGGCGGCGGCCACCTCGACGCCGGTGCGGGCGCCGTCGCACAGTGCGAGGACGGAGCGCAGCACGGCGGCCTTGCCCTGCGGCAGGTCGACGGTGCGGCCGGGCAGCCGCAGGGTGGCGCCCTCCAGGGCGGCGGAGGGCAGCCGGCGGGGCGGGAACCAGCGGCGCAGCTCGGGGCCGGTGCCCAGGGACCGCACCAGGGCGTCCAGGCACCACTGCTCGAAGTACACCTCGCGGCGGGCGACCAGGCCCTCTCCGGGGGTGACGGCCAGCGCCGGCCCGGCGGGGACGGCCTCGGCCCAGCCGACCGGGCCGAAGAACCCGATGGAGTCGTTCTTGACGGTGTAGCGCTGGAGGTAGCCCGCGACCAGTGCCTCGTGCTCGCGGCGGCGGGAGTTGCGCCGGCCGTCGCCGCCGACCTTGCGCACGCCGTCGGCGTAGGCCTTGCGGTTCTGCCAGATCACGGCCTCGCGGAAGCGCGGGTCGGCGGCGGTCCGGTCGAGGACGGCGGAGAGCTGGGCGAGGTCCTCGGCGAAGACCTTGTCCAGGTCGCGCTCCGCGCCGGCGACCAGTTCCTCGGCCTCGACGAGCGCGGACACCTCGGGCAGTGCGGCGAACTCGGGCCCCGGCAGGCCGCCCTTGTTGAGGCGGCTGATCGCCTTCAGCAGCGGGCGGCGCAGGGCGGTGTCGTCCCACTGGCCGGCGGCGCGCAGGTCGTCGAGCGCGGCGCGGAGCGCGTCGAGCGCCCCGGCCCGGGCGTCCGCGGCCCGGTCGCGGACCTGCAGCAGCCGGTCGGCGGCGTCCGCCGCGCCGGGCGCGGCCAGGTCGAGCACCTGGCCGGCCGGGAAGCCGGTGCCGCGCAGGCCCATGGTCCGCCACACCCGCCAGTCGCCGGACGGCAGGGGCAGCAGGTGGCCGCCGGGGTCGGTCACAGCTCGCCGTCCTCTCGGGAACCGTCGGCGGAGGCGCCCTCCTTGGCCCACAGCAGCGCGTCGATGATCGCCGCGCCCTGCGCGACGGTGCGGGTCTGCATGACGCTGCGCACCGGGACGTCGACGCCGAGGGCGTCCCGGACGCCGGAGATGAGCTGGACCGCGAGCAGCGAGTGCCCGCCCAGGTCGTAGAAGTCGTCCTCCACGCCGATGGGTTCGACCCCGAGCACGTCGGACCAGATCTTCGCCAGGGCGCGCTCGGTGTCGGTGCGGGGTGCCACGTAGCCGGTCAGGGCTTCCTCCTCGGTTGCGGCGTCGCGGGCCGCGCGCCGGGTCAGCAGGTCGGCCGGGCAGAGCTCGGCGACGGGGGTGTCGGGGCGGTCCAGGAGGTCGTCCAGGACGGTCCGGTAGTGCGCCGCCAGCTGCTCCGCGGTGGCTGCGGTGAAGATGTCGGTGCTGTACTCCAGGGCCGCGTGCAGCTCCTGACCGGCGTCCACGACGGTGAGCATCAGCTCGTACTGGGCCGTGCGGTGCGGCAGCGGGTACGGGGTGAGGCGCAGCTGCCCCCAGGTGGCGGCGGCCCCGTCGGCGGTGCCGAGGACGAACCCGGCGGTCTCGGCGTGGGCGTGCGGCCGCTGCAGGACGAAGACCGCCTGGAAGAGCGGGTTGCGGCCGGGCTCGCGGCGCGGCTGCACCGTCTCCAGGACGAGGGACATCGGGTACGCCTGGTGGTCCAGGGCGGACAGCACCGTGCGGTGCAGCCGCTCGGTGAAGGCCCGGGGCGTCACGCCGTCCTCGAACCTGCCGCGGACGGCGACCATGTTGGTGAAGTAGCCGACGACGTCCTCGGCGTCCCGGGCGCCCCGGTTCGCGGCGGCGGTGCCGATCACCAGCTCCGGCCGGCCGCTCGCGTGGTGCAGGGCGATCTGGAAGGCGGACAGCAGCACCGTGTAGAGCGTGGTGCCGGTCTGCTGGGCGAGCGCGCGGACGCGGGCGGTGCGGTCCGCGTCGAGCCGGAACGGGATCCGGGCGCCGCGGTAGCTGGGCGCCGCCGGGTGCGGTGCGTCCAGCGGGAGGTCGAGCAGCGGCAGCGGTCCGGCGAGCTCCTCGCGCCAGTACGCCTTGAGGGCCTCGCCCGCGGGCCCGGCCAGCAGCCGGCGCTCGCGGCGGACCTGGTCGGCGTAGCGGCCGGCCGGGGCGGTCTGCTCCGGCGCGGTGCCGGCGGCCAGGGCCGTGTAGCGGCGGCCGAGTTCGGCGGTCAGGTTCACCATCGACCACAGGTCGGCGGCGATGTGGTGGACGGTCAGCAGCAGGACGTGGGAGTCCTCGGCGCGGACCAGCAGGTCGGCCCGGAGCACCGGGTCGTGTGCCAGGTCGAACGGTCGGTGGGCGAGGGCGGAGAGCCGCTCGGCGAGCCGGTCCGGGTCGTCCCCGGCGGCGTCCGTCACCCGCAGCTCGATCTCGTTCCCGGTCGGGACGGGGACGGTCTCGCCGCCGGTCACCCGGTAGCGGGTGCGCAGCATCTCGTGCCGGTCGGCGACCTGCCGCAGGGCGGTGCGCAGCGCGTCGGTGTCCAGCGGGCCGGCCAGGTCGAGGGCGACCGGGATGTTGTAGGCGGTGGAGCCCGGATCCTGCTGCTGCACGTGCCAGATCGAGCGCTGGCCGAGGGTCATGCCGGGCTCGTCGGCCCGGGTGCCGCCGGCGGCCGGTGCGTCGGCGGCGGGGCCGTCCTGCGGGTCGGCGACGAGGGTGGCGGCCGCGGCGAGGGCGTCGAGGTCGGCGCCGCCGAGCATCAGGCTGAGCGGCAGCTCGACGCCGAGGTCCTCGCGGATCCGGTTGGCGAGCAGGACGGCGGCCAGCGAGTCGATGCCCAGGCTGGTCAGCGGCACGCCGGTGGTGGCGACCTGGTCGGCGGCGCCGCCCAGCGCGTCGGCGATCCGCTGCCGCAGCACCCGGTGGACCAGCGCCGTGCGCTCGGCCGGGGCCAGGGCGGCCACCTCGGCCGCGCCGGGCACGGTCTCCGCGGCCACCTCGGCCGGGCCGTCGCCGAGCGCCTCGAACTCCCCGGCGGCGTACCGCAGGCGGCTCAGCGAGCGCTGGATCTTGCCGCTGGTGGTCTTGGGCACGGTGCCGGGCTTGAGCAGCAGCACCTCGTGGACGGCGACGTCGCACCGGTCCATCACCGCCGCGCGCACGGCCGCGGTGGCCTCGGCGACGTCGATCGTGGCCAGCGCGCGGCCCTCGACCTCCTGGAGGACGACGAGCACCTGCTCGCCGTCGTGCTCGGCGGCGACGGCGGCGCCGCAGCCGGAGCGGAAGGCGGGGTGGGCGCCCTCGGCGGCGAGTTCGACGTCGGTGGGGTAGAAGTTGCGGCCGCGGACGATGATCAGGTCCTTGTGGCGGCCCGTCACGTACAGCTCGCCGTCGGCGAGGAAGCCGAGGTCGCCGGTGCGCAGCCAGGTGCGCGGGTCCGCGTCGTCCTGGCCGGCGGGGCGGGCGGCGAAGACCTCGGCGGTGGTGTCCGGGTTGTCCCAGTAGCCCCGGGCGACGCTCGGCCCGTGCACCCAGATCTCGCCGACCCGGCGCTCGGGCAGCGGTTCCCGGGAGGCGGGGTCGACGACGAGCAGCTGCTGGTCGGCGGCGGGCCGGCCGGTGCCGACCAGGGCGCGGGCCGGGCCGTCCGGGCCGGGCGCGTCGGCCCGGCCGGCCTCCAGGCCGGCGGCGTCCACCTCCAGCACGGTCGGCTCGGCGGCCGCCGCGGTTCCGGTGACGAACAGGGTCGCCTCGGCCATGCCGTAGCAGGGCAGGAAGGCGCTGCGGCGGAAGCCGCAGTCCCCGAAGGCCGCCTCGAAGGCGTCCAGGGTGGAGGCGCGGATCGGCTCGGCGCCGTTGAAGGCGACCCGCCAGTTGCTGAGGTCGAGCTCGGCGCGGTCCGCGTCGGTGGCCAGCCGGGCGCACATCTCGTACGCGAAGTTGGGGCCGCCGCTGAGTTCGGCGCCCTCGGCGGAGATGGCCCGCAGCCACTGCATCGGGCGGCGCAGGAAGCTCATGGGGGACATCAGGGTGACCGGGAAGCCGGCGTACAGCGGGGTGAGGATGCCGCCGATCAGGCCCATGTCGTGGTACGGCGGGAGCCAGACGACGGCGCTGGTGTCCTGGTGGCAGTCGAACGCCTCGCTGATCATGCCGAGGTTGTGCAGCAGGTTGCCGTGGCTGAGCATCACGCCCTTGGGCGCCGCCGTCGATCCCGAGGTGTACTGCAGGAAGGCGGGGCTGTCGGCGTCGGGGAGGTGCCCGCTCCACTGCCCGGCGAGGGCGGTGTCGAGCGCGTCGGTGGCCGCCGTGCGCAGTCCGTCCAGGCCGAGCCCGGCGCCGTCCCGGCCGAGCAGGTCGAGCACCGGGGAGACGGTGAGGGCGAAGCCGGCCCGGGCGTCGGCGGCGATGGAGCCGAGCCGGGAGGCGTTGCGCAGGGAGCGCGGCGGGTAGACGGGGACGGGCACGACCCCGGCGTAGAGGGCGCCGAAGAAGGCCCTGATGTAGTCCAGGCCGGGCGGGTAGAGCAGCAGGGCGCGGTCGGTGGCGGCGGCGCCCTGCTCGCGCAGGAGGCCGGCCACCGTGCGGGCGTCCCGGTCCAGTTCGGCGTAGCTGATGGTCTCGGCGGCGTCGCCGTCGCCGAGGAAGCGGTAGGCGGTGCGCTCCGGGGCCGCTTCGGCCCGGCCGCGCAGCAGCCCGACGAGGGTCGAGGTCATGAGCGGGTTCCCCCCTGGTCGGTGGTCCGGCCCGGGGCGCCGGCGGCCGCGGCCACCTCGGCGCGCCGGATCTTGCCGGACGAGGTCTTCGGGAGCGCGGCGGCGAACTCGACGCCGCCGGGCACCTGGTGCGGCTGGAGCCGTTCCCGGCACCAGGCGCTGAGCTCGGCCGCGGTGAGCGGTCCGGTCGCCACGACGGTGGCGCGGACCCGCTGGCCGCCGTCCGCCAGGGTCTCGCCCCACACTGCGGCTTCGGCGAGCAGCGGGTGGCCGAGCAGGACCCGTTCGACCTCGACCGGGTTGACCTTCTTGCCGCCCACGTTGACGAAGGTGTCCTTGCGGCCGATCAGGTGCAGTCGACCGGCGGCGTCGAGCCGGGCCAGGTCGCCGGTGCGGTACCAGCCGTCCCGCAGGACCTCGGCGGTGGTCTCCGGCCGGTCCAGGTAGCCCAGGAACATGGCGGGGGTGCGGACCAGCAGCAGTCCTTCCGCGCCGGGGGCGACGTCCCGGTCGGCGTCGTCGACCAGCCGCAGTTCCACGCCGGGAACCGGCCGGCCGACCCCGTCGGCGCCGGCCGGCGCCGCGTCCGGGCCGGGCACCGCGTCGGGCTCGGGCCGCCGGCAGGCGATGATCCCGGCCTCCGTGCAGCCGTAGACCTCGCTGACCCGGACGCCGAACCGCTCGGCGAAGCGGTCCGCGGTGTCCGGGTGCAGGGCCGCCCCGGAGGACAGGCACAGCCGCAGCGGCAGCGGGCCGCCGGGGGCGCTCGCGCCGGCCGAGCGGGCCAGCAGGTCGCAGGCCAGCGGGGTGGCGACGAGCACGGTGGCGCCGGTGCGCTGCAGTTCGCCGAGGAGCCGGCCGGGGGTGAACCGGCCGAGCAGCACCAGCCGGGCGCCGGTCAGCAGCGAGGTGACCAGGCCGGCGACCATCCCGAAGGAGTGCAGCAGCGGTACGGCCGTCAGCACGGTGTCCTCGGGGCCGTAGCCGAAGGAGGCCCGGTAGATCAGGCCGCCCTGGACCAGGTTGTGCTGGGTGTGCACGGCCGCCTTGGGCTCGCCGGTGGAGCCGGAGCTGAACTGGTGCAGGAACGGGGCGTCCCCGTCCGGCTCGGCCGGGGCCGGCCGGTCCGTCGCGTCGGCGTGCGGCAGCCCGTCGGTCTCCACGACCGGGCCCGCCCAGCCGTCGGCGGCGGCCACCGCGGCGAGCCGCTCGGCCCGGCCGATCAGCAGCGCGTCGGCGGCGCCGGACGCCAGGGCGGCGAGCTGGGCCGGCGCGGCGCCGGGCTCGGCGGGCACCAGCCGGACGCCGGTGCGCGCGGCGGCCAGGAACGCGATCACGCAGTCCGGGGTGTTGTCGAACAGCAGGACGGCGGTGCGGCCGGGGCCCGCCCCGGCCGCGGCGAGCCGGGCGGCGGCCCGCTCCGTCTGCCGGTGCAGGGTGGCGAAGTCGAGCGCGGTGCCCTGCAGTTCGACGGCGGTGCGGCCGGGCCACCGGTCCGCGGCGGCGGCCAGCAGGCCGCCCAGGGTGCGCGGGGTGTCAGCGGCGGACAGCATCGGCGTCCTCCTCGGCGGCCTGGAAGTCGAGTGCCTGGTGGCGGAAGTAGTGGTCGTACAGCTCCGCGTACCGGCCGCCGGCCGCCAGCAGGGCGTCGTGGGTGCCCTGTTCGACGATCCGGCCGCCGTCGACGACGAGGATGCGGTCGGCCTTGCGGACGGTGGGCAGGCGGTGCGCGACCACGACGGTGGTCCGGCCCGCGGAGACCGCGTCCAGCCCCTCCTGCACCTGGGCCTCGGTCAGCGGGTCCACGCTCGCCGTGGCCTCGTCGAGGATCAGCATCGACGGGTTGCCGAGCATCACCCGGGCCAGCACGATCAGTTGCCGCTGGCCCGCGGACAGGGTGCCGCCGCCTTCGTTGACCGGGGTGTCGATGCCCTCGGGGAGGACGTCGAGCCAGTCGCCGCCGGCCACCGAGCGGGCGGCGGCCAGGATCTCCTCCGGGGTCGCGCCGGCCCGGCCGAAGCCGATGTTCTCCCCGACGGTGCCGGTGAAGAGGAACGGCGCCTGCGGGACGATGCCCAGGTGGCCCTTGTAGGCGTCCAGGTCCAGGGTGCGGATGTCCTGGCCGTCGACCAGGAGTTCACCGCCGCCGAACTCGTAGGCCCGGGTGATCAGCCGGATGATGCTGGACTTGCCGGCGCCGGTGTGCCCGACCAGGGCGACCGTCTCACCGCTGTCGATCTTCAGGTCGAGCCCGGTCAGGACCGGCTTGTCGGCGCGGTAGCCGAAGTCGACCCCGCGGAACTCGACGGTGCCGTCCAGCCGGGGCACCGGGCGCGCGTCGCTCTGCTGCACGACGGGCTCCAGGTCCACCAGGGCGAAGATCCGCTCGGAGGCGGCCAGGCCCTGCTGGAACTGGTTCCAGAAGGAGGCGATGCTGGTCAGCGGGAACCAGAACAGCATCAGGGCTTCCAGGAACAGCGACCACTCGCCCGCCGTGACGGAGCCGTCGGTCAGCAGGTTCCCGCCGAGCACCACCACGCCGACGGTGCCGAGGCCGGTGAGCGTCAGCAGCAGCGGGAAGATCCCGCTGAACAGCCGGTTCAGCTTGACGGTGGCCCGGAACCAGCGCTGGTTGACCTCGACCAGCCCGGCGTGGGTGGACTCCTCCCGCTGGAAGTTGCGGGCCACCGCGATGCCGCGCAGGGTCTCCTGCACGTAGGCGTTGATCTGCGCCAGGGAGCGCTGCTGCTGCTGGGACGCGCGCCGCGACACCCACCGGAAGCCCAGGCTGACCAGCACGATCAGGGCGGCGGTCACCGCGGTGACCAGGGCCAGCGGGACGTTGATGACGAACATGGCGACCAGCAGCAGCCCGATCATCAGGACCTGGCCGACCAGCCCGAGGGTGAGCGTGGCGAGGGTCGCGAACGCCTGCGTGTCGGCGGTGATCCGGCTGGCCACCGACCCGGACGCCTGGTCGTCGTGGAAGGCCATGTCCTGGCGGAGCACCGCCTCGAACGCGCGGCGGCGCATCTCCAGGACGACGTCGCCGACCAGCACGCCGACGGCCCGCTGCTGGAAGAAGGTCAGCAGCCAGGCGACCAGACCGGTGCCGAGCGCGGCCCCGGTCAGCGGCAGCACCGCGTCGCCGACGCTCTCGCGGGCGGCGTTGTCCACGATGTCGGCCACCAGCAGGGGGAACGCGGCCCCGGCCACCGCCGCGCCGACCACGGCCAGCGCGATCAGCACCACCGTGGCGCCCTTGGCGGCGAACAGCGGCCGGATCCGGCGCAGCAGTTCGCGGTCGCCGTAGGACCGGTCGTAGCTGTCGGCGGTGATCCCGTCGAGAATGTCTGCCATCAGTGGACTCCCTCTCCGGACCGGCCGGCCGTCTCCTGCAGGTGCGGCGCGAAGATCCGGTGGTACAGCTCGCAGCTCTCCAGCAGTTCCTCGTGGCGTCCGCGGCCGACGATGCGGCCCTTGTCCAGCACCAGGACCAGGTCGGCGCTGCGGATCCGGGACAGCCGGGGGGTGACCATGAACGTGGTGCGGCCCGCCGCGGCCCGTCGGACGGCCTGCTGGATCCGCTCCTCGGTGGCGCTGTCCACCGCGCTGGTGGAGTCGTCCAGGACCAGGATCCGCGGGTCGGCCAGCAGGGCGCGGGCGATGGCGATGCGCTGGCGCTGGCCGCCGGACAGGGTGGCCCCGCGCTCGCCGACCATCGTGTCGTAGCCGTGCTCGGTGTCCGCGATGAACTCGTGGGCGTGCGCGGCCCGCGCGGCCTCCTCCAGTTCGGCCCGGGTGAGCTCCCGGTCCGCGCCGAAGGCCAGGTTGTCCGCGATGGAGCGGGAGAACAGCACCACGTCCTGCTCGATCACCGAGATCTGCGAGCGCAGCGTCTGGGCGTGCCAGCCGGTGGTGGCCACGCCGTCGACCAGCACCTCGCCGGAGTCCGGCGCGTACGTCCGGTTCAGCAGCTGCAGCAGCGTGGACTTGCCGCTGCCGGTCGGCCCGACCAGGGCCACCGTCATGCCCGGCTCCACCGTGAAGGAGACGTCCTCCAGGACCGGCTTGTCGCCGTGCCCGAAGGAGACCTTGTCGAAGACCACCGTGCCCTCGATCTGCCCGCGGTGGCCGGCGTCGGTGTCCTCGGAGCCGGCGCGGTCGGTGATGACCTCCAGGATCCGCCGGGCGCCGGCGATCCCGAGGAAGATCAGGCCGATGCTGAACGAGGCCAGCTGGGTGGGCGCCCGCAGGGAGCCCATCAGCCCGAGGAAACCGACGAACTGACCGACCGTCAGCGAACCGTCGGAGACCAGGTGGGCGCCGTGCAGCAGGCCGGCCGCCAGCGCGGCCACCAGCAGCAGGGTGGGCAGGTACAGGGCCTGCTCCTTGGCCTGGCGCACCGAGGCGTCCCGGTAGGCCGTCGCCTTCTCCATGAACCGGTGCTGCTCGGCGGCCCGGCGGCCGGTGGCGTCGACGGTCTCGATCCCGGCGATGGTCTGCGAGACCAGGGCGCTGAGCTCGCCGAAGCGGGCCCGGGTGGCCCCGGCCGCCGGGTCGAGCCGGCGGCCGTACTCGGCCAGCGCCACGGCGAACAGCACCAGGAACACCAGCGGCACCAGCAGCAGCCGGGCGTCGATCACGCCGATGAACACGATCGGCACGATCAGGCCGAGCAGCATGTCCAGGGTGAGGTCCAGGCCGGGCGACAGCATCAGGTTGACGGTCTGCGCGTCACCGGTGACCCGGGCCGAGAGGTCGCCCACCCGGCGCCGGTTGAAGAACTGCTGGCCCTTCTGGAGCAGCGCGGAGAACAGCGTGGACCGCACGTCGCGCTCCAGGCCGCAGGCGTACGCCTCCAGCGAGTAGGTGGCGACGAAGCCGGCGACGCCGCGCACCGCGACCAGGGCCAGCAGCACCAGCACCATGGTGTCGAACCGCCCCTGGTCCGGGGTGGTGCCGAGCAGGGCGTCGAAGGCGGTGCCGATCACGACCGGGACCGCCGCGGCCAGCAGGTGCCACACCACCGAGCCGGCCAGGTGGGCCGTGATCCAGCCCTTGGACCGGGCGAGGTGGGACCGCAGGAACGGGCCGACCCGCTCGCCGGCTGCCGGGGGCGGGGCCGCGCGCCGCTGCTTCGCGGTGGTCGCGGTGGTCATGCGTTCTCCAGGGGGGTGTCGTCCGGGGCCGGGCGGGGGTCCTGCAGGTAGCCGCTGCGGACCAGCTCGGTGAGGTACGTGTGCAGCAACTGCTCGTCGATCGGCGGGCAGTCGGTGCCGGACTCCCGGTACGCCGACCGGGCGGAGCCGGGTACGGCCGCCCCCAGGCCGCCGGGGGCGGAAGCGGGGGCCGCGCCGTCGCCGGGGGCGGCGAACAGCGGCAGGAACGGGAAGAGGGCGTTGTCCCAGGAGGTCTCGGCGGACTCCCGGAGGGCGGTCAGCCAGTCGCCGTAGGAGACCTTGCGCAGCGGGTAGCCGTAGCCGGTGACCCACGCGAAGACCGTGCCGAGCCCGACGGGCTCGGGGTGGGCCAGGTCGTACGAGCCGGGCTCGGCTCCCGTGCGGGAGGCGAGCGCCAGCAGGGCCCCGGCGACCCGGTCCACCGGCACGAGCTGCACCGGGAGGTCGAGGTCGGGGTAACACCCCAGCTGAACACTGCCCTTGATGATCGCCCAGATCAAGTCCTTGGGGTTGCCGATTCCGGTGGCGCTGTGCCCGCCGATGTAGTCGGGACGGTGCACGTCGACCGGGACGCCCCGCTCGCGGGCGGCCACCGCCAGGTGCTCGGCGGCCCACTTGCTCTGGTTGTAGCCGCCGGTGACGGGCGCCGCGGCGGTGCCCGGCTCGGGCACCGAGGCCGTGGAGACGTGGTGCACGGGGATGCCGCCGCCGCGCGCGGCCAGTCGCAGCACCTCCTGGGTGCCGTCGACGTTGGCGGCCCGCAGCGTGGCGTACGGCAGGGTGAAGCTCACCCAGGCCCCGCTGTGGTGCACGGCGTCGACGGTCCGGGCGAGTTCGTCGAAGCGTTCGGCGGTGAGGCCCAGCAGCGGCTGCGCCAGGTCACCGGGCTCCACCACGACCCGGCCCGGCGCGGGCTCGGGAAGTCCCAGGTCGGCGAGGGCCTTCACCAGCCGCCGCATGCCGTCCTCGGGGTCGTCGGCCCGCAGCAGGCAGTGGACGGTGGCCCGGGTGCCGCGCAGCAGCCCGTCCAGCAGGTGGGCGCCGAGGAAGCCGGTGGCGCCGGTCAGCAGGACGGCCGCGGGCTCCCCGGTGCGGGGGCGGTGCGCACCGGGCGCCACCCTGATCTCCGGGTCCAGCACCGGCGGTGCGCTCGGCCCCGCCGCCGGGTCGTCCGCCCCGGCGCAGGTGTCCGGCGCCGTGCGGGCGGCGTCCACCCGCTGGGCCAGCTCGGGCACCGTGGTCGCCTCGAACAGGGCGATCAGCGGCAGGTCCACCGCGCAGGCGCGGCGCAGTTCGAACTGCACCCGGGGCACCAGCAGGCTGTGCCCGCCGAGTTGGAAGAAGTCGTCCTCGGCGGTGACGTCCCGCTGCCCGAGGACCTTCTCCCAGACCCCGGCGACCAGTTCCTCGGTGGCCGTGGCGAACACCGCCGCGGGCCGCTCGACCGGCTCCTCGGCGGGCGCCGGCAGGGCCTTGCGGTCGTGCTTGCCGTTGGCGTTCAGCGGCATCCGGTCGAGCAGCGTGATGGTGGACGGGACCATGTAGTACGGCAGTTGGGTGCGCAGGTGGTCCTGGAGGTCCACCGGCTCGGGCGTGCGGCCCGCGCGGGGCTCCACGTACCCGGCGAGCCGACGGTCGCCCTTGGCGTCCACGTGGACGACGACCGCCGCGGCCTGCACGTCGGGGTGCTTGCCGAGGACCGACTCGACCTCCTCCAGCTCGATCCGGAAGCCGCGGATCTTCACCTGGCGGTCCACCCGGCCCAGGACCTCCACGTCGCCGGTGGGCAGCAGCCGGGCGAGGTCGCCGGTGTTGTAGAGGCGGTCGCCGGGCCGCTCGCTGTACGGGTGCGGCAGGAACCGCTCGGCGGTCAGCGCGGGGCGGCCGACGTAGCCGCGGGCCAGCGCCAGGCCGCCGATGTACAGCGTCCCGTTGACCCCGACCGGCACCGGCCGGAGCCGGTCGTCGAGGACGTAGAACTGGGTGTTGGGCAGCGGCCGGCCGATCGGGACCGGCTCCTCCTCGGAGCGCTCCGGCATCGGGGTCTCGAACAGGCCGCTGTCCACGGTGGACTCGGTGATGCCGTACGAGTTGACCAGCCGGGTGCCGGGCGGGCAGAGCTTCTTGAGGTTCCAGTAGTCGCTCATGAACCAGATGTCCGCGCCGACCGCCAGCACCTTGAAGTTGTCCAGCAGCCTGCCCTGTTCGGTGACGTGGGCGCTGAGCAGCCGGATCACCACGGGGACGAGGTCGGCGAAGTCGACGCGCTCGCGCTGGAGCAGGTCGTACAGCTTGGCCGGGTCCAGCAGCGTCTCGCGGTGGCAGAGCACCAGGGTGCCGCCGGAGCACAGGGCGCGGACCATGTCGCCGGTGAACACGTCGAAGGCGATGTTGGCGGCCTGGAGGTGGCGCTGCACCACGGTGCCCAGCTCGTAGACCCGCTCCCAGGAGCGGTAGGCGCTCATCAGCGCACCGTGGGTGAGCATCGCGCCCTTGGCGCGGCCGGTGGAGCCGGAGGTGTACACCAGGAAGGCCAGGTTGCCGGAGACCGGCTGCGGGGCGTCCGCGGGCTCGGCCCCGGGCTCGGCGGCGTCGGGTCCGGCCGCCTCGGCCAGCCAGTCGTCGAACCAGCCGACGGTCATCCCGTCGGTGAGGCCGGGCACCGTGCCGGCGATGTCGTGCCGGGTGAGCAGCAGCCGGACCGAGGCGTCCGTCAGGATGAAGCGCAGGCGGTCCACCGGGTTGGCCGGGTCGAGCGGCACGTACGCGCCGCCGGCCTTCAGGACGCCGAGCACCGCGGCCACCGAGTCGGCGCAGCGCGGCGCGCACAGGCCGACCCGGACCTCCGGGCCGACGCCGAGGGCGCGCAGCCGGGCGGCCACGATGCCGGCCCGGCGGTCGAGTTCGCGGTAGCTGACCCGGTCCTCGCCGTCCACCACGGCGACGGCGTCGGGGGTGGCGCGGACGTGCTCCTCGAACAGCCGGTGGACGCACTCGTCGGGGCCGACCTCGACGGAGATCCGGTTGTCCCGGGTCAGCACCTCGGTGCGCTCGTCCTGCGACAGCAGCGGCAGCTCGGACAGGCGCAGCCCCGGATCGGCCACCGCTGCCCGGAGCAGTCGCTCGAAGTGGCCGGCCATCCGCTCGATCGTCGCGTCGGCGTACAGGTCGGTGTTGTACTCCCAGTCGCAGCGCAGCCGTTCGCCCTCGTCGACGACGTCGAGGCTGAGGTCGTACATGGCGGTGCGCCGGCCCTCCCCGGTGAACGGGGAGATGCGCAGGTCGGCCAGGTCGAGGGCGGCGCGCGGCACGTTGTGCAGCGAGAGCATGGTCTGGAACAGCGGGGCGCGGCTGAGGTCGCGGTCCGGCTGGATCTCCTCGACGACCTGCTCGAACGGCACGTCGTGGTGGGCGAAGTCGGCCAGGCAGGCCTGCTTGGTGCGGGCCAGCAGCTCGCCGAAGGCCGGGTCGCCGGACAGGTCGCCGCGCAGCGCCAGGGTGTTCACCAGGAACCCGATGAGCGGCTCGGTCTCGGGCCGGTTGCGGCCCGCCACCGAGGTGCCGACCACGATGTCGTCCTGCCCGGAGTAGCGGTGGAGCAGGGCCGTGTAGCCGGCCAGCAGGGTCATGAACAGCGTGGCGCCGGTCCCGGCGGCGACGGCGCGCAGGCCGGCGGTCGCCTCGGCGGACAGGTGGAACGAGCGGGTGCGGCCGGCGTAGGTCTGCACCGGCGGGCGGGCCCGGTCGGTCGGCACCGCGAGGCTGGGCAGTTCGCCGCGGAAGCGCTCGCGCCAGTGGGCCAGGCCCTCGGCCCGGCTCTCCGCGCTGCGGCCGCGCTGCCAGTGGGCGTAGTCGGCGTACTGGACGTCCAGCGGCGGCAGCGGGTCCGTGCCGCCGTCCCGCAGGGCCGCGTAGACGGTGGCGAACTCCCGGGTGAGCACGCCCATCGACCAGTCGTCGGTGATGATGTGGTGCAGGTTGATCAGGGCGACGGTCTCGTCGTCGGTGACCCGGACGAGGGTCACCCGGAACAGCGGGCCGCGGCTCAGGTCGAACGGGGCGGCCGCGTGCGCGGCGGCGAGCCGCCGCACCTCGTCCTCGGCGTCGGCGGTGCCGCGCAGGTCGACGGTCGCGGGCTGCCAGTCGACGGCCTCGGCCGGGGTGACGAGCTGCACCGGTTCGCCGTCGACCGAGCCGAAGGCGGTGCGCAGGGTCTCGTGCCGGCGCACCAGGGCCCGGAAGGCGGCGGTGGCGACGTCGAGGTCCACCGGGCCCTGCAGGCGCAGCGCGTACGGCATGTTGTACGCGGTGTCGCCCGGGTTGAGCTGGGCGAGGAACCACAGCCGCTGCTGGGCGTAGGAGAGCGGTGCCCCGCCGTCCGAGGGACGGCGGGTGATCCCGGTGGGGGCCGCGGCGGCGCGTTCGCGCAGGCGGCTCATCAGGAGGGCGTACTTGGCGGGCGACTGCATCTTGAGCCGCTGCAGCTTCTCCGAGGTGTCGGTCATGCCGTGCCCTTCCCGGCCGTCTCGGCGAGCTGGACGAGGGCCGCGGCGGCGGCGTCGGCCGCGGCGGCGGGGGCCGCGGTGCCGGTCCAGGTGAGGTGGAGCCGGCCGTCGCGCAGGTGGCCGACGACGTACGGCGTCCGGGCGCGCGGGCCGAACGGGGCGACCAGGTCGTGGTCGGCGGAGCCGGCGTGCCGCAGCGGGCCGCCGGCCGCGGGCAGCGCGTCGAGGTCGCCGAGGTGGGCGATGCCGACCGGGACGGCTCCGGCGGGGGCGGCGACGGGCGTGGCGAGGGCCGTGCGGACCCGCTCCAGGGTCTGCTCGGGCCCGGTGCCGGGCTCGGCGGCCGCAGCGGTCACCGCGAACAGGCCGGCCGGGTGCGGGAGCGCGCCGGTCTGGTCGTCGACGGCGAGCAGCAGGCCGCTCGCCCCGCAGGCCTCGGTGAGCCCGTGGGTCACGGCGGCCGCCACCAGGGCGGCGAGCGGGGTGCCGGCGGCGGTGAGCGCGGCGGTGGCCGCGGCGTCGAGCACGGTGCGGCGGACCGGGTCCGGTGCGCCGTCGGCCGGCGTCGCGGGCGGGGTCCAGAGGTCACCGGTGACCGGGGCCGGGGCGGCGGGCTCCGGCACGGCCCGCGGGGCGGGCGCGGCGGGCAGTCCGGCCGGCTCGCCGGCCGCGATCCGGCCGAGCGCGGCGCCGAGGTCGTCGAGCATCCGGCGCCAGCCGTCGACGTCCGCGGCCAGCTCGTGGGCGATCAGCAGCAACTGGGGTGCGCGGTCGCGCTGTTCGGCCAGCGCGGCGGTGAACAGCGGTCCCTGCTCCGGGTTCAGCCGGGCGCGCAGCCGCTGGGCCGCCACCCGCAGGGCGGCGGGGACGCGGCCGGGGTCCTTCCCGGTGAGGTCGAGGACGGCCACCGGCACGCCGCCGGCGAGCCCGGCCACCTGGCGCCGCCAGCCGCCGTCCTGCTGCCGGAACCGGGCGCGCAGGCCGTCGTGGCGCTGGACCAGGGCGAGCACGGCCTTGCGGACGGTGTCCGCGGTGGTGCCCTCCGGCAGGTCGAGCAGCAGGGCGCGGGCCCGGCCGGCGAGGCCGTCGCCGGCCTGCTCCAGCAGCAGCTGCTGGGCGGGGGTGGGCCGGTCGTCGGCCGTCCGCGCGTCCTCGGCGTCCGGGGCGAGCCGCTTGCCGGTGTCGGGGGCCGGGTCGGGCAGGGCCCGCCGGTCGACGGCGCCGTCGGCCTGCCGCGGGATCTCGGCCAGCTCCACCCAGTGCTCGGGCAGCAGGATCTCGGGCAGCCGGGCGCCGACGGCGGCCCGGGCGGCGTCCGGGGTCAGCCCGGTGCGGGGCACGTAGTACGCGGCCATCCGCCGGCCGAGCCGGCTGCGGTCGCCCGGGTCGGTGTAGCCGATGGTGGCGAGCATGGAGCGGACGCGTCCGGTGTTGACCGGGGTGCGCAGCTCGGCGTCGGCCTCGTCCCGGGCGAGGTGGCCGAGCCGGACCTCCCAGCGGGTCGGCGACTCGTAGTTGTGGTAGCCGCGCTCCAGCCGGTGCACGTACACGCCGACGTCGTTGATCATGCAGTTGGAGCTGCAGAAGCCGGTGTCCTTCGGCGCCGCCCAGAGCGTCTCGGCGCTCGCCAGGAAGGCCCGGATGTCGTCCTTGGTGACGTCGGAGTAGCGGTAGTAGTCGACCACCTCGACGCGGTCCAGCACCCCGTCGGAGAGGTCGGAGCCGACCTGGTGGTAGACCTTGCGGCCGACCTCCAGCTGCTGCTCGATGCGGGCCGGGTCGAACTCGCCGTTGCGGTAGAACCACAGCAGCCGCTCGTCGATGATCTGGCCCCGGGACAGTCCGGTGACGATGCTCGGGATGCCGCGCTCGTGGGCCAGCTGGTGGCTGAGGTCGAGCAGCGACCGGAAGCAGCCGTTGCAGACGCTCTTGTGCTGCTCCAGGCTGCGCAGGAAGATCCGGTTCTGGTCGGCCCGGGTCATCGTGAGGTGCTCGATGCCCAGCGCCTTGGTGATCGTCTCGACGTTCTCCAGCGCCGTCCGGGAGATGAAGCCGTTGTCGAAGGTGAAGGTCATCACCCGCAGGCCCATCCGGACGAGCTGGTGCAGCACGTAGGTGCTGTCCTTGCCGCCGCTGAACAGCAGCAGGGCGTCGTACTCGGAGCCGGCCGCCTCCGCGCGCTCGCGCAGGATCCGGGTGAACTCGTCGATCTCGCCGAAGTAGGAGAGGATCTCGGACCCGTGCTCGGTGTGCATCAGGCACAGGTCGCAGACGCCGTCCCGGTCCAGCCGGGTGCCGGGGTAGGCGGCGTCCATGCCGCAGCGAACGCAGTGCTCGGCCGGGACGGAGTCGACGGACACGCCCTGGAAGACGACGGCGCAGTCGGCGATCCGGTCGTCGGCGAGCAGGGCGTCCTCGATCTGCCGCTCCAGGACGCGGATGCCCGCGCGGTCCAGGGAGTCCGCCGGCTCGGGGGCGGCCGTGGTGTCGGTGGCCGTGGTGTCGGGGGCGGTGGTGTCGGGGGTGGTGGTCACGTCAGTTACCGCCGTTCTGGGCCAGCAGGCGCTCGGCCTCGTCCTCGTCCAGGTCGTCGAGGTCCGCGAGCAGGTCGTCCAGGTCGGAGCCGGACGTCAGCAGGGTCTGCTCGATCTCGGCCGCCAGGCCCTCGATGGTCGGGGCGGCCAGGAACTTCTGGAGGTGGACGTCCACGCCGAACTCGGCGCTGATCGCGGCGATCAGCCGCATGACGAGCAGCGAGTGGCCGCCGATGCGGAAGAAGTCGTGCTGCACGCCCGGCCGGTCCACCGGCAGCAGCTTCGCCCAGATCCCGGCGAGGGTCTCCTCGGTGGCGGTGCGCGGCGCCACGTAGTCCTGCTCCACCTGCTGCTGCGGCGGCAGCGGCACGGGCAGCGCCCGGCGGTCCACCTTGCCGCTGATGGTGCGCGGCAGCTGCTCCAGCGGGACGAACACCCGGGGCAGGTGGGAGTCGGGCACCCGGGGCGCCAGGTGGTCGCGCAGGACGGCCGCCTCGACGGGCTGGACCGGCTCCACGAAGGCACACAGGTAGGCGGGGTTGCCCTCGTCGTCGGGGACGACGGTGACGGCGGCGTCCTTCACCGCGTGGTGGGCGCGGAGCAGGTGCTCGATCTCGCCGAGCTCGACGCGGACGCCGCCCAGCTTGATCTGCTGGTCGCGCCGGCCGACGTACTCCAGACTGCCGTCCGGCAGGGCGCGGGCGAAGTCGCCGGTCCGGTAGACGAAGTCCTCCGGGTCGGTGCCGAGCGGGTTGGGCACGAAGGCGGCGCGGGTGGCGTCCGGCTGGTGGAAGTAGCCCAGCGACATGTACGGCGTGCGGATGTGGATCTCGCCGACGGCGCCCTCGGCGCACGGCTTGTTCCGGCCGTCGAGCAGCACCACCCGGGCGCCGGGCATGGCCTTGCCGATCGGGATGCTCGACCGCTCGGTGTCCGCCGGGGTGACGAAGTGGAACGTCTTGGTCATGGTGGTCTCGCTCGGCCCGTACAGGTTGAGCAGGCTGATCCGCTCGCCGAACCGGGCGAACCACTGGGCGGCGTCGCTCGGCGCCACCGGCTCGCCGGCCAGCGCCACGCAGCGCAGCGCGGACAGCTCGGGGCCGCCGTTGGCGAGGGACGGCAGCATGCCGCGCCAGACGGTGGGGACGGTGTGGACCAGCTCGATCCGCTCCTCGTCGATCCAGCGGGCCAGCGCCGGCCCGTCCAGGGCGAGGCCGGCCGGCGGGACGCACACGGTGCCGCCGGTGGTCAGCGGCACGAACAGGTCGCGCAGGATCGCGTCGAAGGCGGGCGAGGCCAGCTGGCTGACCCTGGTGCCCGGCTGCACGCCCAGCAGTTCGGTCTCCCAGCGGACGAAGTGGTCGATGCCCTGCATCCGGCCGACGATCGCCTTGGGCTGCCCGGTCGAGCCGGAGGTGAAGAAGATGTACGCCGCGTCGTCCGGGTCCGGCACGTGCAGCCGCTCCGGGGCCGCGCCGGTGGGCTCGGCGGCGAGGTCCAGCGGGACGCGCCGGGCCAGCGGCAGGGACGGCTCCAGAATCTCGTCCGCGCGGTCGGCGGCCGAGGCGCCGACGATCACCCACTCGGGGGCGGTGGCGGTCAGCATGGTGCGCAGCCGCAGCGGCGGGGCCGCCAGGTCCACCGGCACGAAGACGCCGCCCGCCTTCAGCACCGCCAGGATCGCGACGACCAGCTCGCGCCGGTCCTCGGCCAGGATCGGCACCACGCAGCCGGCACCCGCGCCGGACTCGCGGATGGCGACGGCGAGTTCGTCCGAACGGGATGCCAGCTCGGCGTAGCTGAGCCGGCCTTGCGGGCACTCGACCGCGGTGTGGTCGGCGAAGCGCTGGGCGGCCTGCTGTACGAGACCGTGGACTGCGTGGAAGGCCATCGAGCTTCCTCCAGGGACGGGGGGCCTGTGGCCACCCAAGTGATCAGGCGTCAGGAAGGGAAAAGGTGTCGAGCAGCACGCCGAAGGTGAGGACCACCAGCAGCAGGTCGTCGCCGAGGTGCGGATGGACCTCGTAACCCGGCTGCCGGTACTGCTCCTTGAGGTGCTCGACCACGTCGGGGTCGAAGTAGCCCTGCCGCTTGATCCGGTCGTAGGAGAGCAGGTCCTCGACCCACTCGATCCGCTCGCGCAGCAGGGCGGGGCTGCCCTGGGCCCGGAACCCGAACTTCTCCCGGTGGATGATCTCGTCGGGCACCAGGCCGCGGGCGGCCTCCTTGAGCACGTACTTCTCGGTGCTCGCGGTCACCTTCAGGCGGGGCGGGACGGTCGTGGCGAACCGCACCAGGTCGGGGTCGAGGAACGGGTACCGGGCCTCCACCGAGTTGGCCAGCGCCATCCGGTCCCCGTGGTCGGAGAGCAGGTGGTCGGAGAGCCGGAGCTTGAAGTCGAGGTAGGAGCGCTGGTGCACCGGGTGGCGCCCGCGCAGCATCCCGGGGTCGACGACGGGCCCGGCCAGGCAGTCGAACTCGGCGTGGGCGTCCCGCAGGGCGGGGGCGTACAGGTCGAGCTTGGACTCCCGCCAGGCGTGGTAGTCGCGCTCGTAGAAGACGTGCGGGTCGCCCCAGATGGTGCGGCGCAGCTCCTCCTCGAAGGGGTCGCCGCCGGCCGTCCGCCGCCCGCCCAGGTCGAAGCGGTAGCCGAGGTAGCCGGCGAACAGCTCGTCGGCGCCCTCACCGGTGAGGATCACCCGGGTGCCGGTCTCCCGGACGGCGGCCGACAGCGCCATGGAGCAGGTGTTGTACGTCTCCTTCACCGGGCACTCGGCGTGCCCGATCATCCGGCGCAGTCCGGCCGCGATGTCGCCCGGGTGGAACTCCGTCTCGGTGTGCTCGGAGCCGAGGTGGCGGGCCATCAGCCGCTGGTGGCGGGACTCGTCGATGCCCCGGTCGGGGAAGGTGATGGAGAACGACCGCGGCACCGTCCCGCTGGTGTTGCGGTGCACGAGCGCGCCGATCAGGGAGGAGTCGAGGCCGCCGCTGAGGTAGTAGCCGACCGGGACGTCGGCCTGGAGCCGGCGGCGCACCGACTGCTCCAGCAGCTCGCGGACGGTGTCCACGTAGTACCGGTCGGGGTGCTCGGCCGGCTCCCCCGGCACGTCCACCGGGTAGTCCAGGTCCCAGTACTTCTCGACCCGGACGGCCCCGTCCTCGACCAGCAGGAAGTGGCCGTTCTCCAGGCTGCTGACCCCCTCGAACAGGGTGCGCGAGCCGACCGTCCCGGGGAAGGTGAGCACCTGGTCGAGGCCGGTCAGGTCGGCCCGGCGGGGCACCGACGGGTGCGCCAGGACGGCCTTGATCTCCGACCCGAAGACGAGCCGGCCGCCCGCCACCGCGTAGTACATCGGCAGGATGCCCATGTGGTCGCGGGCCAGGAAGAGCCGGCCGCGCCGGGTGTCGTGGACGGCGAAGGCGAACTGGCCGTTCAGCCGCTCCAGCAGCCCGGTGCCGTACTCCTCGTAGAGGTGGACGATCACCTCGACGTCGGTGCGGGTGCGGAACCGGTGCCCCTTGGCCTCCAGTTCGGCGCGCAGCTCCCGGTGGTTGAAGATCTCGCCGTTGCAGACCATGGCGACCGAGCCGTCCTCGTTGAGGATCGGCTGGTCGCCGTCCTCCAGGCCGACGATGCTCAGCCGGCGGAAGCCCAGGGCCACTCCCCCGCGCACCAGCCGGCCCCCGGAGTCGGGGCCGCGGTGCAGCAGGGTGGCGGTCATCCGGTCGAGCACGTCCTCGCCCTCGGCGAGGCCGGTGCCGGCCAGGTCCGCGTATCCGGTGACGCCGCACATGTCAGAACCCCCCGAGGTCGTCGTTGAAGCCCGCGGCGGCGTCCGCGCCGGACCGGTCCGCGTCGGTGGCGCCCAGGTCGAGCGCGGAGACCGGGCGGTCCGGGTCGGCGCACGCGTCGGCGAGCAGCGCCAGGTACTGCCGGGCCGTCCGCTCGATCGTGGAGTGGTCGAACAGCCGCGTGCTGTACTCCAGTTGGCCGCGCATCTCGTCCTCGAACTCGAACAGGTCGAACCGCAGGTCGAAGATCGAGGTGGTGCGGACGTCGTCCAGCCGGGTCATCACCACGCCCGGCAGCTCGGCCCGGCGGCGGCGCGGCGGGATGTTCTGCAGGATGAACATCACCTGGAACAGCGGATTGCGGCCCACCTCGCGCTCCGGCTGCACCGCCTCGACCAGGGAGCGGAACGGCAGGTCGCGGTGGACGAAGCCCTGCAGGGCGGCCGTCCGGGTGCGGCCGAGCAGCTCGCGGAAGGTCGGGTCGCCGGCGAGGTCGCCGCGCATCACCAGGGTGTCGGCGAAGTAGCCGACCAGCGGCCCCCACTGGGGCTTGTCCCGGTTGCCGACCGGCGTGCCCACCAGCAGGTCCTCCTGGCCGGTGAGCCGGTGCAGCAGGGCCGTGAAGGCCGCCAGGGTGACCATGAACGTGCTGGCCCGGGAGGCGCGGGCGAGCCCGCCGAGGGCGGTGCGCAGCTCGGCGGGCACCTGGAAGACGTACCGGTCGCCGCTGAAGTCGGCGTGACCGGCCCGGGGCCGGTCGGTGGGCAGGTCCAGGGTGACCGGGGCGCCGGCCAGCTGCCGGGTCCAGTAGTCCACCAGCTTGTCGCCGCGCGGTCCGGCGAGCCGTTCGCGCTGCTCCCGGGCGTAGTCGGTGAACTGGACGGGCAGTTCGGGCAGCGGCACCTCGGTACCGGTGACCTCGCCCGCGTACAGGTCCGCGACCTCCTGGATCAGGACCTGCACGGACCAGCCGTCGGAGACGATGTGGTGGATGACCAGCGCCATCACGTGCCGCTCGGCGCCGGTGCGGACCAGCTCCACCCGGAACAGCGGGGGTCGGCCCAGGTCGAAGGGGCGGTGGGCCGCGTCGGCAACGGTCCGCTCGGCGGCCGCCGGGCGCTCCGCCTCGGGCAGGGCGGTCAGGTCGGTGACGGTGAGCGGCACCGGGACGTCCTCGGCCACCCGCTGGTACGGGACGCCGTCGACGGCGACGACGGCCGCCCGCAGCATCTGCTGCCGGCGGACGACGGCGGCCAGGGCCCGGCGCAGCGCCTCGGTGTCCAGCGGCCCGTCCAACTGCCAGAGCACGGTGGAGTTGTAGGCGGCGTTGCCCGGGTCGAGGCGGTCGAGCAGCCACAGCTGCTCCTGGGTGACGGACAGCGGGGCGAGGCCCTCCGGGGCGACGGCGGCGGTGCCGGCGGTGGCGCCCGGGGCGGTGTCCGCCGTGGTGTCCGCGGCCGGCTGCGCGGGTGTGGAGCTATTCGGCACGGTGCACCCCTGTGGTCGCCATGAGTGTGTCCAGCGGGATCGCCGGGTCCTGCGCGACCTCGGCGAGGACCCGGGTGAGCTCCGCGAGCAGCGCCACCGCGTCCTGGTCGGAGCAGTGGGCCCGGCGGTGGCTGAGCAGGGCGCGCAGGTCGCCGTCCTCCTCGTAGAAGACCAGGTCGAGGTCGTAGAGGGTGCCGGGGTCGTGGTTGACCAGCCGGGCGGTCAGCCCGGGGAAGGCCGGCGGCACCTCGGGGGTGCTCTGGTGCGAGAAGAGCACGTTCACCGGGGAGCGGAAGCCTCCGCCGCGGCGCGGCCGCAGCCCCTCGACGACCCGCTCGAACGGCAACTCCCGGTGCGCGTAGGCCCCGAGGGCCGCGCGCCGGACGTCCCGGAGCAGGTCACGGAAGGTCGCACCGGGGTCCACCTCGGTGCGGATGACCAGGAGGTTGACGAAGAACCCGACCGCGGACTCGAACTCCGGGCGGCTGCGGACGGCCGCGCGGGTGCCCACCGCGATGTCGGTGGCCCCGCTGCCGCGGTGCAGCACCACGGCGAAGGCGGCCAGCAGCAGCATGAACGGGGTGACCCGCTCGTCCCGGTACACGGTCCGCAGGGAGTCGTGGACGGCGCCGGGCACGGTGGTCCACTGGGTCGCGACGGCGGCGCCCCCGTCCGGTGCGGCAGCGGTGGCCCGTGCGGCAGCGGCGGACGGCACGGCGGTGACGGTCCCGGCCGGCGCGTCGGCCGGGCGGACCGGCGGCACCGGGGCGAGGCCGGTCAGCCGCTCCGTCCAGTACGCCAGCTGGCGCTGGTGGCCGGCGCCCTCGCTCCACTCGCGCTGCCAGCGCACGAAGTCCGGGAACTGGGCCCCCGGGGTTTCCAACTCGGCTTCCGTGCCGTCGAGTTCGGCGCCATAGAGGGCGGCGAGCTCCGGCAGCAGGACGTTCCACCAGGACCACGCGTCCGAGACCAGGTGGTGCAGCGCGAGCCGCAGCACGTACTCGTCGGGGCCGAGCACGACCACGAGGGCGCGCAGCACGGGCCCGCGGGCGAGGTCGAAGGGGGTGGCCTGGTCGGCCGCCAGCACCGCGGTCAGCTCGGACTCGCGCTCGGCCTCGGGCAGTCGGGAGAGGTCCAGGACGGGCAGCTCGATGCCGCACTCGCCGGAGACCTGCTGCACCGGACTGCCGTCGACCAGCGGGAACGTGGTGCGCAGCGCCGCGTGCCGGCCGCGCAGCAGCTCCAGCGCGCGCCGCAGCGCGGCGGTGTCGAGCGGGCCGGTCAGCCGGAAGGTCATCGGGTCGACGTAGACCGCCGAGCCCGACATGCGCTCCAGGAACCACATGCCCAACTGCCCAGGCGTGAGCGGGAACCGGTCGACCGCCGGGAAGGCCGGGGCGGGGGCGGTCATCACGCCGTCCCCCCGGCGCGGCCGGCCCGCGCGTTGCGCCGGGCCTCGGCCACGATGGCCTTGAAGAACTGCGGGTAGCTGGGCGAGGTGTGCGTCCCGTGCGCCAGCACGACGTCGTGGCGCTCGCGCAGCTGGTTGATCGGCACCACCATGGCGGCGTGGTGCTCGATGTGCAGGTTGTTCCCGTTGGTGTACCAGGTGCTGAACCAACTCCCGGTGATGGAGCGGGTGTTGCGCAGCACGTCGGTGGAGGAGTTGTCGCACATGATGTGCTCGGGCAGCTCGACCAGGAAGTGCAGCGGCACCGCGACCAGCAGCGGCAGCAGCCAGATCCACAGCACCGGCTCGCCGTACCCGAGCAGGGTCAGCACCACGGCGCCCACGATCGGCAGGGCGAACATCCGGTACTCGGAGACGACTTCGCGCTCACGCTGCTCGGAGATCTGGCCCATGTCGTAGGACCACCGGCCGCCCCAGCAGCGGACGATGTCGGCCACCGCACTGCCCAGTCGGCCGAAGGCCAGCGCCTCGCGGACCAGGGCCGACCAGGTGACCGACTGCCGCGAGTCGAAGCCGAAGAACTCCGAGTCCTGGTCCGTGCCGAGGTAGCGGTGGTGCTGGAGGTGGCGCACCCGGTAGTGGCTGTACGACACCAGCATGGGAACGCCCAGCGGCACGCCGACGATCCGGTGCCAGCGGGAGCGGCGGAACGCCGAGTGGTGCAGGCACTGGTGCTGGAGCTCCAGCCAGTGGGAGTACATGGCGCCCATCAGGACGACACCGAGCACTCGGGGCAGCCACGCGTCCGGGGCGAGCGCGAGAACCGCGCCTGCGGCCCAAATGCCGTACGCGACAAGGAGCTTGACAATGAAGACGCGTTCGTCGGCGGCGGTGACCTTGGCTCGCCGGAACAGGTCCTTCGGCGACGCGGGGGTCACGTCGGGCGTCGTCATGAACGGAAACCTTCCTTGCGTCAGCCTCCTGAGGGAACGCCGCAGCAGCCTGTCGGCACGGTGGCCGGACAGGAATCGGCGTCGACCCGACGAGGCACGGAGATCGAAGAGCACGGCCCCTCGGCCCGGGCAGGGCAGGGCGATTGGGCACACTGGGACACGCCGGCGGCAGCGTCGGGGAACCGCGGGCGTTGACCGGGCCGGTGAACGACCGGCCGGCAGGTGGTGATCAGCAAGAAAGCACAGCGACGAGGACTCCCGGACGCGCCGGGAGGCCTGTCACTGGGGGAAGTTGGCGACGAAACAGGCCGCCTGCGCGGCTGCGGTCGGCTGCTCGAAGAGCTCGTTGAGGAGCAGGCCCTCAAGCTCCAGGGCCGCGTCCTGCTCGATGCCGTGGGTCGCCAGCAGGCGTCCGATGGCCTGAAGCGCGAGCAGAGAGTAACCACCGAGCTCGAAGAAATCCGAGGTCTCGGCGTCGATCGTGTCGGGCGTCACTTCGAGCACGTCCGACCAGATGTCGATGACGGCAAGGGTCACCGTCGACAATGCGGGCACCTCCCCAGTGGAGGCGCCAATGGTGCTGCTGTCGTCCTGAATCACTACGGTTCCCCCCAAGGAGCCATATAGGTCCAGCGTCAACTTGCTTCATTGATCGGCGGGTTAGCGAGGTCCGCAGACCCCGGTCCGGCGCCGAGTCGAGCTCATGGTCCGTCGAGCAGTTGTTTGCATCCAAGCATGTCCATGATTGCCTCCGCAAGAGATCAACTTCCGGCGGCCGTCAGGCCCCTGGCGTGCACCGATTCCCGAACCGGAACCCCCCGTTCGGCGGGGGTGCCCTCCTGATCACCTGTGGTACCGTACGCCGCAGCGACGGGTCCACCCGGCTTTCCTGCCGGGCATTTTCTCCACCTTCTCGGGCGTGTCCCGCAGCGGCTCCCAATGGCGACCGCACGGCTATCGCGGACCGCCCCGTCACTTCCGGACCGGGGAGCGCCACCGGCTTTCTCCCCCGGCTAATCCATTCCGTCGGACACCGCGATTCCCGCGCCCATGCCGGGATCCGCAGGGATCCGCAGGGGGGCAGAACCGTGATACCAGTCGACGACCGAACGGCCGCCGGAACGACAACCGGAGCGCCCGCGCGGACACTTGGAGTACTCGGCGGCATGGGGCCGGCGGCCACCGCGGAGTTCCTCCGGCTGCTCTCGCTCGCCGTGCCCGCGCAGTCGGACCAGGAGCACCCCCGCATCGTCATGCTGTCCGAACCCGGCATTCCGGAGCGCACCGGGGCGATCCTCGCCGGTTCGGACGAACCGCTGCTGCCGATCCGCAACGCCCTGGAGCAACTCGTCGCCTGGGGTGCCGATCTGCTCGTCGTGCCCTGCAACACCGCGCACGCCTTCATCGACCGGCTGCAGGGCCTCCTGCCGGTGCCCCTCGTGCACATCGCCGACGCCACGCTCCGGGCCGCCATGCGCACCAGCCCGGCGGGCGGCTGGCTGGCCGCGACCACCGGCACCGTGCACAGCGGCATCTACCAGCGGCGCGCGGCCGAACTCGGCTACCGGCTGCTGATCCCCGAGGAGCCGCTGCGGTCCGAGATCCACCGCGCCGGGGTCCTGGTGAAGGCCAACCGGCTGGCCGAGGGCGGCACCGTGCTCGCCTCCGCGGTGCACGGCCTGTGGCAGCAGCACGACCTCCCCGTGCTCACCGCCTGCACCGAACTCCCGCTCGCGTACGAGGCCGCCGGCCTGCCCGAGGAGCGTTCGGTCTCCAGCCTGGCCGCCCTCGTCACGGCCTGCGTGACCGAACTCCGCACCCCGCAGGCCGTCACGAGCGCTGCGGGGTGGCGGAGTTGATCGGCCGGCGGCGGCCGGTACGGCTGCGGCTACGGCTGCGGCTCCGACTGCCCGGCGAGCACCAGCTCGGCCACCTCGTCCGCACGGGCGAAGCGCACGTCACCCCGGGAGAGCACGAACCGGATGAACTGCTCCAGGGCGGCCAACCGCGAGGGGCGTCCGGTGAGGAACGGGTGCACGGTCAGCATGCACAGCGAGCCGAAGCCGCGCATCGCCTCCAGCTCGGCGGTCCACAGGTCCACCACCTTCGACGGCGCCTCGATCAGCTGGCCGATGTTCGGCTCGGGCAGGAAGGCGTACTGCTCCCAGTCGTCGAGCAGCCACTGCACCGGCAGCTCGGCGATCGTGTGCTCCCCGCTGCGCACCGCGTACGGCCGGTCGTCGTCCATCAGCGAGGAGTCGTAGCGCAGCCCGTACTCACCGAGCAGGTCGAGCGTGTGGCGGGTCATCTCCCAGTTCGGCGCGCGGTACCCGGTCGGCTGCACGCCGAATTTGGAGAACGTCTTCAGGCTGCGCTCGATCTCCTCCCGCTGCTCGCTTTCGGAAAGGTGCACCGGGTGCCGGTGGGTAAATCCGTGGAGCGCTATCTCGTGCCCCTTTTCGGCCACCGAATCCATCACCGAAGGCCACCGCTCGGCGGAAACTCCTGGTACGAAGAACGTGGCCGGAAGGTCGTAGCGGTCCAGCAGGTCGAGGATCCGCGGCACCCCGACGCGGGGGCCGTACGCCTGGTGGGACATCGTCGTCAGGTGGTCGATGTAGTGCTCCCCGCGGGCCAGCACGGGCGACTCGGCGTCCACGTCGACACCCAGGACCACCACGGCGGACGAGCCCTGCAGCCAGTCCCCGGCCGGCACCCGCTCGGGCCAGCGGACGGTGGGAATCTCGATCTGATCCTTCTGCGTCGTCACTGAATTACCTTTTCGAGAAGTTATCGGAGAAGCCGCCGGTGCGGCCTCCGGCGACACTCTAGCAATTCCGTCAGGAAAAGAAAGAGGGAATCCAAGTGGGTAGTCGAACGAATGACATTCCGGCGGACGCCGAGCTGTTCCGGGTCGTGGTGAACCACGAGGAGCAGTATTCGGTGTGGCCGCTCGACCGGGAGGTGCCGAACGGCTGGCGGGACGCGGGGATGCAGGGCGACAAGGAGGCCTGCCTCGCCCACGTCGAGGAGGTCTGGACCGACATGCGCCCGCTGAGCCTGCGCGACCGGCTCGCCGGCGGCGCCGCGGAAGCGGAGGCCTCGGCGTGACACCCGCCCTGACCATCGACGGCGCGGCGGTGCCCGGCGCCTCCGTCCTGCCCGTGGAGGACCCGGCCACCGGGGAGCCCTTCGCGCACGCGCCCGCGTGCTCCCCCGAGCAGCTCGATGCCGCCGTCACCGCCGCCGCCGCGGCCGCGGTCGGCTGGGCGGCGGTGCCGGTCGCCGAGCGCCGCGCCGCCCTGCGCGCCTGCGGCGACGCCCTCGGGGCGCACCTGGAGGAGGTGGCCGGGCTGCTCAGCCGGGAGCAGGGCAAGCCGCTGGCCGCCGCCCGCGGCGAAGTGCGGCTGTCCGCCGACTGGTTCGGGCACACCGCCGAACTGAAGCTGGACGCCGAGGAGTTGCCGGCCGAGGACGGCGCCCGGATCACGCTGGAGCGGGTCCCGCACGGCGTGGTCGCGGCCATCGCCCCGTCCAACTTCCCGATCATCCTGTCGGTCTGCAAGTTCGCCCCGGCCCTGCTGGCCGGCAACACCGTGGTCGTCAAGCCCTCCCCGGAGACGCCGCTGTCGACGCTCCGGATGGGCGAACTGCTCCGCGACTGCCTGCCGCCGGGCGTGCTCAACGTCGTCTCCGGCGACCACTCGCTGGGCCGGTCGCTCACCGAGCACCCCGCGGTGGACATGATCTCCTTCACCGGCTCGGTGGAGACCGGCAAGGCGATCGCACGCCAGGCGGCGGACCGGCTGCTGCCGGTGGTCCTCGAACTCGGCGGCAACGACGCGGCGATCGTGCTCCCGGGCGCCGACCTCACCACCGTGGCACCCGCGCTGTTCCACGCCGCCCTCGCCAACAGCGGCCAGTTCTGCGCCGCCGTCAAGCGGGTCTACGCACCGCGCGAGCTGGCCGGCGACCTCGCCTCGGCGCTGGCCGCCCTGGCCGGGTCCGCGGTCGTCGGCCCCGGCAGCGAGCCGGAGTCCGGGTTCGGCCCGCTGGTCAGCCGGGCCCAGCGGGACCGGGTCCACGCCCTGGTCGAGGACGCCGTCGCAGGGGGCGCCCGGATCGTGGCCGGCGGTGCCCCGCTGCCCGGCCCGGGCCACTTCTACCCCCCGACCGTGGTGACCGACCTGCCGGAGGGCTGCGAGCTGGAGGTGGAGGAGCAGTTCGGCCCGGTCATCCCGGTGATCGCGTACGACGACCCGGCCGACGCCGTCCGCCGGGCCAACGCCACCCGCTACGGCCTCGGCGCCTCGCTCTGGGGGCCGCAGGAGGCGGCCGAGGAGCTCGCCCCGCTCCTCGACAGCGGCACCGTGTGGATCAACACCCACGGGGACCTGCGCCCGAACGTGCCGTTCGGCGGCGTCCGCTCCTCCGGGCTGGGCGTCGAGTACGGCTACTGGGGACTGCTCGAATACACGCGGATCAAGGTCCGCAACAGTGCACGGCGCTGACCGGCCGGCCATGGGTGACAGGAGAGTGATGAAAGCCAGGATCCGCCGCACGGCGGGAGTACTGGGCGCCGTGTGCACCGCCGGCGTGACGATGTTCGTGTTCGGCGTCGGCTTCGGGCCCGTACCGGCGCTCGGCCGGGCCCTGATGCCCGGCGGGGGCGTCTGGCCGTCGGCCGAGGACGCCCGTCCGGCGAAGAACGAGCAGATCCGCATACCCGGGCTCGACCACCCGGTGGACGTCTCGTTCACCGCGGACGGCGTGGCCTCGGTCCACGCCACCTCGGACGAGGACCTGTTCACCGCCCAGGGCTATCTCGCCGCCCGGTACCGCCTGTTCCAGATGGACGCCCAACGGCGCCTGGGCGAGGGCCGGCTCGCCGAACTGAACGGCCCCTCCGGCATCGACTCGGACGTCTTCGAGCTGACCCTCGGCATCCACCGCACCGCGGAGGCCACCTGGGCGGCGACCCCGCACGACAGCAAGGCCGCCAAGGCGCTCACCGCCTACGCGGCCGGGGTCAACGCGCGGCTGGACGAGCTGGACGAGAACGGCCAGTGGCCCACCGTCTACGGGCTGACCGGCGTCCGGCCGGAACGCTGGACCCCGGTGGACAGCCTGGTCGTCCAGGGCGTGCTCACCCAGACGCTGAGCTTCGACACCCGGCCGCTGACCTACGCGCTGCTGAGCAACTCGCTCGGCGCGGAGCGGGCGTCGGAGTGGTTCCCGGTCGTGCCCGCCAACGAGCAGCACCCGTACGCCCCGGGCCCGTACCAGAACCTCGGCCTCGCGCCCCTGCACAGCGCGAACGCCAACGCGGCCTCGGCGGCCGGCCACACCGGCGTCACCGGCGACGGCACCGCGGCGCCGGCCGCCGCGGACCCGGCCGCCCCCGCGACTCCGGCCGCCCCCGCGACCCCGGACTCCGCTCAGCCGACGGCCACCGCCACCGCCACCGCGACGGCCACGGCCACGACAACGGCGACCGCCGCAGCGCCGTCCACGGCCACGACGGCCGTCGACACCAGCGGGTCCACCGCCGAAGCCGCCACCGCCGTCCTGCGCGGCATGGCCAAGCTCCCGGAGACCACCCGCCACCTCTACCCCAACAGCAACGCCTGGCTGGCGAACGGCCCGGCGACCGGTGGCGGCGCGATCCTCGCCGGTGACCCCCACCTCAAGCTGTCGCTCCCCTCGTACTGGTACGAGATCTCGCTCAAGTCCCCCGGGTACGACGTCACCGGCGCCAGCCTGCCCGGCATGCCGGCCGTGCTCATCGGGCGCAACGCCGACGTCTCCTGGTCGCTGACGGCGGTCCAGAACCAGTCCACCTTCTTCTACCGCGAGAAGACCGACCCGCAGCACCCGGACGCCTACTTCTGGAAGGGCGCCTGGTACCCCGTGGAGAAGGTGAAGTACACGGTGCCGGTCCGCGGCGGCGCCCCCGTCCCGGTCGAGGTCGGGCTGACCGTGCACGGCCCGCTGCTGACCGAGAAGGGCGAGACCACGTCGGTCGAGTGGATGGGCAACCGCCCGTCGCAGAACCTCGCCGCGCTGCTCGACCTCAACGCCGCCACCGACTGGAACAGCTTCCGCACCGCGCTGCACAGTTGGCAGGCCCCGGCGCAGAACTTCGCCTACGCCGACAAGAAGGGCAACATCGGGGTGATCGCCCCGGGCTCGTACCCGCAGATCGCCTCGGGCGACGCCCGCGGACCGCTGCCGGGCACCGGCGAGTCGGACGTGGTCGGCGCCATCCCCTTCGACGCCGTGCCCCAGGTCTACAACCCGCCGTCCGGACTCCTGGTCACCGCCAACCAGCGGCCGGTCGGCCCGGACTACCCGTACTACATCGGCCCCGCCGCGAACTTCGACACCGGCTACCGCACCAACCGCATCTTCGCCGAACTGTCCAAGCCCGGCCGGCAGCTCACCGCGGACTCGTTCGCGGCCCTGCAGAACGACGTCACCGACGAGCTCGCCCAGCGCATGGTGCCCAAGCTGCTCCAGGCCTTGGAAGGCGCGCAGCTGACGCCGCAGCAGGAGGCGGCCCGCAAGCTGCTCTCCGAGTGGAACTGCTCCATGGACGCCGACTCCCCGGCCGCCGCGATCTGGTTCGCCTTCTACGGCGGGTACGTCGAGCAGGTCTTCAAGCCCTGGTGGGACTCGGCCAAGGTGCCGGTGGACGTGGACCCGGCCGGTCTCGACCTGCTGCGGACCCCGGTCGGGCTGATGCAGGACCTGGAGAAGTGGACCTTCACCGACCCGGAGAACCCCGCCTTCACCGCCCCCGGAGGCCCCCGGCGCACCGCGCCCGACGCGATGCGCGCGTCCTTCACCGAAGCGGTCGACTACCTGAACGGCCGGCTCGGCGGGCAGCCCGGCGAGTGGAAGTGGGGGCGCATCCACGAGCGGGTGGTGCCCTCGCTGACCGGAGCCCCCGCGCTCGGCGACGGGCCGCGCCCGGCGGGCGGCAGCCCGTGGACCGTCAACGTGGCCGAGAACGGCCTGAGTTCGAACTACGGCCCCAGCCTGCGGATGGTCGTCGGCTGGAGCCCCGCCGGCACCGCGGACGCCCGCGCGATCTACCCCGGCGGCCAGAGCGACAACCCGGCCTCCCCCTGGTACAAGAACCTGGCCCCGGACTGGTGGAGCGGCTCGCTCCGTCCCCTGCGCACCGCCGACGAACAGGGCGCGGGCGACATCCGCTGGACCTTGCGAGGCGAAGGATGACCGACATGACGAAGCCGACCGGAACCACCACGACGCCCCCGGACCCGGCCGGGGAACCGGCGGCCACGGAAGCGCCCGCGGAACCGACCACGGACCCGACCGCGGAGCCGACCGCGGTCGCCCCCGCGCCGGCCCCGTCCGAGGGCACCGCCCCCGGGCCGCGCCGTGCGACGGCCGCGATCGTCACGCTCGTCGGCGGAACGGCGGCCACCGCCCTCGGCACCCTGGTCGGGCTCTGGTTCGTGCCCTTCCTGGTCGGCGCCGCCGCCGGCGCCACCAGCCGGTTCGCCCGCACGCCCCGCCCCTCCCGCGGCTACCTCACCGCTCCGCTGGCGGCCGCCCTCGGCTGGGCGATCCCGCTGGGTGTGCAGGCCCTGGGCGGTGCGCCGGTGGGCGAGGTCGCACGGACCACCGCCGCGCTGGCCGGCCTCCCCCCGCTCGCCACCGCCATCGTGGCCGTCGCCCTCCTGATCGCGATGGTCCAGGCGCTGCTCGGGGCCTGGGTCGGCCGGACCCTCGCACCTCGGGGACGCACCGCCGCGCACCGCCCGGCACCCGCGGCACCCGCGGCAGCCGTGGAGGCCGCAGAGGCTGCCTGACCGCAGCCGCCCGCGCGACCCGGCCGGGGGGCCGGCCCCCCCCCCCCGGCCCCCCCCCCCCCCCCCAACCCCGCCCGCCCCCCCCCCCCCCCCACCCCCCCCCCCCCCGCCGCCCCCAACGGGACCACCACACGAAG
>NZ_JBITTM010000045.1:0-31948 GCF_044541955.1 Kitasatospora sp. NPDC085464
GGCCCGGAACCTGACGGTTCCGGGCCTCTCGCACTGCGGCGATCCCGACGGGACTTGAACCCGCGACCTCCACCTTGACAGGGTGGCGAGCTAACCAACTGCTCCACGGGACCAGAGTTTTCTGATCTCGTTCACTCGCTTGCCGCGCTGCGAACAAGACAGACTCTAGCCCATGGTGGGCCCCCAGGTCGAACTGGCTCCTGAAGGCCCACCCGCAGCTCAGGGGGCTGCCCCGCGGCCCGGGTCAGAGGGCGGCCCGCGCCGCCTCCATCGCCTTCATGATCCGCTTCTCCGAGACCGGGCTCGGCGTGCCCAACGACTGGGCGAAGAAGCTGACCCGCAGCTCCTCGATCATCCAGCGGATCGCCCGCACCTCCGCGGAGGGCTGCCGCCCGGCCGGCACCGCCGCCAGCAGTTCCCCGTAGGCCTGCTGGACCTGCTGCACCTTCAGCAGCTGCTGGGCGTCCCGCTGTGGGTGGTTGGGCAGCGCCTCCAGGCGGCGGTCCACCGCCAGCAGGTAGCGCTTGAGGTCCGGCAGCCGCTGCCAGCCGGTCGCGGTCACGAAGCCCGGGTGCACCAGCGAGGCCAGGTGCAGCCGGACGTCGTTCACCGCGTTCAGCAGCACCGGGCTGCTCACCGTCTTCAGACGGGTCGAAGCCTTGTGGAAGGCGATCAGTGCGGTGGCCGTCTTCAACGTGGTGTCCGCGGACAGCTCGTAGAGGTCCGCGCGCACCTTGTCGTGCAGCTTGCCGAAGGCCGCCTCGTCCCAGGCCGGGCCGCCGGCCAGGGTCATCAGCCGGTCCGTCGCCGCGGACACGACGTCCTCGAAGAGCGCGCCGATCGAGCCGTGCGGACTGTGCGAGAGCGCCAGCTTCGCCTGGTTGCCCAACCGGCCCTGGATCGACTTGGCCGGGGAGTTGGTGGTCAGCATCAGCAGCCGCCTCGTCCCCTCCCACATCGCCTGCGTCTGGGCCTCCGGGGTGTCGAACAGCTTGATGCCGACCGCGGTGCCCTCGTCCACCAGCGCCGGGTAGGCGCGCAGCGAGTGGCCGCGCGAGCGCTGCTCGAAGGTACGCTGCAGGACCGGCAGGGACTCCGGCCAGGCGGTCAGCCCGCCCTGCTCGATGCCCTGGCCGGAGGCGGCCGAGGACAGCGTCTCCTTGAGCTTCGGCTTGAGCTTCAGCCGCAGCTCCTCCAGGTCCTTGGACTCGGCGAGCTTGCGGCGCCCGTCCACCACCCGGAAGGTCACCTTGAGGTGCTCCGGCACCCGCTCGTCGTCCCAGGCCTCCGGCGGCACGGTGACGGCCGTCAGCCGCTTCAGGGCGTGCTCCAGGGCGGGCAGCAAGGGCTCCTGGCGGTCCTTCACCGCGCGCAGCGCCGCCTTGGCGAAGTCCGGCGCCGGGACGAAGTTGCGCCGGATCGCCTTCGGCAGCGACTTGATGTACGCGGTGACCAGCTCCTCCCGCAGACCGGGGATCTGCCAGTCGAAGCCCTCCGCGGTGACCTGGTTGAGCACCGGCAGCGGGATGTGCACCGTCACGCCGTCCGCGTCGCTGCCCGGCTCGAACTGGTAGGTCAGCTGGAAGCGCAGCTTGCCCTGCTGCCAGTGGTCCGGGTAGTCGGCCTCGGTGACGCCGTCGGCGGCGTCGTTGATCAGCATCGACTTCTCGAAGTTCAGCAGGTCCGGCTGCTCGTGCCGGGCCTTCTTCCACCAGGAGTCGAAGTGCCGGGTGGAGACGACGTCCTCGGGCAGCCGGGCGTCGTAGAAGTCGAACAGGGTCTGGTCGTCCACCAGGATGTCCCGGCGGCGGGCCCGGTTCTCCAGCTCCTCGACCTCGCCGAGCAGCTTGCGGTTCTCCGCGAAGAACCGGTGGTGGGTCTCCCAGTCGCCCTCGACCAGCGCGTTGCGGATGAACAGCTCGCGGCAGAGCTCCGGGTCGATCCGCCCGTAGTTGACCTTGCGCTGGGCGACGACCGGCATCCCGTAGAGGGTGACCTTCTCGTACGCCAGCACCGCGCCGGCCTTCTTCTCCCAGTGCGGCTCGCTGTAGCTGCGCTTGATCAGGTGGCCGGCCAACGGCTCGACCCACTCCGGCTCGATCTTGGCGTTGATCCGGGCCCAGAGCCGGGAGGTCTCCACCAGCTCGGCCGACATCACCCAGCGCGGCGGCTTCTTGAACAGGCCGGAGCCCGGGAAGACCGCGAAGCGGGCGCCGCGCGCGCCGCCGTACTCGCGCTTCTCCACGTCGAACAGGCCGATGTGGGAGAGCAGCCCGGCCAGCAGGGACTGGTGGATCCGGTCGGCGTCCGGCTCCTCCTCGGGACCGCCGGTCCGGGTGCGATCCTCCTCGATGGTCACGCCCAACTGCTTCGCCACGGTGCGCAGCTGGGTGTAGATGTCCTGCCACTCCCGTATCCGCAGGTAGTTGAGGAACTCCGCCTTGCACATCCGGCGGAAGGCCGAGGAGGACAGCTCCTTCTGCTGCTCGCGGACGTAGCGCCACATCGCCAGGTAGGAGAGGAAGTCCGAGGTCTCCGAGGTGAACCGGCGGTGCCGGTCGTCGGCGGCCTGGCGCTTCTCGGCGGGGCGCTCTCGCGGGTCCTGGATGGACAGGGCGGCGGCGATCACCATGACGTCGCGGACGCAGCCGTTGCGGTCCGCCTCCAGCACCATGCGGGCCATCCGCGGGTCCACCGGGAGCTGGGCGAGCTTGCGGCCGAGCTGGGTGAGGCGCTTGCGCGGGTCCTTCTCGTCCGGGTCCAGCGCGCCCAGCTCGTGCAGCAGGTGGACGCCGTCCTTGATGTTGCGCGAGTCCGGCGGGTCCAGGAACGGGAAGGCGGCGATGTCGCCGAGGCCGGCCGCGGTCATCTGCAGGATCACCGAGGCCAGGTTGGTGCGCAGGATCTCGGCGTCGGTGAACTCGGGGCGGGAGAGGAAGTCCTCCTCCGAGTACAGCCGGATGCAGATGCCGTCCGAGGTGCGGCCGCAGCGGCCCTTGCGCTGGTTGGCGCTGGCCTGGCTGATCGCCTCGATCGGCAGCCGCTGCACCTTGGTGCGGTGGCTGTAGCGGGAGATCCGGGCGGTGCCAGGGTCGATCACGTACTTGATGCCGGGGACGGTCAGCGAGGTCTCGGCCACGTTGGTGGCCAGGACGATCCGGCGGCTGTTGGAACGCTGGAAGACCCGGTGCTGCTCGGCCGAGCTGAGCCGGGCGTACAGCGGCAGGACCTCGGTGTTCCTCAGCTTCAGCCGGTTGAGGGCGTCGGCGGTGTCGCGGATCTCGCGCTCGCCGGAGAGGAAGACCAGGATGTCGCCCGGGCCCTCGGCCTGCAGCTCCTGGGCGGCCTCGCAGATCGCCTGGACCTGGTCCCGGTCGCGGTCCGCCCCGTCGCCGTCGTCCTCGGCGCCGTCCTCGACGATCGGCCGGTACCGGACCTCCACCGGGTAGGTGCGGCCGGAGACCTCGATGATCGGGGCGTCGCCGAAGTGCCGGGCGAAGCGCTCCGGGTCGATGGTCGCGGAGGTGATCACGACCTTGAGGTCCGGGCGGCGGGGGAGCAGCTGCCTGACGTAGCCGAGGATGAAGTCGATGTTGAGGCTGCGCTCGTGGGCCTCGTCGATGATCAGGGTGTCGTACTGGCGCAGGTCGCGGTCGGTCTGGATCTCCGCGAGCAGGATGCCGTCCGTCATCAGCTTGACCAGGGTGTCCTGGCCGACCTGGTCGGTGAACCGGACCTTCCAGCCGACGGCCTCGCCGAGCGGGCTGTCCAGCTCCTCCGCGACCCGCTCGGCCACCGTGCGGGCGGCGATCCGGCGCGGCTGCGTGTGGCCGACCAGGCCGCGCACGCCCCGGCCGAGCTCCAGGCAGATCTTCGGGATCTGGGTGGTCTTGCCGGAGCCGGTCTCGCCCGCGACGATCACCACCTGGTGGTCCCGGATCGCCGCCAGGATCTCGTCCTTCTTCTGGCTGACCGGCAGCTCGGCGGGATACGTGATCGTCGGGACGGCGTTCCGGCGCTGCTCGACCAGCAACTCGGCGCGCTCGATGTCGGCCGCGATCTCGGCGGCGACCTTCTGCCGGGCCTCGGCCTTGCGGACCCGGCGGGCCCCCTCCAGCCGGCGCCCGATCCGCACCTCGTCGCGCAGGGTCAGCTCGGGCAGGCGGGCGGCCAGCTCGCCGATGCCGGGGCCCTCGGCGGGCGCGGGGGCGGACTGGACTGCGGGAGAACTCACTGCGGGCATCCCTCTAGGTTCGCAAGGAGGCACGGCGGAGCGCACCTCGGTTTTCGAGCCCCTCCAGTGTCACAGCCGCCGGCGGCGATTCGCGAACGCCGGGCAACGGTCCACGGCCGTTACGGGCTCCGGAGGGTTGAGGAGGTGCTCATGGGAGCCCAGAAGACCGCCCGGGACGACGAGTTCCGGGCGTTCGCCGGCGGCGCGTGGTCGCGCTTGTTCAGGACGGCCTACCTGCTCGCGGGCGAACGGCACGGCGCCGAGGACCTGGTCCAGCAGGCACTGGAGCGGGCGTACGTCGCCTGGGGCAGGGTGCGCGCGGCGGACGACCCGCACGCGTACGTCCGCCGGATCCTGGTCAACGAACACGCCCGGCGCTTCCGGCGCAGGCCGGTCGAGCAGCTCGTGCACGCCGTTCCCGACCGGGCCGCGCCGACCGGGGCCGACCCGGACGACCGGGCCGCGCTGCTCGCCGCGCTCGGCGGCCTGCCGCCGCGCCAGCGCCAGGCCGTCGTCCTGCGCTACTGGGAGGACCTCACCGAGACCCAGACCGCGGCGACCATGGGCTGCTCGGTCGGGACGGTGAAGAGCCAGGCGGCCAAGGGCCTGGCCAAGCTCCGGGCGGCCTCCTCACTCAGCGGACTGACCAGCATCGGAGGCGGAAGATGAGCAAGGAGTCCATGACCGGCGGCCCGGCGGCCGGTGCCGGGGACGACGAGGCGGCGGCCTCGCGGGCCCTCGGCGAACTGGCCGGGAGCGTCGACATCGGGACGGCCCCGTACGACCGGCTGCTCACCGGCGGGCGGCGCCGGCTGCGGCGCAGGCGCCTGCTGACTGCCGGGGCGGCCGCGGTGCTGGCCGCGGCCGTCGTCGGCGGCGGGGCGGTGCTCGACCAGCGCGGCCGGCAGGCGGTCTCGTCCGTGGTGGCGGCGGCCTCCCCCTCGGCCTCCACGGCCGGATCGGCCCCGGCCTCCGCGGCGGCCACCCCGACCGCGCCCGCGCGGGACCCGCTGACCCCCGTCCGGGTCAAGATCGGCGAAGGCACCGCCGACGGCCGCACCTGGCAGGCCTGGGCCGCCCTGTGGCCGGCCGCCCCCACCAAGGAGGACGCCCACCGGCAGGAGGAACTGCTCTGGACGGAGCGGCACGCCGCCATCCCCCAGCTGCCGAGGATGACGAACGACGAGGTCGACCGCCACTGGCGGCCCGACCTGGACGAGGTGAACCTCTACCTCACCGTGGACGGCAAGCGACAGGTGAACGACACCGTGCACCAGACCCCCGTCCCGGGGAAGCCGGGCACGACGTCCGTCCCCGGCTCCCCCTTCGTCGGCGGCGGGGCGATGCTCGGCTTCAAGGGCGGCGAGATGGGCGCCTCGCCGGTGGTGGTCGCCGGGGTCGGGCCCGAGGTCGCGAAGGCCGTGGTGACCTGGAAGACCGGCGGTTCCACCGAGGCGGTGCCGGTCACGGTCGCCGACTCCCCGGCCCGCTGGATCGCCATCGCGAAGAAGCCGGGCTCCGACGCCGGCGCCTTCACCCTCTACGCCGCGGACGGCTCGGTGCTCGGCACCGACGACAACTGGTTCCGCTCCTGAGCCGCCCGTGACCCTCCCGGACCGCCGGCCCCGCCGGGAACGCCGGGGCGGTGCGCCACAGGGGTCCCGATTCGACGGTGACGGGTGCCCTGACGGGCCGAGGAGCCCGCTTCACGGCCGGAGCGCGGCCTCGTCCGCGTCCGGGAGCCAGTCGCGGGCGGGGTCGTACTCCAGCCAGCGGCCGCGGGCCGCCGCGGTGCTGAACGCCCTGAGCAGCGCGTCGAGTCGGGGGTGCGGGTCGGTGGACGCGTCCTCCCGCCAGAGGAGGGACCAGGCGTACAGCGGGGTCGGGTCGGCCAGCGGCACGGTCCGGACGCCCGGGCGGTCGGGGAGCGGGGTGTCGGCGGGGACGAGGGAGAAGCAGGACGGGTCGGTGCGGACCTCGTCCAGGAAGTGCTCCAGGCCCAGGTTGGTCGAGCCGACCCGGCGCGCGACCCCGAAGCGGGTCGCGAAGCGGGTGAGGAAGTCCAGCCGGTCCACCGCCGCCGGGTAGCGCAGGGCGCTGCCGCGAAGCTCCGCCGGGCTCAGCACGTCGCGGTCGGCCAGCGGATGGCCGGTGCTCAGCAGCGCGTCCACCGGCTCCAGCCGGACCAGGCGGTGCGTCAGCCCGGCGTCGCCGCCGTCCGGCAGCGGGTGCACCCGGCCGAACCCGGCGTCCGACTCCCCGCGCTGCAGCGCCGCCGCCACCGACGGCAGGTCCCGGCCGGGCACCGGCTCCACCGCCAGCCCCGGCGCCGCGTCCACCGCCTGCGCGAGCGTCCGCATCGGCGCGTACAGGTGCCCCCACACGTCGATCCGCAGCGGCCGCGCCGCACAGCCCGCCGCGGCCACCGCCCGATCCCCCTGCGCCAGCAACCGCCGCGCCGGCTCCAGGAACCGCTGCCCCGCCCCGGTCAGCCCCACCCCGCGGGCGTCCCGCTCCAGCAACCGCACCCCCAGCGCGGCCTCCAGCCGCGCCACCCGCTTCGACAGCCCCTGCTGACTGATCCCCAACCGCCCCGCCGCCCGCCCGAAGTGCAACTCCTCGGCCGCGACGACGAACCCCCGCACCTGCGCCAGATCCAGATCCACCCGGGCACCCTAGGCCCTGACGGGCCGTCGGCGCGGAGGCGTCCCGGCCGTCGCAGGCAGCCCCACAACCGCCGGTTGTCGTCGCCGTCCGGCGGTTGTTGGACCGGCCGGGGCGGGGCGCGGTGTGGTGAGGGGGTGACCGACGGAGGAGTGGGGATGAAGGCGCTGGTGGCGACGGGGCGGACGGCGGAGCCGGTGCGGTTCGCGGAGGTGGAGCAGCCGCGACCGGAGCCGGGCGAGGCGCTGGTGAAGGTGGAGGCGTTCTCGGTGAACCGGGGCGAGACCTTCCAGCTGGAGGCGCCCCGGGCCGGGTGGCGGCCGGGGAAGGACGTGGCCGGGCTGGTGGTGCAGGCCGCCGCCGACGGGTCGGGGCCCGCGGTCTGCCGGCGGGTGGTGGCGCATCCGCCGGCCGGGGGCTGGGCCGAGTACGTCTGCGTCCCGACGTCCTCCCTCGCCGAACTGCCCGACAGCCTGGACGCCGTACGGGCCGCCGCGCTGCCGCTCGCGGGCCTCACCGCGCTGCGGCTGCTCCGCACGGCGGGGGCCCTGGCCGGGCGGCGGGTGCTGCTGACCGGGGCCTCCGGGGGCGTCGGCCACTACGTCACCGAGCTGGCGGCCGCGGCCGGGGCCGAGCTGACCGCCGTCACCGCCTCCCCGGAGCGCGGCCGGCGGCTGGCCGAACTGGGGGCGGCCGAGGTGGTCCACGACGTGGCCGCGGCGCGCGGACCGTACGACCTGGTGCTGGAGTCCACCGGCGGCGCCGCGCTGCCGCTCGCGCTGGCCCGGCTCGCCCGGCGCGGCACCCTGATCTGGTTCGGCCAGGCCTCCCGGACGCCCGCCACGCTCGACTTCTTCGACTTCTTCAAGGGCCCGGAGTCGGCGGTCGTCCGGCACTTCCACTACGCCGACTCCGACGTGCCCGACGGCGCGGACCTGGCCACCCTGGTGCGCCTGACGGACCGGGGCCGGCTGACCCCGGAACTCGGCCGGGTCGCGCCCTGGGCCGAGACCGCCACCGCGCTCACCGACCTGCGCGAGCGCCGGATCCGCGGCAAGGCCGTGCTGACCGTCTCCTGAGCCCCGTGCCTGAGCCCAGTGCCTGAGCCCCGCGCCCGAGGCCGCGCCCGAGGCCGTGCCCGAGGGCCGCGCCCGCGCCCCGTCCGTGAACCGCACCACGAACCCCGTCCCGAAGGGAACCCCCGCCGTGCCCGACCTGTCCTTCCTCGACACCCCCGGCCTGCTGCCCGCCTTCGTCGCCGAGACCCGCCCCCGCGCCCACGGCGCCGGACTGGACCTCTACGAGTACGCCCGGGTCACCGACCCGCTGACCTCCCTGCACGACTGGCCGGCCGCCTGCCGCGCCGCCGGCCGCCGGTACACCGGGACGGCGGAGCGCGCCGCCGCCGAGGGCCGGACGGTCACCGCCGGCGAGGCGTACCGGAGCGCCGCCCGCTGGTTCCACTTCGCGGGGCTGCTCCCGCACCCCGACCGGGCCGCCGCGGCCGAGGCCGCCGAGGAGGCCGACGAGGCGATGCGGCGGGCGCTGGCGCTGCTCGAACCGGGCGCCGAGCGGGTCGAGGGCGAGGGCTTCGCGGGCTGGCTGCGCCGCCCGGCGGCGGGCGGCCCGCCGGTGCCGGTCGTGGTGGTGGTGCCGGGGATGGACTCCGGCAAGGAGGAGTTCCACGCGGTGGCCGAGGCCCTGCTGGCCCGGGGCGTCGCGGTGCTCGCCGTCGACGGGCCCGGACAGGGCGTGCTGGCCGCCCGCAGCGCGCCGGAGCCCGAGTACCACCAGGTCGTCGGGCGCGCCCTCGACACGCTCGCCCGCCGGGACGGCCTGGACCCGGCCCGGACCGCCGTGATCGGCCTCAGCCTGGGCGGCTACTACGTCGCCGAGGCCGCCGCCCACGAGCCGCGGCTGTGCGCCGCCGCGGTGGTCAGCGGCCCGTACCGGCTGGACTGGGACGGTCTGGTCCCGTTCGTCACCGCGACCCTCGCCCAGCGCTGCGGCGGGTACGAGGCGGCCCGAGCCTTCGCCGGCCGGATCGACCTGACCGCCCTTGCGCCGCGGATCGCCGTCCCGCTGCTGGTGGTCGAGGGCGGTGAGGACCGCATCCCGGGCGTCACCGACGCCACCGCGCTGGCCGAGCACGCGCCCGACGCCGAACTCCTCCTCGTCCCGCACGGCAACCACCTGCTCGGCACCGCGCTGCCGGACTGGCTCGCCCCCACCGCCGACTGGCTCACCGCGCGGCTGTCCGCACGGCCGGGCGCAGGGCCGGCCGGCGGGACGCCCGGCGGCCGAGCGCGGTGACGCCGAAGAGGACCCCGCCGAGCAGGAAGAACGGCTCGTAGCCGAAGGTCGCGAACCGGGCCATCGCATCCAGCCCGGCACTCGACCGGCTGCCGACGGCCAGGGCGAACCAATCGGGGACGGACGGCGCGGCGTGCAGCACCAGCAGCGCGGTGGTGCCCCACAGCGCGACGGTCAGCAGCCGCGCCGGCACCCGCCCGCCCCACCGCCGCAGCGGCGCCAGCGCCACCGCCGCGGCCACCGCGCACAGCGGGATCGCGATCACGTCGATCACCAGCAGCGGCGTGCTGCTCCACACCGAGCGGCCCTCCGGCAGCCCGAGCCGTCCGTCGGCCAGCCAGTACAGGTGCACCAGCGCGAAGGCCACCGCCCACGCCGCCGCCACGTACCCGGCCCGCGCCGCCAGCCGGTTCCAGCCCGTGTCCCTCGTCGTCTCCATGCCCCCACCGTCCCGCCCGGCCCCGCCCCGGCGGATCGTCCTGCCGACGGTTCCCCCTCCCCCTGCGGGGGGATCCGGGGCGGACCGGCGGTCAGTGCGGCAGCAGCCCGTCGGTCACCAGCGCGAAGCCGAAGGGCTCCGGGACGTGCAGCGTCTCGCCCTCCCGGGCATCGACCGGAGTGGCCGGGGCTCGGGAACGACGAAGCCCCCGTAGCGAAATCGCTACGGGGGCTTCCCTGTTGTGGCCAGGGCCGGGGTCGAACCGGCGACCTTCCGCTTTTCAGGCGGACGCTCGTACCAACTGAGCTACCTGGCCGTACTGCGCGTCTCTTGCGAGACGAGCGATCCCGACGGGACTTGAACCCGCGACCTCCACCTTGACAGGGTGGCGAGCTAACCAACTGCTCCACGGGACCTGGTAGTGGCGAACCACTAAGGTCTTGCGGCACTGCACTTTACTACGGTAATGCGGTACTGCGTGCCCCCAACGGGATTCGAACCCGTGCTACCGCCTTGAAAGGGCGGCGTCCTGGGCCACTAGACGATGAGGGCTTGCGGCCTGTCCCGCTGTTTCCAGCGTTCGGGGACGTCGAGAAGCATATGGGATGCCGGGCGGATCGCCAAAACGGGTTTCGGCCGGGCGGGTGGGGCGGCCTGCGGGGCGGGGCGGAGCGGGTGCGGCGCGGGGCCGCGGAGGGGGTCAGGACCAGCCGAGTTCGTCGAGCTCGTGGTCGTCGAAGCCGAAGTGGTGGGCGACCTCGTGGATCACGGTGGTGCGGACCTCCTCGACCACCTGCTCGCGGGTCTCGCAGTGGCGGAGGGTCGGGCCGCGGTAGATCAGGATGCGGTCGGGCAGGACGCCCGCGTACCACTCGCCGCGTTCGGTGAGCGGGGTGCCCTCGTAGAGGCCGAGGAGCTCGGGGTCGCTCGGTTCGGGTTCGTCCTCGACGAAGATCGCGACGTTGTCCATCATGGCCGCGAGCTGCGGGGGAATCTGGTCGAGCGCGTCGCTGACCAGCGTCTCGAACTCTTCCCGGGTCATCTCCACCGGATCATTGTCGGGTCTGGGGTGACGGTGTGCCAGGTGGCGGACGCCGGTGTTTGATGGGGCTATGACGACCTCGGAGGGCGCTCTGGGTGACACGGTGGGCGGGCCGCCCGGGACGCCGCCGGTCGCGGCGCGGGTGCGGCACCGGCCGCCGGTGCTGCGCGGGCAGGGGCCGGCGGTGGCGGTGGTCGCGGTCGGCGGGGCGATCGGGGCGGTGGCCCGGTACGCGGCCGGCCTCGGCTGGGAGACCGGGCCGACCGCCTTCCCGTGGACGACGCTGCTGGTCAACGTGGTCGGCTGCGCGGTGATCGGGGTGTTCCTGGTGGTGATCACCGAGGGGCGGCAGGCGCACCCTCTGGTGCGGCCGTTCTTCGGCACCGGCGTGCTGGGCGGGTTCACCACCTTCTCGACGTACGCGGTGGACATCCGGCGGCTGCTGGAGGCCGGCCGGCTCGGGCCGGGCCTGGCGTACCTGGGGCTGACGCTGCTGGGCGCGCTGGTCGCGGTGTGGGCGGCGGCGGGGCTGACCAGGCGTCTGATCCACCGTGCGGTCCGCCGCGGGGCGGCCGGGGGCGGCCCGGCGACCGGCGGGGGTGTGCGGTGACCCGGCTGGGCGGGCCGGCGCTGCGGCTGACCGTGCTGGTCGGGGAGAGCGACCGGTGGCACCACCGCCCGCTGTACAGCGAGGTCGTGCACCGGGCGCGGGCGGCCGGGCTGGCCGGGGCGAGCGTGTTCCGGGGGATCGAGGGGTTCGGGGCGTCGTCGCTGGTGCACACCACGCGGCTGCTGTCGCTGAGCGAGGACCTGCCGGTGGCGGTGGTGATCGTGGACGAGGAGGAGCGGGTGCGGGCGTTCCTGCCGCAGTTGGACGGGCTGGTGGCGGAGGGCCTGGTGCTGCTGGACCGGTGCGAGGTGGTGACCTACACCGGGCGCGGGCCGGGCGGCGGCGCCGACGGCGGTCCGGGCGGCGGCACGGGCGGTGGGCCCGGCGGTGGCGCGGGCCGGGAGCCGGGCCGGGGAGCGTCGGCGGAGTGAACTGGCTGCTGGTGGTGGCGGGCGCGGTGGTCGGCGCTCCGCTGCGGTACCTGACGGACCGGGCGGTGCAGTCCCGGCACGACTCGGTCTTCCCGTGGGGCACCTTCACGGTGAACGTGGTCGGCTGCCTGATCCTCGGGACGGTGACCGGCGCGGTGGCGGCCGGCGCGGCGTCCTCGCGGGTCCAACTGCTGCTGGGGACCGGGCTCTGCGGTGCGCTGACCACCTACTCGACCTTCTCGTACGAGACGTTGCGGCTGGCCGAGACCGGCGCCGGGCGGTACGCGCTGGCGAACGTGGCCGGCAGCGTGGCCGCCGGGCTGGCCGCGGTCTACGCGGGGGCGGAGCTGGCCTCGGCCCTCTGGGGCTGAGGCGGCGGCCGGGGGCGCCGGCCGGGCCACGGCGGACGCGATGGCCGACGCGGCGCCTCGGCGGGCGGGTGGGGCCAACTGAGGCCTCGCCCGTGTCCCGCCGGGCCGGGCGCGCGTTGGGCACCGAAAGCGGCCGCGAGTGGGCGGCCCGGGTGGGGCGGTAGAGAGGGACCTCGGTGGCTTCGGTGCGGTCGGTGCGGTCGGTGCGGTCGGTTCGGGCAGTGCGAGCCGTTCGGGCAGTGCGAGCGGTGCGAGCGGTGCGGGCACGGAACGCGGCGGTCCTGCGCTCGCGCGCCGTGCGGGCGGCGGCGGTGCTGACGGTGGCCGGGCTGGGGCTGACGGGCTGCATGTCGGTCGGTCCGGCGGCGGAGGAGAGGCACGGCGGGGTGGCACCGGTCGGGCAGGCCGGTCCGGCGGGCCGGCCCGGCGTGACGGGCGGGCCCTCGGCCTCGCCGGGGGCCGGGCACCCGGGCGGTGCGTCGGGGCGCCCGGAGCGGCCGGGCGGCCTGCTGGCCGAGAGCGCGCCGGGCGGACCCACGACCTCGGCGCCGGGCGAGGTGCTGCCCGGGGCGACCGGGACGGTGGCCGGGGTGGTCCCGGTGCCGGGGCCGCCCGACGGCGAGCCGGGGGGTGGTTCGGCGGGCGGCGTGAACACCAGCCCGGCGCCGCACCCGGGCGGCGGCGGGCCGACCGGCTCCGGCGGCACGGCGGGCTCCGGCGGTACGGGCGGGGCGGGCGGTACCGGCGAGGGCCGCTCGGGCGGTTCGGCGGGCTCGCCGTCGGCCACGCCGAGCAGCCGTCCGTCGAACACTCCGGAGCCGGAGCACAGTTCGCCCCCCGTCACCGTGCCGCCGCTCCCGGAGCCCTCGTCGGGCAGCTCCGGTTCCTCGGCACCGAGCCCGCGTGCCGGTGGGCATTAGCGTCCTGTCCAGGGCATTTGCCTCCGATCCCCAGGGTCCTCTATGGTGGTAGATCGTTCGTTTGATTCATTTGATTGGCGCCCTATTCCCATCTGGCGCCCTTGGCGCGTTCCGGCGATCCGTGGCTGACCGCATAGAGGCGGTTGTGAAACAGAACCCCGGACTTTGGCGCGTGCCACTTCCGGAAGGTTTTGCATGTCTCTCGTTGACGACGCCCGCTTCGCCATGCCCGCGAACGAGGCCGCCGCCGATGTCACCGACACCACCGACACCCTCGACACCGCCGCGGACGAGGTGATCGCCGAGGCCGTGGAGGCCACCGAGGAGGCGGCCGCCGAGCCGACCATCACCTTCGGCGACCTGGGCCTGCACGACGACGTCGTCCGTGCCCTCGCCAAGCGCGGCGTCACCACCCCGTTCCCGATCCAGGCCGCGACCATCCCGGACGCCCTGGCCGGCAAGGACGTGCTGGGCCGTGGCCGCACCGGCTCCGGCAAGACCCTCAGCTTCGGCCTGCCGCTGCTGACCCGCCTCGCCGACGGCGAGCGCACCAAGCCCAAGCACCCGCGCGGCCTGATCCTGGTCCCGACCCGCGAGCTGGCCATGCAGGTCGCCGATGCCCTGGAGCCGTTCGGCTCGGTGCTCGGTCTCAAGCTCAAGGTCGTCTGCGGCGGCACCTCGATGTCGAACCAGATCTACGCGCTGGAGCGTGGCGTCGACATCCTGGTCGCCACCCCGGGCCGTCTGCGCGACCTGCTGAACCGCGGCAGCGCCAAGCTCGCCGACGTCCAGACCGTCGTGCTCGACGAGGCCGACCAGATGGCCGACATGGGCTTCCTGCCCGAGGTCACCGAGATCCTCGACCAGGTGCCGGCCGGCGGCCAGCGCCTGCTGTTCTCCGCCACCCTGGAGAACGAGATCGACACCCTGGTGAAGCGCTACCTGAAGAGCCCGGTCACCCACGAGGTCGACCCGTCGGCCGGCGCCGTCACCACCATGACCCACCACATCCTCGTGGTGAAGCCCAAGGACAAGGCGCCGATCACCAACGCGATCGCCGCCCGCAAGGGCCGCACGATCATCTTCGTCCGCACCCAGATGGGCGCCGACCGCGTCGCCGAGCAGCTGATCGAGGCCGGCGTGAAGGCCGACGCGCTGCACGGCGGCATGACCCAGGGCGCCCGTACCCGTGTCCTCGGCGACTTCAAGGACGGCTACACCAACGTCGTCGTCGCCACCGACGTCGCCGCCCGCGGCATCCACGTCGACGGCATCGACCTGGTCCTGAACGTGGACCCGGCCGGCGACCACAAGGACTACCTGCACCGCTCCGGCCGCACCGCGCGGGCCGGCCGCTCGGGCGCCGTCGTCACCCTGGTGCTGCCGCACCAGCGCCGCGGCGTCTTCCGCCTGATGGAGGACGCGGGCGTCGACGCCAGCCGCCACATCCTGGACCACGCCTTCGACGCCGAGGTCGCCAAGATCACCGGCGCCCGTTCGCTGACCGAGGTCCAGGCGGAGAGCGCCGCCAACATCGCCGGTGCCGCCGAGCGCGAGATCGCCGACATGACCCGCCAGCTGGAGCGCGCGCAGCGCCGCGCCACCGAGCTGCGGGAGGAGGCCGACCGCCTGGCCGCCCGTGCGGCGCGCGAGCGGGCCGACCTGGGCATCGTGGACGAGGAGCCGGCCGCCGAGGAGACCGGCGAGTCCGCCGCGGCCGAGGCCGCTCCGGCCGCCGCCGAGGCGCCCGCCGCGCCGCAGGCCGAGGAGCGCACCCCGTCGTACCGCGAGGCGCGCACCGAGCGTCCGGCCTTCGGCCGTGACCGCGATCGCGATCGCGATCGCGGTGGCGACCGGGACCGCGACGACCGCCGCTCCGGCGGCTTCGGCCGGGACCGCGACCGTGACGACCGCCGTTCCGGTGGCTTCGCCGGCCGTGACCGTGACGACCGTCGCTCGGGCGGTTTCGACCGTGACCGCGGTGGCGACCGTGGCGGCTTCAACCGTGACCGCGGTGGCTTCGCCGGCCGTGACCGTGACGACCGTCGCTCGGGCGGTTTCGACCGTGACCGCGGTGGCGACCGCGGTGGCGACCGTGGCGGCTTCAACCGCGACCGCGGTGGCTTCGCCGGCCGTGACCGTGACGACCGTCGCTCGGGTGGCTTCGACCGTGACCGCGGTGGCGACCGTGGCGGCTTCAACCGCGACCGCGACGACCGCGGCGGCCGTTCCTTCGGTGACCGTCCGGCCCGTTCCTTCGGCGACCGTCCGTCCTTCGGCCGGGACCGCGACGAGCGCGGCGGCAGCAGCCGTCCGTTCTCGCGCCGCGACGACCACCGCTCCGGCGGCCGTCCGCAGGCCGACCGTGGTGGCTTCAACCGTGACCGCGGCGGTTTCGACCGCGACCGCGGTGGCGACCGTGGCGGCTTCAACCGCGACGACCGCAAGCCGCGCTGGAAGAACTGACGCCGCACCGGCGGTGATCGACCGCCGGCCGCGCTGATCGTACGAAGGGCCCGCTCCGTCCCCCGGAGCGGGCCCTTCGCGTTCCCCCGATACCCCCCGACACCTCGTCCTGGCACGTCCCCCCGAGGTGTTGTTCTGGAAGTGAGAATAACCTGTGGCGCGCGGTGGCGGTAGTCCCGTAGCGTCCGGGGCATGAGCAGCAGACTGCATGACGTGGCACGGGTGAACGAGGAGATCGCCGGACGGGGGGACTACCGGACGGCCGGCGGCGAACTCGTGCGGGTGGGGGAGCAGTTGACGGCGGCCCGGGCCGGCACGGTGTCGTACCCGCCGCAGGCGCTGGACGCGCTGGTGGCGGCGGGCGAGCCGGGGCCGGGGCCGCGCGGGAGCGTCGAGGTGACGGCCGAGGGGAGCGTCCAGGCCGCCGGGCGGCTGGTCGCGGCCGGGGCCGGGCCGGTCGGGGTGCTGAACTTCGCCTCAGCGCGCAACCCCGGCGGCGGGTACCTGCGCGGTGCCCGCGCCCAGGAGGAGGACCTGTGCCGCAGCGCGCTGCTGTACAGCTGCCTGCTGGAGGCGCCGGACTACTACGAGGCGCACCGGGCCTCGACCGACCTCCGGTACAGCCACCGGGTGATCGTCTCGCCCGACGTGCCGGTGATCCGGGACGGGCGCGGCGAGCTGCTGGCGCAGCCGTTCCCGGTCACCTTCCTGACCTCGCCCGCCCCCAACGCCGGGCAGCTGGAACGGCGTTCGGCCGGTACGGACGTGCGGGGGGTGCTCGCCGAGCGGGCCGTGCGGGTGCTCGCGGCGGCGGCCCGGCACGAGCTGCGCACCCTGGTGCTCGGCGCCTGGGGCTGCGGGGTGTTCGGCAACGACCCGGCCCAGGTCGCCGAGGCCTTCGAGGGTGCGCTGGCGCGGTACGGGGCGGCCTTCGACCGGGTGGTGTTCGCGGTCTGGGACCGCTCGCCGGTCTCGGTGAACCGGGCGGCCTTCGAGGCCCGGTTCGGCGCGGCGAGCCGGGCGTAGCCGGGCGTAGCCGGGCCTGAGCGGGCCGGGCCCGAGGCCGAGGCCGAAAGCCGGCCCCGCCGGTCCTAGCGGGTCCTGCGGTTGCGGGCGGACAGCGCCGTCGCGGCCGTGGAGGCCGCCGCGACCACGCCGGTGACGGCGAAGACGGACGGCCAGGCGCCGATCCGCTTCGCCAGCGGGTGCGAGCCGCCGAACGCCGCCACGTACAGGCCGGTCAGCGCGGCCGCGGTGCCCGGGCCGGAGCTGCGGCGCCACTGCGCGGCCGCCCCGGCGCCGGCCACCGCCAGCACCGCGCCGCCCAGCTCGCGCCGGCCGGTCCAGCGGGCGACGCCGTAGCCGCCGACCAGGCCGCTCGCCGCGGTCAGCGCGGCGGGCGCGGCGGCCGCGAGCACGTTCGGGACCTTCGCCATCGTCGACTCCACTCCTCGGGGCTGTGTCGGAATCCGACCATAACCCGACCGGACCGGCGATCCACCGGTGGCTCCGGCGGCGGACCGGACGGGCTACGGGGCAGGAGCCGGGCGTCTACCGGACGGCTACGGGGCAGGTGCCGGGGACCTACCGGAAGGCCTCCGCGTTGGAGTGCCCCGGGACGGTGCGGGCGAGCCACTGCGCCGCCTCCGCCGGGTCGAGCACCCGCTCCAGCCGGAGGTCGCCCGGGACCTCCTGGATGAAGCGCCCGGCGGACCAGCTGCGCTCGTACGGCTGCGGCTCCAGCACCAGGGTGCGCACGCCGTCCAGCAGCGGGATGTCGCTCGGGGTGCCCTCGTTCCAGAGCCAGGAGCCGTCCGGGGCGACCAGGTTGAAGGCGCCGGTCGCGATCGGCTTGCGGTGGTCCAGGAAGGCCGTCCGGGCCAGCGCCACCACCTCCGGGTCCTGCGGGGCGCCGGGGAGGTGGCCGCCGCCGATCAGCACGTCGGCGAGCAGGGTGTGCAGCTGGAAGGTGTCGCCCAGGCCGCTCATCCGCAGCAGGTAGCCGGTGCCGGTGGGGCGGTCGAGCACCAGCAGCGGCTCGTCGTCCAGCATCAGTGCGAGGTGGGCGAGGCCCTTGAAGTCGTGCTGCTCGCCCTCGTGCCGGGCGAACAGGTCCACCAGCACCGCGGTCACGCCCGAGGCGCGGGCCTCGGCCCGGACCGGGGCGTGCGCGTACACCGCCCAGGACGCCTGCTGCCACAGGTGCAGCGTCCACCAGCCGACCACGGCCAGGTGGGCGTGCCACTCGTCCAGGACGGCGGGGTCGGCGATCCGCTCGTGTGCCGCGGCCGGATCGTCCTGCTCCGGGTCCGGCAGCGGGCCGCCGCCGGTCCCGTCCCACCGCCGCGCCAGCAGCTGTGCGCCGGTCAGCGCCCCGCGCAGGCCGGCCAGCACCGGGCCGGCGCAGGCGACCGGGTCGGCGCCGTGCTCGACGCAGGCGCCCACCACCATCGCCAGGTGCGAGCGGGGGAACGGCGGGGCGTCCGGCAGCAGCGCGGCCAGCCGGGGACCGGCAGCCGCCCGCTCGTCCGGTGCGGCCGCGCCGAACAGGCCGCCGACCATGCCGAGGGCGGGGCCGAAACGCTCGTCGTCCCCGGCGGCGACCACCGCCTCCAGGTCGGCCACGGCGTCGAGGAAGGCGGGCTGCTGACGGTGCGACGGTATCTGCTCGGTGGACATTCGCCGCAGCATAGGCGGCGGAGCCGGTCCGGTCGAAACGCCCCCGGGCCCGGGCCGGGTGACGGATACTCGCGCCGTGACCGCATCGCGTGTTTCCCCTGGTGCTCCTGAGGCGACGAGTCCCGCCGTGACCGCCGAGCCGGCCCTGAAGGTGGCACCGCTCGAACTCTTCCTGGACCTGGTCTTCGTCTTCACCATCACCCAGCTCACCGGCAGCCTGGTCCACCACCTCACCCCCGGCGGGTTCGCCCAGGTGCTGGTGATGCTGGGCGTGATCTGGTGGATGTACGACGCCTTCATATGGCTGACCAACGCCATGCCGCCGCGCACCCACGCCCGGCGCGGGCTGCTGATGCTGGCGATGGGCGCCTTCCTGGTCATCTCGCTGTCCGTCCCGCACGCCTTCGAGGGCGGCGGCGCCGCGTTCGGCTGGGCGTACCTGGTGGTGGTCGCCCTGCACACCGGGATGTTCGTCGCCGCCGGGGTCACCCCCGCCGCGGTGCTGCGGATGGGCGCGAGCAACCTGGTCGTCGGCGCCCTGGTGGTGGCCGGCGGCTACCTCGCGGGGACGGTCCAACTCGGCTTCTGGACGGCCGCCTTCGCGATGCAGTTCATGACTCCGTGGGCGGCCGGGCTGCCCGAGTTCCGGCTGCGCGCCGACCACTTCGTGGAGCGGCACGGGCTGATCGTGATCATCGCCTTCGGCGAGTCGGTGATCGCGATCGGCGTCGGCGCCGGGACGGCCGACCTCGGGCCCGCGCTGATCGCCGTCGCGCTGCTCAGCCTGACCGTCTGCGTCGCGCTCTGGTGGGCGTACTTCGGGCACGACGACGACGCCCGCGCCGAGCACCGGATGGCCGCGCTGCCCTCCGCCGAGCGCAACCGGGCGGCCGTCTCGGTCTTCTACCTGGGCCACTTCGGGCTGCTGCTCGGCGTGCTGCTGTTCGCCGCCGGGGTCAAGTCCGCGGTCGGCCACCCGGTCGCCGCGATCAGCCTGCCGCAGGCGGCCGCGCTGGCCGGGGGGATCACCCTGTACCTGGTGGTCAACACGGCCGTGCGCGCCTCCCTCCGCCTGGGCCCCAACCTGCCCCGGCTGCTCGGCGCGGTGCTGGTCGCGGCCACCGTCCCGCTGGGCACCCGGGTGTCGGCGCTCGTCCAGGTCGGCGTCGTGGCGGCGGTGCTGGCCGCGGTCGTCGGCTACGAGGCCTGTCGGTACCCGGTGGCAGACTTCGACCGTGACTGACTCCGCGATCACCGACGGCAGCTACCTCGTCCGCAACGTCGGCACCGGCCTGCTGCTGCAGGTCGCCGACGCCTCCCGGCGCAGCGGCGCCCGGATCGTGCTGGGCACCGACGACGGCACCGACGCCCAGCTCTGGCGGCTCACCGCCGTCCACCCGGGCGGCGCGCTCTACCACCTGGAGAACGCCGGCAGCGGCAAGCGCCTCGACGTCACCGGAGCCTCCCCGGACGACGGCGTCCCGATCCAGCAGTGGGGCGCCAACGCCTTCGGCGCCCAGGAGTGGCTGCTGGAGGCGCACGTGGACGCCCCGGGGACGTACACCGTCAGCAGCTTCATCAGCGGCAAGCCGCTGACCGCGCCGCAGGCCCCGGACGGCGTCGTCCACCAGTGGGAGGACGTCGACGAACCGACCCAGTGGTGGCGCTTCGAGCGCCGGCCGTAGGGCCCCCGCCGTCGAGCCCCCGCCCGGGCCGGGGGCGCCGGTCAGGCCGAGAGGTTGGTGCGGACGGCGTCCAGTTCGGCGTCGGTGACGCCGTGGTGGTGGAGGTAGGCGGGGATCGAGCCGTGGTGGGTGTCGATCCAGGCGAGGGAGGAGGCGATGAGTTCGGTGCCGACCGGGCGGGAGAGGCGTTCGGCTCCGGCCTCGTCGACGTACGGGACGGGGCCCTTGTCCAGGCCGAGGCCGATGTTGGAGAGCAGGAAGTCGGCGGTGATGTCGGCCTCGGAGGCGCCCAGCAGGGACTGCAGGACGGCGATGGTGAGGCCGGTGCGGTCCTTGCCGACGGCGCAGTGGACGACGGCGGCCAGCGACTCCGGCGCGGCGAGGCGGCGGACGACGGCGGCGAGCGAGGCGCCGGACGTTTCGGCCATGAAGGGGTAGAGGGCGGCCTGGTCCTCCGGCCAGGGCCGGTCGACGTCGCCGCGATCGGCGGGCAGGGTCGGCAGGTTGAGGGTCTCGTGGTCGAGGCCGTGCCGCTGGTCCGGCCAGGTCTCCAGCTCGAACCGGCTGCGCAGGTCGAACACCGTCCGCAGGCCGAGGGCCTTGAGCCGCCGGGCGCCCTCCTCGGTGAGCGTGTGGAAGGAGCCGGAGCGGTAGAGCACGCCCCGGCGGAGGGCGCCGATGCCGCCCGCGTCACGGAAGTTGCGCACACCGGGGATGTCGATGAAGGCGTCGTCGGTCATGGCTTCCACCGTACGGGCGGGGGCAGGCGCGCGGAAGGAAACCGGAGGGGGCCGTTCGGTGGCGGGCCGACGCTGTCCGAAAGCGGCCCCCGGGTGGTGCGGGTTCCGGTTCCGGGGGGCCGGAAACCGGTCGTCAGCGGCCGCCCGAGACCTCCAGGAACGCGCCGGTGGTGTAGGACGCGGCGTGGGAGAGCAGGAAGAGGATCGCCTCGGCGACCTCCTCCGGCTGCCCGCCGCGCCGCATCGGGAGGTCCGGCGCGACCCGGTCGACCCGGCCGGGCTCGCCGCCGAGCGCGTGGATGTCGGTGTGGATCAGTCCGGGCCGCACCGCGTTGACCCGGATCCCCTCGGCGGCGACCTCCAGGGCGAGGCCGCGGGTCATCGAGTCCACCGCGCCCTTGGCGGCCGCGTAGTCGACGTACTCGTTCGGCGAACCGAGCCTGGAGGCGGCCGAGGAGACGTTGACGACGGCGCCGCCGCGCCCGCCGTGCCGGGTGGACATCCGGCGGACGGCGTGGGCCGCGCACAGGAACGGGCCGGTGATGTTGGCGGCCCAGATCCGGTTCAGCCGGTCCTCGTCGATCTCCTCCAGCCGGCACTGCTTCTCCAGCGTGCCGGCGTTGTTCACCAGGCCGGTGAGCAGGCCGAGTTCGGCGTCCACGGTGGCGAACAGCCGTTCCACCTCGGCGGTCCGGCTGACGTCGGCGCGCACCGCGAGGGCGGTGCCGCCCTCGGCGCGGATCGCGTCCACGACGGAGGCCGCCGAGGCCTCGTCCGTCCGGTAGTTGACGCAGACGCGGTAGCCGCGGCGGGCGGCCAGCAGGGCGGTGGCGGCGCCGATGCCGCGCCCGGCGCCGGTGACGAGCAGGACTTCGTCGGTGGTGGTGGTCGACACGGTCCGTACGCTACCCGCGCGACCGGCCCGGCACGCCTGCCGCGGCGGCCCGCAGCGCCGCGATCTTCGGTGCACGGCTCTTCGGCGAGTCGAGGCTGAAGCCGCGGGCGTCGCCGAGGTAGTCGCGGACGAACGCCTCGGTGCGGGCCACCGCCTCGCGCAGGGCGTCGTCGAGCGGGACGAAGGGCAGCAGGACGATCCCGGCCCGCTCGGTGTCGTACTCCCAGAGCCCGACGATCCGGCCGCGGTCGAGCACGACGTGGGTCTGGGGGTCGGCCTCGGAGCCGAAGGCCCGGCCGGCCCGGCCGGCGGGCAGCGGGCGGGCGGCGTCGGCGGGGTCGAGCAGCCGGGGCAGGTCGCGGTGCAGCAGGTGGATGCCGTCGATGCCGGCCAGCAGGGTGTAGTGCGGTGTGCTCGGCGCCCTGAACTCGGCGAATTCGTCCGCGAGTTCGGGTGGGAGCAGGAGTTCCGAGCCGGGCGTGAGCGGGACCGCGCCCGCCTCGGCGACGGCCCGCCGGGCGGTGGCGGCGGTGAAGCCGGAGAACCAGCGGAAGTGCTTGACGGTGGCCGGGCCGGCCCAGGAGAAGTAGCGGTGGGCGAGGTCGACGGCGTTCCCCGCGACCGGCTGGTCCCAGCCGACGTAGCCGTAACGCTGCTGGTCCAGGCGGCCGTTGACGGGCACCCGGCGGATCCGGCCGCGCGACTGCATCAGCCCGAGGGCGAGCGGCAGGGTGGTGGCGAGGCCGCGCTTCCTGCCCGCCTCGCCGAGCGGGCGGACCGCGTCCCCGACCGACTCCCGGATCGTGGTCGGGTCCAGCGGCTCCTCGTGCGACAGCACCCGCTCGATGGCCAGGCAGAGCTTCTCCACCTCGTCCCGGCCGACCCCCAGGTGCTTCTCCGCCGCGGTCAGTTCACCCACCGGCGCGGCGGCGCCGCAGGCCAGGCCGAGCGCGAAGTCGGAGCCGGGCAGCACGTACGTGCAGCCGCGGGCGGACGGCAGCTCGTGCACCTCCAGCCGGGCCACCGCCTCGTCCACCGCCGCCCGGCGGAGCCCGGCGCGGGCGAACAGTCCCAGGTACGGTGCCGCGCCGCCCACCGAGCGGGCCCAGCCGGTGGCGGCCAGCACCTCGGCGGCGGACGCATCGGTGTGCGGGCGGTCCAGCCACTGCCGGTGCGACCACCAGGCCCGCAGCTTCTCGACGCCGCCGGCTGCCACCGCTTCCACGTGGGGATCGTGCTCCATGGGGCCAGTATCGGCGGGCGGGCGGGCCCCGGACCGGAATTCGCTCGCCCGGCGCGGCCCGTTCCGGAGAGGATGCCCGTACCCGTCCGCGGCGCGTCCGCGGCGCGTCCGTGGGCCGAACGCCCGTCCGCAGCCCGCCCGTCCGCCCGTCCGCAGCCCGACCGTACGCCTCCCGGGAGGAGACCACCCGTGCCCGCAACCACCCCCGGGACCGTCCTGCTCTCCGGCATCGTCGGCTCCACCGCGTACGGCTTCGCCCACGCCGGCTCCGACCTGGACCGGCTGGGCCTGTTCGCCACCCCCACCGAGGAGTTGCACGGCCTGCACCGCCCCGCCGAGTCGCACGTCAGCACCGCGCCCGACCTCACCCTGCACGAGGCCGCCAAGTGGTGCCGGCTCGCGCTGACCTGCAACCCGACCGCCTCCGAACTGGTCTGGCTGCCCGACGACCTGTACGAGACCCGCACCCCGCTCGGTGCGGAACTCGTCGGCATCCGTACGAGCTTCCTCAGCGCACCCGCCGTGCGGAAGGCCTATCTCGGCTACGCCGACCAGCAGTTCCGCAAGCTGCTGACCCGCGACACCACCGACCCGGCCACTCGCCGCCGGGCCGCCAAGCACGCCCGGCACCTGGTCCGGCTGGTCGAGCAGGCCGTCCGGCTGCACCGGAGCGGCCGCAACCTGATCCGGCTGCCCGACCCCGAACGGATCCGCGAACTCGGCGAACGCATCGCCGACCGCCCCGCCGTCGCCGAGAGCCTGCTCGCGGACGCCGCCGACCGGCTGGCCGGCCCCGGTGTCCTCCCCGCCGCCCCCGACCCGCGCCCGGCCGAGGCGTGGCTCCGCCGCGTCCGCGCGGCCCACTACACGCCGCCTCAAGGACCGCTGCACACCCACGGCGCGTCCGTGCAATCCACTGGCGGAGCCCTGGGCCCCACCGGGTAGGATCGCCGTGGCTCTCCCCACCGGGCACCACCGGGACCAAGGGCCGCGGGGCACTAGCTCAATTGGCAGAGCTGCGGACTTTTAATCCGTAGGTTCAGGGTTCGAGCCCCTGGTGCCCCACCAGATCCGTCACGGCCGCCCCGGCGAGGTCCCGGAGGCGGCGGATCCCGCCCGCCGCGGCCGTGCGCCGCGGCCGCCGTGCGCCCCCGCCGCGGCGGAGCGGCCGGACGCCCCACCCCCTCCCCCCGGTCGACGCCCTGCGACACCGGCCGACGCCGTGCGCGCCTCCGGCGGCATCCGGACATCCCCGCAGAGCCCCGCAGAGCCCCGCGCAGCCGCGCGTAGCCGCGTCCGCCCGCCGCCCCGCGGGGACGGCGGCTGGGTCGCGGTGCCCCGCCGAAGCGGCGGGAAAGCGGCAGCGGCCGACGGGGCCCGACGGGCGCACGGAACGGGACCGGCGGGAAACCCGCGGGGACCGGGGAGAAACCGGCGGAGAAACGCCGGGAAGCGGCTGCGGGATTCCGTCCGGGCACCCGTCGATATTGTCGGGAACACCGTCGATCTTCCCTCGCCATTGACGACCGATAACGAAGGAAAAACGTGGCTGGATAACTTCGCTGCACGAATCACGGATCTCCAGGAGGGCTCGGGGATGATCAACTCGGTAGTGATCGTCGGCGGCGGAACCGCAGGCTGGATGAGTGCCACCTACCTGAAGGCGGCATTCGGCGACCGGATCGACGTGACGCTGGTGGAATCGGACCGCGTCGCCACCATCGGCGTCGGTGAGGCGACCTTCAGCACCGTCCGGCACTTCTTCGACTATCTCGGCCTGGACGAGCGGGACTGGATGCCGCACTGCTCCGGCTCCTACAAGCTCGGCATCCGCTTCGAGAACTGGCGCGAGGTCGGGCACCACTTCTACCACCCGTTCGAGCGGCTGCGGACCTCCGACGGGTTCAACGTCGCCGACTGGTGGCTGCAACTCGGCGACCGCAGCGAGTCCTTCGACCGCAGCTGCTACATCACGCCGTACCTGTGCGAGGCGAGACGCTCGCCGAGACTGATGGACGGGTCGCTGTTCGCCGGCGGCCTGGACGGTTCGCTCGGCCGTTCCACCCTGGAGGAGCAGCGCGCCCAGTTCCCCTACGCCTACCACTTCGACGCCGGCCTGCTGGCCCGGTTCCTCACCGACTACGGCACCCGGCGCGGGGTGCGGCACGTGGTGGACGACGTGGTGGACGTGGCCCGGGACGAGCGCGGCTGGATCAGCCACGTCACCACCCGCGGGCACGGAGAGCTCGCGGGTGACCTCTTCATCGACTGCACCGGCTTCCGCGGTCTGCTGATCAACGAGACGCTGGAGGAGCCGTTCGTCTCCTTCCAGGACGTCCTGCCGAACAACCGGGCCGTCGCGCTGCGGGTGCCGCTGGACGAGGAGCAGCGCAAGGACATGCGTCCGTACACCACGGCCTCGGCCATGGAGGCGGGCTGGATCTGGACGATCCCGCTGTTCGGGCGCAACGGCACGGGCTACGTCTACTCCGACGAGTTCACCAGCCCGGAGGAGGCGGAGCGCACGCTGCGCGAGTTCGCCGCTCCCGGCCGGGACGACCTGGAGGCCAACCACATCCGGATGCGGATCGGCCGCAACGAGCGCTCCTGGGTGAACAACTGCGTGGCGATCGGCCTGTCCAGCGCCTTCGTGGAGCCGCTGGAGTCGACCGGCATCTTCTTCATCCAGCACGGCATCGAGCAGCTGGTGAAGCACTTCCCGGACGAGCGCTGGGACCCGGCGCTGGCCGCGGACTACAACAAGCGCGTCGCCAACGTGCTGGACGGCGTGAAGGAGTTCCTCGTCCTGCACTACTGGGCGGCCCGCCGTGACGACACGCCGTACTGGAAGGAGACCAAGGTCCGCCCGCTCCCGGACGGCCTGGCCGAGCGACTGGAGGTCGCCGCCTCGCACCTGCTCGACGAGCAGACCATCTACCCGGCCTACCACGGCTTCGAGCACTACTCCTGGAACACCATGCTGCTCGGGCTGGGGCAGGAGCCCCGGACGGCCCGGCCGGCGCTCGCGCACATCGACCCGGCCGCGGCCCGCGCCGAGCTGGCCCGGATCAAGGCCGACGCGGACCGCCTCGTCGCCGCCCTGCCGAGCTGCCACGAGTACCTCGCGTCGATCAACTGACCCGCACCCGCCAGGGGTGCACCGAGCCCCCGGCCCGACGGGTCCCCACCCCCGTGGACCCGTCGGGCCGGGCCCCGTCGGCGCACGGACGGCGATCGGCGACGGTCGCCGTCCCGCGGTGCCCGGCGGTGCCCCCGGCAGTGCTCGGCGACCATCCGCACCGCTCCCAGAAGGCGAGAACGCATGGCCAGCCCGCCCGCGTCGAGCCAGGCCCCGGCCGGCAGACGCTTCGTGGACCGCGCCGGTCCGCAGCCCCGCTCCGCACGACAGCCGTCCACCGCCGGGCACGTGCCGGTGGACGACTACCGGGGGCTCATGAGCCGTTTCCCGACCGGCGTCGCGGTGGTCACCACCACCGACCCGGTCGGCCGTCCCCGCGGGCTCACCTGCTCCTCGCTGAGCAGCGTGACCACCGCTCCGCCCGTCCTGTCCGTCTGTCTGAAGGCCCCCAGCAGCACGCTGGAGGCCCTGGTCGCGCGACAGGCCTTCGCCGTCAACCTCCTGCACACCGGGGGCCAGGCCGCCGCCCGGGTGTTCACGACCGCGGTGGCCGAGCGCTTCTCGCACGTCGACTGGCGGCCGTCGCCCGTCCTCGGCCTGCCCTGGCTCACCGGGGACGCGCTGGCGCTGGCCGGCTGCCGGGTGCGGCAGCTGATCGAGGTCGGCGACCACGTCCTGGTCCTCGGCGAGGTCGTCGAGGTGCACCGGGCGGGCGGGGTCCCGCTGCTGTACGGGCTGCGCCGGTTCGCCGACTGGCCCGCCGCCGAGCAGGACGCCGAGGTGCCGGCCGCGGTCGGCGCCCGGGGGGTGGCGGCGCCGTGACCACGGCGGAGAGGCCGGCGCCCGAGGGGCCGGTCCGTCGTGGGGTGCCGCCGCGGCGCCCGCGGGAGGGTGCCGTCCGGCAGGCGGTGGTCCGCTGGGTCCCCGGGCTGGTCGTCCTGGTGACGGCCCTCGTGCTGTGGGGGCCGAGCCTGGTGGACACCGCGCGCCGGGCCGACCGGGTCGACCCGATCGCCCGCTTCCTGCTGGCGGTCGCGGTGGTCGTGCTGCTCAGCCATCTGCTGGGCTCGCTGATGGTCCGGCTGCGTCAGCCCCCGGTGGTCGGCGAGGTCCTCGGCGGGCTGCTGCTCGGTCCGTCCGCGCTGGGCTGGATCTGGCCGTCCGGGCAGGCCTGGATCTTCTCGCCCGAGGTGCGCGGCGGGCTCGATCTCGCGGCGCAGCTCGGGCTGTCCGTCTTCGTCTTCCTGCTCGGGTGCGAGCTGCGGGAGGTGCGGCTGCGCGGGCCGGTGGTGGCCGCGGTCGGCGGCGGGATGGTCCTGCCCTTCCTGGCCGGCGGCGCGATCGCGCTGGCGGCGCCGGACGTGCTGGCCGGGTCGGCCGGGAAGGGCTGGGGCTACCCGGCGTTCTTCGGGCTGGCCCTGTCGGTGACCGCGCTGCCGGTCCTGGCCCGGACCCTGGTCGACCTGAGGATGGACCGCACGCCGCTCGGCGGCTACGCGCTGACCACGGCGGCGCTCGGTGACGGGGTGGCCTGGCTGGCGCTCACCGGCATCCTGGCGGCCTCGGCGGGCGGTGGCAGCGGGAAGCTGGTCTCCACGGTGGGGCTGACCCTGGCGCTGGTCGCCGTCACCGTGCTGTGGGTGCGGCCCGCGCTCGCCGCGCTGATCCGGCGCTCGGAGCGGCGGAGCTCGCCCGAACGGCTGCTGCTGCCCGTCCTGCTGACCGGAGCGCTCGGCTACGCGGGGCTGACCCAGCTGATCGGGCTGCACCCGGCGGTCGGCGCCTTCCTGTTCGGAACGGTGGTGCCGCACCAGTCGAGCGTGATCGAGCGGATGCAGCAGCACTTCCAGGGCTTCACCCTGGCCGTGCTGCTGCCGGTGTTCTTCGCCGGTGTCGGCCTGAAGGTTTCGATCGGCTCGCTCGGGCGGGACGGCGGGCACTGGCTGGTTCTCGTCGTCGTCGTGCTGGCGGCCTGCGTGACCAAGCTGGTCGGTGCGGGCGGAGCAGCCCGGCTGGCCGGTTTGGACCGGGCGGACGCGATGCGTTTCGGGGCGTTGATGAACTGTCGCGGAGTGACCGAGATCGTCCTCGCCGGGATCGGTTGGCAGGCACATCTGATCAGTACCGCGGGGCTCACCGTCCTGGTGTTGATGGCGCTGCTCACGACGGCGATGACCGGCCCGATGGTCCTCGCCGTCCGTCCGGCTCCCGGCGGCTGATCCCGCCGGAGCACTCCGGCCCCGGCCGGTTGGGGCGGATTCCCCCACCGCCGGGGCCGGCCGGAACTCCTTCGGACGGTGCCGGTCCACTTCCCGGCGCTATCCGCGGGGCCGCGGAAATGGGGCGCACCGGTCGGTTTGTTTCTTCGCTCCGTTCCGTCGTTCCGGGCGAATTGACGGGGGGCCGGCCGCGAACGCGGGCGAGTTCCGGCCGTGAATGATGCCGACGCAAGCCAGGCGTGATTTGTGAATCAATCAAGTATCCTCGGTCGCGCTGCGGCACCTGGCGTGAGACCAACGGGGGTACAGATGGTCGATGCGGCTGAACGGGATATTGGCCTCGATTTCGGCATTCTTGGGCCATTGTCGGTTACATATCAAAGTCGGCCGGTGGTGATAGGTGGGGCGCGTCAGCGCACCATCATGGCGATGCTCGTGCTGGCCTGGGGAAAGGAGGTGTCGGTCGACAGCCTTGTCGAGGCGGTCTGGGAAGGGCAGCCGCCCTCCACCGCGAGGACCCAGGTGGCGATCTGCGTCGCCGCACTGCGCAAGGCGTTCCGGGCGGTCGAGTGCCCGCGGGAGGTCATCCTCACCGCGCATCCCGGCTACCGGCTGCAGGCGCAGGGCAACACCCTGGACTCCGTGCACTTCGACCGCCTGCTGAGCGAGGCCGCGCAGGCGCGCCGGGAGGAGCGCAACGAGGACGCGGCCGGCCTCTACCGGCTGGCGCTGGACGTCTGGCGCGGCCCGGCGCTGGCCGGGGTGACCGGCCGTCGGGTCGAGGGTGCGGCCGTCGCCCTGGAGGAACAGCGGCTGATGGTCTACGAGGAGCTCACCGGGCTGGAGCTCGCGCTCGGCCGGCACCAGGAGCTGATCCCCCGGCTGGCCGCCGTGATGCGGGAGAACCCGCTGCGCGAACAGCTGCGCTACAACCTGATGCTCGCCCAGTACCGGGCCGGGCGCAGGGCCGAGGCGACCGAGACGTTCCGGGACGGGCGCCAGCAGTTCGTCGAGGAGCTCGGCCTGGAGCCGGGCCCGGTGATCCAGCGGCTGCACGACGCGATCCTGCGTGACGACCCCGAGCTGATGCTGCTCGGCTCCCCGCGGGAGACGGTCGCCGCGCCCGCGTTGTCCGTCGAGGACTACGTCGTCCCGGAGGTCGAGGCGGCCGACGACCCGCCCAGCCGCGCGCTGGGCGGACTGCCGCCGCCGGTTTCGGCCTTCGTCGGCCGTGAATCCGAACTCGCCTCCCTGGACCTCCTGTTGGAGGACGAATCCAGGGGAGGGGGGCCGGCCCGCGGCTTCGTCACCGGATTCCCGGGGGTCGGCAAGACCGGCCTCGCCCTGTTCTGGGCGCACCGGGTGACCGAGCAGTTCCCCGACGGCCAGCTCTACGCGGACCTGTTCGGCTACGACGAGCACCGGCCCCCGGCCGAACCCGGGGACGTGCTGAATCGTTTCCTCCGGTCCCTCCGAGTGCCCGGCGAACGGATCCCCACCGCCCACGACGACCGGGTGTCGCTGTACCGGGCGATCCTGGCCGAGCGCCGCGTCCTGGTCATCCTGGACAACGCCCACTCCTTCAACCAGATCCGCGACCTGCTGCCCGACGGCGGCCGCTCCTGCGTCGTGGTCACCAGCCGGGAGGACCAGCAGGACCACCTCGCGGTCGGCCACAGCAGGGTCCGGTTGCGGCTCGACCCGCTGCCGGAGCCGGACGCCCTGGCACTGCTCGGCATGATCGCCGGAGCGGACCGGGTCACCGACGACCCGGACGGCGCGCGCCGGCTCGTCCGGCTCTGCGACCGTACGCCGCTGGCCCTGCGTATCGCCGCGGCCCGGTTGGCCTCGAAGCCGCACTGGAACGTACGGCACCTGGCCGCCCGGCTCGCCAACGAGTGCTGGCGGCTGGACGAGCTGACCGCCGGGGACCTGGAGGTCCGGGTGAGCTTCGGCCTCAGCTACCGCGACCTGCCGGCGGACGTGGCCCGGATGTACCGGCGGCTCGGCCTGCTGGCGGTGCCCGACTTCACCGCCTGGGTCGGCGGCGCCCTGCTCGACCTGCCGCCGACGCAGGCCGAGAACCTGATCGAGCACCTGGTCGACGCGCAACTGCTGGAGGCGGCCGGCACGGACGCCACCGGCGCGCTGCGCTACCGCTTCCAGACCCTGCTGCGGCTGTACGCGCGCGAGCGGGCCGAGCTGGAGGAGCAGGAGGCCGAGCGGCGGGAGGCGGTGACCCGGGTGCTGGAGACCTGGCTCGCCCTGGCCGAGGAGGCCCACCGGCGCGAGTACGGCGGCGACTTCTCGGTGGTGCACGGCTCGGCGGAACGCCGCCCGCTGGACCGCGCCCACACCGACGAGCTGCTGGAGGACCCGCTGCAGTGGTTCGAGACGGAGCGCGAGTCGCTGGTCGCCTCGGTGCTCCAGGCCTGCGAGCTGTCGCTGGACGAACTGGCCTGGGACCTCACCGCCTCCTCGGTGGTGCTGTTCGAGATCCGCAACCACCACGAGAACTGGCGGCTCACCTGCGAGCGCTCCCTGGAGGTCGCGCGGCGGGCCGGGAACGAGCTCGGCGAGGCCGTGATGTGCCACGAGCTGGCCGCCGTCGAGATGTTCCAGGAGCGCTTCCACGAGGCGCAGGACTGGTGCGAGAACGCGGTGCGGCTGTTCGCGCGGATCGGCCACCGCTACGGCCACGCGCTGGCGCTGCGCAACATGGTGATCATCGACCGGATCCACGGCGACCGGCGGCAGGCGATGGAGCGCCTGCAGGAGGCCCGGGAGGTGTTCCGGGAGGTCGGCGACGCCTCCGCGCTCGCCCACACCCTGGGCCAGATGTCGGTGATCGAGCGGGAGCAGGGCGCGCTGGACTCCTCGCTGCGGCTGGCCGTCGAGGCCGTCGGCGTCTTCGACCGGATCGGCCGGACCAGGGGCGCGGCGCAGGCCGTCAACCGGTTGGCCGGCGCGTACCTGGCGCTCGACCGGTTCGACGAGGCCGAGGACAGCTTCCGGCGGGTGCTGCAGATCGTCCGGGACAAGCACGACCGGCGCGGCGAGACGCACGCCCTGCTCGGACTGGGCGAGGCGCAGCTGCGCTCCGGCCGGCCGTACGAGGCCCTGGCGACGCTGCAGACCGGGCTCGGGGTGGCGCAGCGGATCGACGTCCCGCTGCTCAACGCCCGGCTCAGCCTGGGGCTCGGGGAGGTGCTGCGGCGGCTGGGGCGTTTCGACGAGGCGTTCCGGCGGCTGGTCAGCGCCCGGGACGGCTTCGCGGCCCTGAAGTCGCCGCGGCTGGTCGAGCAGGCCGAGCAGCACCTGGCCGAGCTGATCGAGGCGATGGAGGACCTCCCGGGGGAGGAGGGCCCGCGGGAGGTGACGGGCGTCCCCGACCTGGTGTGCCCCCGCTGGAGGTGACGGGGCTGCAGGACTGCAGGACCGGTCGGGTATCGCTTGAGAACCGGACAAGAACGTATCGATAAGAGCTTGAAGTGGCGACTGCATAGCCTCGTTCCAGAAGCGAGGGAAACCCATTCTTGAGGAGATGCGGCAGTGCGCTACGTCCGACTCGTGAACACGTTCCGGCCGGCTCTGGTTGTGCTCGGCATGACTGCCACCCTGTCCCTCGGACTGATGGCGTCCGTGGGCGGGCCCGCCGCCGCCCAGGTCCGCGCCGGTGGCCCGATCGTGTCGGCCCCCCTCCCGATCGACGGCCCCGGCAGCGAGGAGTGGAACTGACCGGGTGCACGGGGGAACGCCACAACGCCGTCGGGCGGCACCGGGGTACCCGGTCGGCCCCCCGCGGTGCGGCGGGGGGGGGGGGGGTCGCCCCGCCCGTGCGGGGCGGGGGGGGGCTGG
>NZ_JBITTM010000045.1:31958-80496 GCF_044541955.1 Kitasatospora sp. NPDC085464
CCTGGGGGGGGCCCACCCCCGGCCGGCCCCCCCCGTGCTCACCCGCGCCGGCGGGGGGCGGGCGGGGGGCCCGGGGCCCGCCCGACGGCGTTCCGGCGTGTGCGGTGGGGGTCGCGCGGCCGGTGCGGTGCGGTGGGGCGCTGTGGGGGCGGCGCGGGGGTCGGAGGGGGCCCGGAGCGGGCGAGGGCCGGGGCCCGGGAAGAGTCGGGGGCCCGGCGGGTCTCAGAGGGAGATGCTCACAGGGCGATGCCGCCGTCGATCCGGAGGACCTCGCCGGTGAGGTAGGCGGCGCGCGGCGACACCAGGAAGGCGACCAGGTCGGCCACCTCGTGCGCGGTGCCGAAGCGCCCCATCGGGATCCGGCGCAGCAGTTCCTGCTCCCGCTTCGTCGACAGGCCGGCGCTCATATCGGTCGAGATCAGCCCGGGCGCCACGGCGTTGACCCGGACGCCGTGCGGGCCGACCTCCTTGGCCAGGGCCTTGGTCAGGCCGACCAGGCCGGCCTTGGAGGCGGCGTAGTTGGCCTGGGTGGCGTTCCCGGTGAGCCCCACGACGGAGGACAGGGTGACGATGGCGCCGCGGCCGCGCTTGATCATCGGGAGCAGGGCCGGCCGGCAGACGTTGAACGTGCCGTCCAGGTTGGTGCGCAGCACGGTGTCCCACTCGGCGCCGCTCATCAGGGCCGCCGGGCGGTCCCGCAGCACGCCGGCCGAGGCGACCAGGGCGTCCAGCGGGCCGAGGTCCGCGGTCACCTCGGCGACGAACTCCTCCGCGGCCGTCCGGTCGGCGACGTCGAGCCGGCGGGCCAGTACCCGGGCGCCGTGGGCGCGGGCCAGGTCGGCGGTCCGTTCCGCGGCCGCCTCGTCGCTGCGGTAGCAGAACGCGATGTCGTGGCCGTCCTGGGCGAGGCGTTCGACCACGGCCCGGCCGATGCCGCGGGAGCCTCCGGTGACCAGGGCGATCGGCCGGGGCACGGGCTGTTCCGCCGTCGGCGGCGGAACGGGGACGGACGGGGCGGTCATGGTCTCTCCTCGGGGTCGCGCGGTCGGGTCGGTCGGGTCGGTCGGGTCGATCGGGTCGGGAGGGTCGGGAGGATCGGAAGGATCGGAAGGAGCAACGGGAGCAACGGGAGCAACGGGAGCAACGGGAGCAACGGGAGCAACGGGATCGGCCGGGTCGGCCGGGGAGGCCGACCCGGCCGGGTCGGGCGGGGTGGTGCCGCCCGGCGTCGGCCGCGGGCGGGCCGGTCAGGCGGCGGCGGGGTGCTCCAGCCGGAGCAGGGTGCAGCCGACCGTCCCCGCCGGACTGACCGAGGTGACCAGGGCCAGCGCTCCGTCCGGCTGGGGCTGCGCGCGGGCCAGCGAGAGGACGGCGGCGAGCTGGAACCCGGCGGAGGCCGCGCCGGTGTCGCCGAGCAGCCGCCGGACCCGCAGCCGGACCGGAGCCGATCCGGCGGTTCCGGCCGTTCCGAGCGCGCGGTCCAGCCCGGCCTCCTCCTGTGCGCCGAGCGGGCCCGGCGCCTCCCCGGGCGCGATCACCCGGACGTCGGCGGCGGTGGCGCCGGCGGCGGCGAGCACCTCGGTGACGGCGCGGGCCAGGGTGGCCCCCACGGCCCCGGGGGCGTGGAAGGCGAGGAAGCGCGAGCCGAGCACGGTGGCCAGCGGCTGCCTCCCGGCCGCGCGCGCCCCGGCCGCGGTCTCGGTGAGGAACACGGCGCAGCCCTCGCCCAGCGGGCCGGGCGCTCCGCCGCCCCCGGGGCCGCCGCCGTGCCACTCCAGCCGGGCCCGCTGGGCCGAGTACTCCTCGACGGCGCCGCAGAGGAAGACCCGGCCGTGGCCCTGGCGGTGCATCCGGACCGCGTAGTTGAGCGCCAGCAGCGAGGTGAGGGACCCGCCGCTGATGGTGGTGTTCGGGCCCTTCAGCCCGTAGCGGATGGCGCCGGCCCCGGTCGCCCGGTTCTGCACGGTGTTGGGGAAGAGCGCCGGGTCCACGTCGTAGGGCCGCTCGCCGGCCTGGGAGGCCCGGGAGAAGTCCATGATGCTCTGGACACTGGTGGCACCGATGCCCAGGACCAGCCCGATGTCCTCGGGGTCGGCGCCGAGTTCACCGTCGTACTGGTCGAGCAGCAGGCCGACGGTGGCGAGCGCGATGCCGGTGGAGCGGTCCAGGGCGCGGGTGCCCTTGCGGCCGAGCACGCCCGCGACGGTGAAGTCGGGGATCAGACCGGCCGTGTCGTACGGGCCGTCCCAGTGTTCCCGGTCCAGCGGCGCGGTCGCCGCGTGGCCGGCCGTCAGCCCCTCGGTGAAGGCCTCGGCGCCGAGGCCGAAGGGGGAGGCGGCCGACCAGCCCGACAGCACGATCGGCCGGTCCGGCGGGGAATCGGTGGTCACGTGAGAGCTCCTGATCGTCGGGGTGCCGTCAGGCGGCGGCGGGCGCCGCACCCAGCAGCAGGACGGCGTTGTTGCCGCCGAAGGCCAGTGCGTTGTTCTGCACCACGCGCAGGTCGGCCGGCCGGGCCACGTTCGGCACCACGTCCAGGCCGATCTCCGGATCGGTCTCGACGTGGTTGATGGTGGGCGGGATGAAGCGCTCGGTGAGGGCGATGGCGCAGGCCGCGGCGGCGATCGCGCTCGCGGCGCCCATCGAGTGCCCGATCATCGACTTGATCGAGACGGTGGCGGGCGGCCGTTCGCCGAAGACCCGCCGGATCGCGCGGGACTCGGTGATGTCGTTGGCCTTGGTGCCGGTGCCGTGCGCGCTGATGAAGTCGACCTGGTCCGGGGTCACCCCCGCGTTGCGCTGGGCGATCCGGATGCACCGGGCGATGCTGTCCTCGTCCGGGGCGACGGGGTGCTGGGCGTCGCAGGTCAGGCCGTAGCCGAGCACCTCGGCGTAGATCCGGGCGCCGCGGGCGAGCGCGGAGTCCAGCGACTCCATCAGCAGGATGCCGGCGCCCTCGCCGGTGAGGATGCCCTGGCGGTTCACGTCGAACGGCCGGCAGACCTCGGGGGCGATCGTGCCCAGGCGGTAGAAGCCCGCGAAGGTCTTGCGGCAGAGCGCGTCGGCGCCGCCGCACAGGGCCAGGTCGGCGTCCCCGAGCCGGATCGCGTCGTAGCCGTAGCCGACCGCGTAGTTGCCGGCGGCGCACGCGGTCGGGACGGTCGCGGCCTCGACGTCGACCAGCCCGAGCTCCCGGACGATCCCGGCGGAGAGCTGCTCGTTGCCGACGCGGCGCGCCAGCACCGGGTCGACCTGCTCCGGGCCCTCCGCGATCTGCCGGCCGACCAGCGCGTCGAGGTCGCGGGTCTCGCCGTCGGTGGTGCCGACGGCGACCACGGTCCGGGCGGCCAGCAGCCTCTCGCGGTCGAGCCCGGAGTCCTCGAACGCCATCCGGGCGGCGGCGGCCGAGAACTGCGAGGCCCGGCCGAGGTCCTCGGGGCGGACGGTGCGCAGGTGCTCGGCCGGGTCGAAGTCGGTGATCTCGCCGGCGTTGGCGTACGCGAAGCCCGCGGTGTCGAACGCGGTGATGGGCTTGACGCCGCTCGCCCCGGCCCGCAGGCCGGAGGCGAACGCGTCGACGCCGATCCCGATGGCGGAGACCAGGCCGAGGCCGGTCAGCACCACTCTCCGCCCCCGGGTCGGGTCGACGGTGGTCACCGGGACTCGGCGTCGGCGACGACCGCGTAGACACCGGCCAGGTTGGTCATCCGCTCCAGTTCCTCCTGCGCCAGCTCGATGTGGAGGTCGCGCTCCAGCGTGGCGAGGATGGTCAGGCCGGCCAGCGAGTCGGCCTCGTGCTGCTCGACGAAGTCGTCGTCCTCGCCCAGCTCCGCCGGCTCGACCTCCAGCACGTCGCAGACGATCGACTTGACCAGGGCCTTGCGCTCGGCGTCCAGGATGCCGGTGACTTCGGTGTCGGACATGGTGTCCCTCGATTCTTCGGTGGGAGCGGAAGGATGTCGGGCGGCTGCCGCGCGGCGGGGTGGTGCCCCGTCCCGGCGGCGTGCACCGCGGGAGGAAGGCTCCCCCCGGTTCCTATGCGGACTCCATATACGGCTCCGCTCGCAGGGCGCAGGCCGGGCACTGCGCGGCGTCGTGCGGGACCAGGAGCGAGGGCTCGCCCACCCAGTAGCGGGGCGAGCCGTCGTGGCCGGGCTCGCGGACCTTCAGCAGCCCGGCCCGGACCATGGCGGCGAGGACGTCCTCGCCGCGCACCGGGAGGGTGGAGTGCACCAGTGCGAGCAGGTTCTCCCGGCCCCGGACGTGCTCGGGACCGGCCGTCCTGGCCGGCCGGGCGCCGGGCGGTTGCGGCCCGCCGGGCCCGGTGAGGAGTTCCGGGCTGTCGGTCAGCACCGCCTGGTGGACGGCGGTCAGCTCGGGGCCCGGGTCCACGCCGATCTCGTGGGCGAGGATGCGCCGGCCCTGCTGGTAGGCGGCGAGTGCGTCGGCCCGCCGGCCGGAGCGGTAGAGCGCGGTCATCAGCTGGGCCCGCAGCCTTTCCCGCAGGGGGAGTTCGGTGACCAGCGAGGTCAGCTCGGGGACGAGCCGCTGGTGCCGGCCGAGCGCCAGGTCGGCTTCGACCCGGCCCTCCAGCGCGGCCGTCCGGGCCTCCTCCAGCCCGGGGACCTCCAGTTGGGCGAGGGCCTCGGTGACGTTGCCGAGCGCCGGCCCCTGCCAGAGGGCGAGTGCGGATTCGAAGTCCCGTGCGGCGGCGTCGAACCGGGACGCCGCCAGGGCGGACCGGGCCTGCCGGGTGAGCCGCTCGAACTCGACCAGGTCGAACCGGGTGTCGCCGATGTCCAGTTGGTAGCCGGGGCCCTGGCGGGAGAGCCGCACCCGGGGTCCGAGCCGCTTGCGCAGCCGGGAGATGTAGGTGTAGATCTGCGCGCTCATGGTGGCCGGCGGATTCCAGTCCCAGAGCAGTGTGCTGAGTCGGGCGTCCGTCACCACCCGGCCGCGGGCCAGTAGCAGGGCCGCCAGCACCGTGCGTTGCTTGGCACCGTCGAGCCCCACCTCCGCCCCGCGGGCGTCCTTCACCGAGACCAGGCCGAGAACACTGAACTCCATCGAGCTACCCCCGTTCTGTCGCCATCGGCGCCCAGGCTAGGAAGCTCGCTTTTTGGATCTGTATCGCTTCCATTTCGCCGCGTGCGGGCCGCCGCCGGACGGGCGGGGCGGGCGCCGGGCGCGGCGGGCGCGCGGCGGGTGGGGGCCGGGCCGGGGCGGTGGTCAGCCGTTGAGGTAGGCGAGGACGGCCAGCACCCGGCGGTTGTCGTCGTCGTCCTCGGGGAGGTCGAGCCGGGCGAAGATGCTCGCGGTGTGCTTGCTGACGGCCCGTCCGCTGACCACCAGGCGTTGGGCGATCGCCGCGTTGGAGCGCCCCTCGGCCATCAGGGCCAGCACCTCCCGCTCGCGCGGGGTGAGCCGGGCCAGGGCGCTGGACTGCCGCCCGCCGGAGAGCAGTTTGGAGATGACGTCCGGGTCCAGCGCGGTGCCGCCGCCGGCGACCCGGTGCAGCGCGTCCATGAACTGGGCGACGTCGAAGACGCGGTCCTTCAGCAGGTACCCGACGCCGCCGCTGTTGTCCGCCAGGAGCTCGCGGGCGTAGAGCTGTTCGACGTACTGGGAGAGCACCAGCACCGGAAGCCCGGGGATCTCCTTGCGGGCCGCGATGGCGGCCCGCAGACCCTCGTCGGTGAAGGTGGGGGGCAGCCGGACGTCGACCACCGCGACGTCCGGCCGCTGGGTGAGCAGGGCCTCCAGGAGGTCCGGCCCGGTGCTGACCGCCGCCACCACCTCCAGGCCGGCGGCTTCCAGGATGGCGACGAACCCCTCCCTCAGGAGGACGAGGTCTTCGGCGATGACAACACGCACGGGATCTCCAGAATCGCCATGGTCGGACCGGACTCGGGGCTGCTCAGGGTGAGGATGCCATCAAAGGCGGCCAGTCGGCGCTCGATTCCGCGCAGTCCGCTGCCCTTGTCCGGGTCCACCCCGCCGTGGCCGTCGTCGCTGACGGAGATCCGCAGCAGGTTGTTGCTGTGCGCGAGGTCGATCCAGACCCGGGCGGCACCGGAGTGCCGGGTGGCGTTCGTCAGGAGCTCGGAGACCGCGAAGTAGGCGGCGGACTCGACCGGCAGCGACACCCGGCCGGGCACGTCCGAGACCACCTCGACGATCAGCGGGCTGTCCAGGGCCAGGGCGCGCACCGCCTCCGACAGGCCGCGGTCGCAGAGCACCGGCGGGTGGATGCCGCGGACCAGGTTGCGCAGCTCGCTCAGCGCCTTGGACGAGGAGTCCTTGACCTCGGCGAGCAGGCGGCGGGCCGCCTCCGGGTCGCTCGACAGCAGCTGCTCGGCGGCCCCGATCCGCATGCCCATCGCGACCAGCCTGGCCTGGGCGCCGTCGTGCAGGTCGCGCTCGATCCGGCGCAGCTCGGCGGCCTGGCTGTCCACCACCTCCGTTCGGGTGGCGGCGAGTTGTTCGACCCGCTGCCCGAGGATGGCCTCGGCGCTGGGGGCCAGCAGCGCGGCCGTCCAGCGGCCGTGCAGCTGCAGCAGGGCCGGGCCGGTGGTCAGGCCGAGGGCGATGGACGCCAGGCCGATCGGGACGGCGAACAGGGCGCCGATCCCGAAGCTGCCGTGCACGTGGATCACCAGGGCGTACCAGTCCTCGTACCCGGCCGAGGTGAGCGGGTGCCACAGGAGCGGAAGCAGCACGCCCTCGAACCCGTACGCGATCAGCGCGGCGGGCAGCAGGGCCGCGACGCCGCCGACCACCGGGTCGGTGACCGCCCAGGCGAGGTCCCGCCAGGTCGCACGGTCCGTCAGGATCCAGCGGACGCGCTCCACCCAGCCCACCGGGCCGGCGCTGAACTCGGGCCTCGGTGCGTACGGCCGGGCGATCTCGACGCCCGCCCACCGGCCGTTGAGCCGCCGGGCGGCGTCGGCGACCCGGCGCAGCCCGGCCGTGGCGGCCGGGAGCAGCAGGACGCCCACCCCGAGGAGGAGGTAGCCGATCGAGGCCAGTGAGAGGGCGAACAGCACCAGTGCCGGGATCTTCAGTGCGAAGAGGCGCAGCCCGCGCAGCGGTGCCTTGAAGTCGAGCCGCAGCCGCCTGCCGCTCAGGGCGCCCGGGAACCCTGCCCTCCGGACGGTTGACGTCTGGTCCACCATGATGAACTCTCCCCATTCGGGAGCCCGTTGGCTCCGTGGCCTCAAGTCTGGCCGCGCGGGCGGCCCGGTGCAGTGGGTCTTACCCCCGAGTCCACCGGTGTAGGTAACTACACCCCGGTGGTTCCGGGAGCGGCACACCGGAGCGCGGGGGCGTCCGGCCGGGGCCCGGAGGCGCAGCCGGCGGCGGCCCGCGGAGCGGCCCGGGGGGCGGTCCCGGCGTGTTCCCGGAGTGTTCCCGAGCGGCTCCGGAAACGCCCGCGGAGTGCCTCCGGAATGTTCCCGGGAATGCGCCGGGGAAGGCCGGGTCGGGTGGCTCCCGCAGGCATTCTCCAAGGTCCGGCTATATTAATTCGATACGTCGGAATCGTTCGCCCCGGGGAATTCCCGCCGGTTATGCTACGGCCGGATGGAGGAGGACGGGAAATGGCTGATCCGAAGAATTCCGGCGACGCGTCCTGGTTCCGGCACCGCCCGGGGGTCGAGCCCCCGGCGCTGCGCCTGGTGTGCTTCCCGCACGCCGGGGCCGGTTCCGCCGCCTTCGCCGACTGGCAGTCCGGCCTGCCGTCCGGGGTGGCGGTGCTCGCCGCGTGCCACCCCGGGCGGCAGGACCGGCTGGCCGAGCCGCCGGTCGGTTCGATGGACGAGCTGGCCGACCGGTCGGTGGCCGCACTGCTGCCCTGGCTGGACCGGCCGTACGCGCTGTTCGGCCACAGCATGGGCTCGGCGGTGGCCTACGAGGTCGCCCGGCGACTGGCCGAACTGCCGGTGCGGCAGCCGGAGTTGATGGTGGCCTCGGGGCGGGTCGCCCCGCACCGGGTGGTCCCCGGGGACTTCCCGGGCGACGGTGACGAGGAGATCCTGGCCTCCCTGCGGGAGGTCTCGGGGCACCGGCTGGACGCCTTCGCCGAGCCGGCCCTGCGCGAGCTGCTGATGCCCGCCCTGCGGGCCGACTACCGGGTCCTGCGGACCTACCGCCCGGACCGGGCGGTGCTGGACGTGCCGGTCGCCGGGTGCGTCGGCATCAGCGACCCGCGCTGCGACCTGGCCGGCATCCGGACCTGGTCCGAACTGACCTCGGCCGGATTCGAGCACCGGTTGTTCGCCGGGGACCACTTCTATCCGGAAACGCACCGGAGCGACCTGCTGGGATACCTGTCCCGGCGGCTGCCGTGCGGCGGCGGAATTCCGGTGCCGGCCCGGCGGTAGGTGCGGCGCATTTCGGGGCCGGCCGTCCGGTCGGCCCTTTTTCCTGTCCGTGGACGAGAACGGGCCCGGCGGACTGCCGGGCGGAGCGAAAGGGGATCGGCCGATGGCCGAGGAGGACCTGCGGGTCGCGGTGGTCGGGGCCGGCATCGGCGGGCTGGCTGCCGCAACGGCGCTGCACCGCAAGGGAGTTCGGGTCGAGGTCTTCGAACAGGCGCCCGCGCTGCGCGAGGTGGGCGCCGGCCTGCACCTGGCCCCGAACGGCAGCCGGCTGCTGCACCGCTTCGGGCTCGCCGACCGGCTGCGCGCGATCGCGGTGCGGCCGGAGGCGCTGGAGGTGCGACTGTTCAACGGGGCGAAGGTGCTGACCAGGCAGCCGATGGGCGACTCCTGGGAGGCCGAGTTCGGGGCCCCGCACTACACGGTGCACCGCGCCCACCTGCACGCCCTGCTGGCGGAGCAGGTGCCGGCCGGGGCGATCCGGACCGGCCGGCGGCTGGTCGGCTTCACCGAAGCGGCGGACGGCGTGCGACTGGAGTTCGCCGACGGAACGGCCGCGCGGGCCGATCTGCTGGTCGGTGCGGACGGGGTGCACTCGGTGGTCCGCCGGGCCCTGGGTCACCCGGACGAGCCGGTCTTCTCGGGGACGGCCGCGGTGCGCGGCGTCGTCCCGGCCGGGCTCGTCCCGGAGGTCGCCCCGGACACCATGTACGTGTGGGCGGGCGCCGAACTCCGGCTGATGGCCCAGCCGGTGGACGGCGGGCGGCAGATCTCCTTCGTCGCCGTGCTGCCGGACACCGGCGGCAGCGCGGAGTCCTGGAGCCGGCCCGGCGTCCGCGGGGCACTGCTCGACGCGTTCGCGGGCTGGGACCCGGCCGCGACCGCCCTGCTGGCCGCGGCGACGGAGACGTGGCACTGGACGCTGTACGACCGGGAGCCGCTGCCCGGCTGGAGCACGCCGCGCACCACGCTGCTCGGCGACGCCGCCCACCCGATGCTGCCGCACCACGGCCAGGGCGCCAGCCAGGCGATCGAGGACGCCGTCGCGCTGGCCGCCGTGCTGGCCGACCGCGCGCCCGGCCCGGAGGGGTTGGCGGAGGCGCTGCAGCGGTACGAGCGGCTGCGGCTCGACCACACCTCGCGGGTGCGCGCGGGCTCGTTGGCGGGCGGCTCGCAGCGGCTGGCGCCGCCCGCCGGTGGCGCGGGCGGACCGGGCGGCTCGGGTGGTCCGGGCCGCCCCGGAGGCGCCGGCGGCGCGGGTGGTCCCGGCGGGCCCGGCGCGGCCGGTGGTGCGATGTCCGCGCTGGTGGCGGACGTGTCCTGGGTGCAGAAGTACGACGTGGCGGCCGAGTTGGCCGCGATGCCGACCGGACGGTGAGTCAACTCCCTTGGGAGCAAGCAAAATCTCCTTGCAAAGAAGACTTGCAAGGAGATTTTGCAACCCCTACAGTGGTGGCATGGTCGATCGCGATGCGAAGCCGGTCACACGTGAGGTCACCGACATCGAGGCACTACGCCTGTTGGCGCACCCGCTGCGGAACCGGATCGTGCAGCAGCTCAGGTCCGGGCCGGCCACCTCAACCACGCTGGCCAAGGCCCTCGGCGAAAGCAGCGGCCTGACCAGTTACCACCTTCGGCAGATGGCTCAGCACGGCTTCATCGAAGAGGTCCCGGAACTCTCCAGGGGCCGGGAACGCTGGTGGCGCACGGCGCCGGTGGATCTGCGGATCCCCCGCCGGGTCGACCAGAGTCCGGAGATGCGTGCCGTCATCGACGAGATGACCAGGCTCGACCTGGCCTTCGACCTGGAGCACTTCGCCAGGCTCCAACTGGAGGCCGGATCGGAGGACGGGCCCTGGGGAGAAGGACTGCCCATCTCCCGGGGGCAGATCAAGGTCACCTACGACGAACTCCTGGAGTTCTTCGAGGAGTACATCAAACTGCTCTACCGCTACAAGCGCCCCGAGTCGGAAACCCCGCCGGGCGCCCGCGCGGTGCTCACCCGGTTCTTCGCCTTCCCGGCGCAGCCCGCAACCGGCGGGATACCGGACGAACCCGGACCGGACCGTCCGAACAACTGATCCCCGTGCGTTCCCGGAAAGGGAACACCGGGCCGTCCAGCGGCAACTGGGCGACCCGGCAGCGGAAGTCGCAGCACCACGCCGAATCGACGTGGCTTCATCGAATTGCACGCCTCCACAGATGAGGAGAACATCCCATGTCGGGATCCAGCAAGTCCGGCGGCGGATTCCTCGGGTTACCGGGGAGCCGGGTGGGCAAATGGCTGGTGCTGGTCGCCTGGATCATCGCCACCGTCGTTTCGGTACCGCTGGGCGCCAAGCTCTCCGGTGTCGAGAAGAACAGCGTCACCGTCGAACTCGCCCGCGGGGCCGAGTCCACCAACGCGGCCAACGCCGCCGACAACTTCCCCGACGCCAAGATCTCCAACGGCATCGTGGTCTACGTCCGTGACTCCGGTGTCACCGAGGCCGACAAGGCCAAGGCGGAGGCCGACCGCAAGGCCTTCGGGGACTGGGCGGTCGGACCGGTGCAGGCCGTCTCCACCTCCTCCGACGGCAGGGCGCTCAGCGTCGTCGTCCCGCTCGACAGCAACACCACCAAGCTGCCCGTGGACGCGGAGAAGGTCCGCGACCAGGCCACCGGCAACCTGCCGGACGGGCTGACCGCCAAGCTCACCGGCCCGGCCGGGTCCTCGCTGGACGCCGCGGACGCGGCCAAGTCGACCGGACACGTGCTGACCCTGGTCACCATCGTCGTCGTGGCCGGCCTGCTGCTCTACACCTACCGCAGCCCCTCGCTCTGGCTGCTCCCGCTGCTGACCGTCGGCTTCGCCTTCGCGCTGTCCCGCGGCCTCACCTACGTGATGGCCGAGGTCACCGGCGTGACGGTGGACTCCGGCAACGGCATCGTGGTCACCGCGCTGCTGTTCGGCGTCGGGACCGACTACGCGATGCTGCTGCTCGCCCGGTACCGCGAGGAACTGTACGAGCACGAGGACCGGCACGTCGCGATGAAGATCGCGCTGCGGCGTTCCGTCCCGGCGATCGGCGCCTCCGCGGCGACCGTCGCCATCGCCCTGCTCTGCCTGCTCGCCGCCGACATGGGCTTCAACTACACCTTCGGACCGGCCGGCACGCTCGCCGTGATCTGCGGCTTCATCGCGATGACCACGCTGCTGCCGGCGCTGCTGGTGATCCTCGGCCGCTGGATCTTCTGGCCGGCGATCCCGCGCCCCGGGGCACCGCTGACCGGCCGGCGCGCCAAGGCCGCCCGCAACGGCACGGTCTGGGACCGCATCGGCGCCCGGATCAGCCGTCGGCCCCGGACGGTCTGGCTGACCTCCGCGCTGCTGCTCGGCGTGGTGGCGTTCGGCTCGGTCGGCATCAAGACCGGTCTGGACGACGCCCACGTGGTCACCGGCAAGCCGGGCTCGGTGGCCGGCCAGGAACTGCTGGCCGCGCACTTCCCGGCCGGCCGGACCAAGCCCGTCATCGTCATCTCCGACACCGGGGCGGCCACCGCGGTCGCCGCCGCGGTCAAGGGCGTCGACGGGGTGGCCGAGGTCAGCGCGCCGAAGGCCTCCAACGACGGCTCCCAGACCATGGTCCGGGCCGTCCTCAAGGACGCCGCCGACAGCCCGGCCGCCGTCGCCGCCGTGGAGCGGATCCGCACCGCGGCCCACGCGGTGCCCGGTTCCAACGCCCTGATCGGCGGCCCCACCGCCATCGAGCAGGACAAGGAGATCGCGCAGGCCCACGACCGCAAGCTGGTCATCCCGCTGGTGCTGGCCGTGGTCTTCCTGATCCTGATCGTGCTGCTGCGCGCACTGGTCGCCCCGGTGCTGCTGATGCTCACCGTGGTGCTGTCCTACTTCGCCGCGCTCGGCATCAGCTGGCAGCTGTTCGACAAGGTGTTCCACTTCCCGGCCGTGGACATCCAGGTCATGCTGATGGCCTTCCTGTTCCTGGTCGCCCTCGGGGTGGACTACAACATCTTCCTGCTGCACCGGATCCGGGAGGAGGTCGGTGCGCTCGGGCACGCCGACGGCATCCGCCGCGGCCTGTCCGCCACCGGCGGGGTGATCACCAGCGCCGGCGCCGTCCTGGTGGCCACCTTCGGTGCGCTCACCGCCTCCCCGCAGACGGCGTTCATCGAGATCGGCACCATGGTGGCGCTCGGCGTCCTGATCGACACCTTCCTGGTCCGCTCGGTGCTCGTCCCGGCGCTGGCGATCGACACCGGCCGGAAGTTCTGGTGGCCGGGCCGGCTGTCCCGGCTGACCGGCGGCCCGGGGCCGGTCGCCCAGGATCCCGCCCCGCTCAGCCTGGTGGACTCCGCCGGCTGAGCACCCCGTGAACTCCGTGGTTGCGGCCTCTCCGGAGAGGCCGCAACCACGGTTCGGCGTTTCCGGGGCCGGACGGACGGACGGGCGGACGGACGGGCGGCGCCGGCCGGTGACCGGGAGCCGATATGGGCGCGCTATAGCCGGGTGCCGGACGGTGGTCCGAATCCCACCGGGTGGCCCGCCCGGACCCCGGAGCGTGGGCCCGGTGACCGGCCCCTGGGAGCCCGTCCATGTCGCCCGACCAGCAGTACCGGCCGTTGCCGGCCGACCAGCAGTACCGGCCGTTGTCGGCCGGCCAGCAGATGATCTGGACCGCGCACCGCGTGGCCCCGCAGAGCAGCGCCTACGTCATCGCCGTCGCGCTGCGGATCCGCGGCGAGCTGCGCACCGACGCGCTCGCCACCGCCGTCGACGCCCTGGTGGCCCGGCACGAACTGCTCGGCTCGGTCGTCGTCGAGGACGCCGGCCGGCCCCGGTTCGCACCCGCCCCCGACACCGGACGGGTCCTGCGGGTCGAGGACCTGCCCGAGGAGGGCGAGGCGGCCTTCCTCGCCGCCGTCCGCGACCGCTGCCGGGAGGGGTTCGGACCGGCCGAGGAGCCGATGGTCCGGGTGACGGTGCTGCGCCGGCCCGGGCAGGAGGCCGCACTGGTCCTCACCGCGCACCACATGATCAGCGACTACGCCTCCCAACACGTGATGCTGCGCGAGCTGTTGGAGGACCACCACGCACTCCTCGCCACCGGCGCCCCGCTGCCGCGGCCCGCCGCCTTCCCGTACCGGACATACGTCGCCGAGGAGCGCGGGCTGCCGGGCACCCCGGCCGCCGAGCGGGCCGAGAGGCACTGGCGGTCGGTGTGCGAGGGCTCCGAACCGATCGGGCTGGCGCTGGACCGCCCGCGCCCCGCGGTGCCCGGATACCGCGGCGGAACCGTCGAACTCGACCTCACCGAGAGCGAGTTCGCCGGGGTCAGGGAGCGGGCGGCACGGGCGGGCACGATCCCGTTCGGCTACCTGCTCGGGCTCTTCCAGGCCGCCCTGTACCGCTACACCGGCCGCCGGGACTTCCTGATCGGCGTCCCGGTGTCGCAGCGGCGCCGGCGCGCCGACGCCGTCGGGTACTTCGCCAGCACCGTGCCGCTGCGGGCCCGCTTCACCCCCGGCACCACCGTGCGCGACGCGGTGCAGTCGGTCGGGCGCCAGCTCGGCGAGGCACGGGTGCACGCCCGCCACCCCGTGACCCCGCCGCTGCGGGTCGCCCTCACCATGATCACCACGGACCGGCAGCTGCCGGTGCTCGACCACGTGCCGGCCGGCACGCCGTACGGGCCGGAGCGCGAGTACCTCGGGCTGCGGATCAGCCGGATCGGGATCAGCCAGCAGGAAGGCCAACTCGACCTGGTGGTGCGGCTGGAGGAGAGCGGTGGCGCGCTCAAGGCGGTGTTCGCCTACGACGGGGACCTCCTCGACCGCGCCACCGTGCAGCGGATCGCCGACTACTTCGGGCGGCTGCTCGACCGGGCCGCCGTGGACACCCGGATCGACGACATCCGGCTCGCCGACCGCACCGACCTGGCCGACCTGCTCGCCCTCGGCCAGGGCTGAGTGCCACCGGCCGGGGTCGAGCGGCCCCGCAGGGCACCGCCGCGGCCGCGCGGGGGCCTATAGGTCGGGTATAGCGCGGCGACGGAGGCTGGGGGAGTGCGGACGGTGGCGGCGGGACAACCGCCCCCCGGTCGCCGCGCGGCGCCGCCCCCGTGAGCAGACGCCGGGGGCGGACACCGGGGCCCGGAACCACGCCCGGACCTCGTACGAACCCACGAAGGGGACACCGTGGCCGAATCTGGGCCCAGAGGGATTCTCTCCACGATCGGGAACACTCCGCTGGTACAGCTGGACCGCCTGCTCCCGGGGTTTCGCGGCAGGGTCCACGCCAAGCTGGAGCGCTTCAACCCGGGTGGCAGCATCAAGGACCGCTCCGCGTACAGCATGGTGCGGGCCAAACTGGCCTCCGGCGAACTGCAGCCGGGGCGTTCGGTGGTCGTCGAATCGAGTTCGGGCAACCTGGCGATCGGGCTGGCGCAGGTCTGCCGTTACTACGGCCTGCGCTTCATCTGCGTCGTGGACGCCAAGACGACGGAGCAGAACCTCGCGATCCTGCGCGCCCTGCAGGCCGAGGTCGAGGTGGTCACCGAGGCCGACCCGGCCACCGGCGAGTACCTGCCGATGCGGCTGCGCCGGGTCCGCGAGCTGGTCGCCGCCCTGCCCGACGCGTTCTCGCCCGACCAGTACGCCAACCCGCTCAACCCGTCCGCCCACTACGAGACCATGCGGGAGATCGCCGAGGCGCTCGACGGCCGGGTGGACTACGTGTTCTGCCCCACCAGCACCACCGGCACCCTGCTCGGCTGCCGCGCCTACATCGCCGACCAGGGACTGGACACCCGGCTGGTCGCGGTCGACGCCGTCGGCAGCGTGCTGTACGGCCGCGGCGACGGCCGCCGGCGGCTCATCCCGGGCCACGGCGCCTCGGTGCGCCCGCCGCTGCTCGACCCGACCGCACCCGACCACGTCGTCCACGTGAGCGACCTCGACTGCGTGGTCGGCTGCCGACGGCTCGGCCAGCGCGAGGCGATCCTCGGCGGCGGCTCCTCCGGAGCGACCGTCGCCGCCCTGGACAAGCTGGCGCCGACCCTGCCGGACGGCGCGGTCTGCGTCCTGGTCTTCCCGGACGGCGGCGACCGCTATCTGGACACCATCTACTCCGACAGCTGGGTGCACGAGCACTTCGGGGAAGTGACCCACCTGTGGAAGGAATCCCGGGAAGGGGTGCCACAGCCTTGCTGATCCTTCGACACGACGACGTCCGGCGGATCCTGGACGGCCGGACGGCCGAGCTGATCGACCTGGTCGCCGAGGCCTACCGGGCGCACCACGAGGGCCGTTCCTCGTTGCCGCACTCGGTCTTCCTCCGCTTCCCGGAGCAGCCGGCCGACCGGGTCATCGGACTGCCCGGCTACCTGGGCGGGGAACGGCCCGTCGCCGGGATGAAGTGGATCGCCTCGTTCCCCGGGAACCTCGCGGCCGGCCTGGCCCGGGCCAGCGCCGTCATGGTGCTGAACTCGCCGGCCACCGGCCACCCCGAGGCGCTCGTCGAGGCCTCGCTGATCTCCGCCCGGCGCACCGCGGCCAGTGCCGCGCTCGCCGCGGGCCTGCTGCTGCCCGAGGGCGGCGCCGGCACCACCGGCGTCACCCTGGTCGGCACCGGGGTGATCAACGGCGAGGTCCTGGCCGCCCTGCGCGTCCGGCTGCCGGACCTCGCCGAGGTGACCGTCCACGACCGCGACCCGGAGCGGGCCGAGCGGTTCGCCCGGGTCACCGCCGACGAGACCGGCCTCAAGGTCGGCCGGGAGGACAGCCTGCCGGCCGCACTCGCCGCGCACGGCCTGGTCTCCTTCGCCACCACGGCCGGCGGACCGTACGTCGACCCGGCCGACGTGCCGGCCGGCTCCACCGTGCTGCACGTCTCGCTGCGCGACCTGCACCCGGAGACCGTCCTGGGCAGCCGCAACGTCGTCGACGACGCGGACCACGTCTGCCGGGAGCGCACCTCGCTGCACCTCACCGAACAGCGCGTCGGGAACCGGGAGTTCATCGAGGCGGAGATCGGCGCCCTGATCGGCCCGGACGCCGCCCCGTTCGTCCGGGACCGCGAGCAGACCGTGGTGTTCTCGCCGTTCGGCCTGGGCGTGCTCGACCTCGCGCTCGCCGACTTCGTCCGGCACGAGGCCCGCCGCCAGGGCCTCGGCCTGACCGTGGACGGCTTCCTGCCGCAGCACGACTGACCCACCGACAGCAGTCCGACACCGGCGGCCGGCGGGCCGCCGCGACGAGAGGAGGCCACGATGGCCGACGAAGCGAACGACCGGGTCCACCTCGTGGTGCACAACGACGAGGAGCAGTACTCGATCTGGTGGGCCGAGCGCGAGGTGCCGGCCGGCTGGTACCGCGAGGGCACCGAGGGCACCCGGGCCGAGTGCCTGGCCCGGATCGAGGAGGTCTGGACGGACATGCGGCCGCTGAGCCTGCGCCGCCGGGTGGAGCAGGCCGGCGCGGTCTGACCGCGGACGAGCCCGCCCCCCCCGGGCCCCGGGCCGGTCCGCCGGCCTGGGGCCCCGCCATCGAAGTCCGCCGTCGAGCTCCGCCATCGAACCCAGTCGTCGAGCTCCGCCGTCGAGCTCCGCATCAGAACTCCCGCCTGCGAACTCCCTTCTGCGGGCGACGAACCACCCGCCGCGAGGCGATCGAGCATCCGCGCACAGAGCCCAGGAGTAGTGGTGACATCCCAGCTGAGGCCCCAGAAGTCGACCGCGGCCCGGCCCTCGGCCGGGCACGTGCTGCCCGGCCTGTTCGCCGAGCAGGCCCGCCGCACCCCCGATGCGATCGCCGTCGAGACCGCCGACGAGCGGATCGACTACCGCACCCTCGACCGGAGGGCGGACGCCCTCGCGGCCCGCCTCGCCGCGCGCGGGATCGGCGCCGGTGCGCTGGTCGCCGTGTGCCTGCCGCGCGGCGCCGACGTGGTGAGCGCGCTGCTCGCCGTCTGGCGGGTCGGCGCGACGTACGTCCCGCTCGACCCCGCCCACCCCCGCGAGCGGCTGGCCTGGCTGCTGGAGGCCACCGCGGCGCCGCTGGTCCTGACCGACCGGGCCACCCGGGCCGTCCTGCCGCAGGACGCCCCGGCCGGCTGCCTGGACGAGGACTGGCCGACCGACGGCGACGCCACCCCGGCCGCGCCGTTCCCCGTCGAGCCGCTCGACGCCGCCTACGTCATCTTCACCTCCGGCTCGACCGGCCGCCCCAAGGGCGTGGTGGTGCCGCACGAGGGCATCGCCAACCGGGTCGGCTGGACGGTCCGCCGCCACGGGCTCGGCCCGGGCGACCGGATCCTGCAGAAGACGACGCTCAGCTTCGACGCGGCGGGCTGGGAGATCTTCGCGCCGCTGGTCAGCGGGGCGACCGTGGTGATGGCGCCGCCCGGCACCGAACGCGACCCCGCGCTGATGGTCGCCACCGTCGCCGAGCAGCGGATCACCGTGCTCCAGGTCGTCCCCTCGGTGCTGCGGCTGCTCACCGAGCAGCCCGGGTGGGAACGCCTCGACTCGCTGCGGCTGCTGTTCTGCGCCGGCGAGCCGCTGCGCGCCGAACTGCTCCGCAAGCTCCCCGCCGGGCTGACCGACGGCGTGTGGAACACCTACGGCCCCACCGAGTGCTCGATCGACGTCACCGCCCAGGAGGTCGACCTCGACCAGGCGGACGGCCCGGTGCCGATCGGCCGGCCGATCGAGGGCATGCGGGTGCTGGTGCTGGACACCGCCGGTGAGCCGGTGCCGATCGGCGTCCCCGGCGAGCTGTACGCGGGCGGCCCCGGCGTCGCCCTGGGCTACCTGAACCGTCCCGACCTGACCGCCGAGCGCTTCGTCCCGGACCCGTACGGCCTGCCCGGCGGCCGGCTGTACCGCACCGGCGACCTGGTGCGCTGGCGCGCCGACCGGACCCTGGAGTACCTGGGCCGGCTCGACCAGCAGACCAAGGTCAACGGCGTCCGGATCGAGCCCGGCGAGATCGAGGCGGCCCTCGCCACCCACCCCGGCCTGCACGCGGCCGCCGTCACCGTCGCCACCGGCCCGGACGGCGCCGTCCGCCTGGTCGCCCACGTCCGGCCGCAGGCCGAGCGGATCACGTCGGCCGAGCTGCGGACCTTCCTGCGCGACCGGCTGCCCGAGGCCATGGTTCCCGCGCTGTACCGCAGCGTCGACCGGTTCCCGCTCACCCCCAGCGGCAAGACCGACCGCCGGGCACTGGCCGCCGAGGCCGCCGCCGACATCGCCCGGCCCGCGTTCGTCCTCCCGGCCGGAGCGGCCGAGCGGGCCGTCGCCGAGGCCTGGGCCGCGCTGCTGCCCGCCGAGGCGATCGGCCGCGACGACGACTTCTTCCAACTCGGCGGCTCCTCCATCCTGTTCACCCGGCTGCTGGCCCTGCTGCGGGACCGCTCGGAGCGCGAGATCGACCTGCGCGAGCTCTTCACCGCCACGACCGTGCGCCGGCAGGCCCTCCTGCTCGCCCCCGACGGCGGCCGGCACACCGCGATCACCCCGGTGCCCCGTACCGGGCCGCTGCCGCTCTCGCCCGCCCAGCAGCGCTTCTGGTTCCTCGACCGGATGGACCCGGGCAGCTCCGAGTGGGTCACCCCGCTGCTGGTGCGGCTGCCCGCCGGCGTCACCGAGGAGCGGCTGCGCGCCGCCCTGTCCGCGCTCGCCGGCCGGCACGAGATCCTGCGCACCCGCTACCTCACCGTGGACGGCGAGCCCCGCCAACTGGCCGACCTGCCGGCCGGGGCCCCGCTGACCGTCCGGGAGACCGGACCGGACGGCGTCGCGGCCCTGCTCGCCGAGCGGCTGGCCGAGGGGTTCGACCTGGAGCACGGCCCGGTCTGGCGCGCCCTGCTGCTGAAGCCGGCCGGACAGGACCCGCTCCTGGTGGTGACGATCCACCACATCGCCTCGGACGGCCGGAGCTCCGTCGTGCTGGAGCGCGATCTGCTGGACCTCTGCGCCGGCCGCGAGCCGGCCGAACCGGTCGTCCAGTACGCGGACTTCGCCGCCTGGCAGAACCAGCGGCTGACCCCGGAACTGGTCCGGCCGCAACTGGACTTCTGGCGGGAGCGGCTGGCCGGGCTGGAGCCGCTGGAGCTGCCCGCCGACCGGCCCCGGCCGGCGGTGCGCGACTCCCGCGGCGGTGTGGTCGAGTTCAGCGTGCCGGAGGACCTCACCGGCCGCCTGCGCGCCCTCAGCCGCCGACGCGGGACCACCCCTTTCATGACCCTGCTGGCCGCCTACGCGGTGGCGCTCGCCCGGCACACCGGCCGGGAGGACATCGCGGTCGGCACCCCCGTCCTCGGGCGCAGCCGCCCCGAGGCCGCCGACGTGGTGGGCTGCTTCCTCAACAACCTGGTGCTCCGCTGCGACCTCACCGGCGACCCGACCTTCGAGGAACTGCTGGACCGCGTCCGGGAGACCTCGCTGGCCGCCCTCGCCCACCAGGACCTGCCGTTCGAGCGCCTGGTCGAGGAGCTGAGCCCCGAGCGCGACACCTCGCGCACCCCGCTCCACCAGGTCGCCTTCGACTTCCAGGACGAGGGTGCCACCGGCACCGCCCTGGACGACGCGGACCTCGCGGCGCTCGCCGCGGGGTGGCGGGTCGCCAAGACCGACCTGACGCTGTTCGTCCAGCACACCGTGGGTGGTGGGTTGCGGGGGCAGGTGGAGTTCGCTTCGGCGTTGTTCGATCGGGTGTCGGTGGAGGGGTTCGCGGGTCGGTTCGTGCGGTTGTTGGAGGGGTTGGTGGGGGATCCGTCGGCGCGGGTGTCGTCGGTGGGGTTGTTGTCGGTGGGTGAGTTGGCGGTGGTGGCGCCGGGTGCGGTGGTGCCGGCGGGTGTGGTGGTGCCTCGGTTGTTGCACGAGGTGTTTCAGGAGCGGGTGGTGGAGTCGCCGGGGTCGGTGGCGGTGGTGGCCGGCGGGGTGGAGTTGTCGTATGGGGAGGTGAATGTTCGGGCGAACCGGTTGGCGCACTTCTTGCGGGAGTTGGGGGTGGGTGCGGAGTCGCCGGTGGGTGTGTGTCTGGGTCGTGGTGTGGATCTGGTGCCGTCGTTGTTGGGGGTGTTGAAGTCGGGGGCGGCGTATGTGCCGTTGGATCCGGCGCATCCGGTGGAGCGGCGTGGGTTCGTGTTGGGTGACACGGGGGCGTCGGTGGTGGTGACGTCGTCGGAGTTCGTGGACGAGTTGGCGGGGGTGTTCTCGGGTCGTCTGGTGGTGGTGGACGAGGGGTTGCCGGTTCGTGCGGGGTGGGATGCGGATCCGGTGGCGGTGGGGTCGCCGGAGGGTTTGGCGTATGTGATCTACACGTCGGGTTCGACGGGTCGGCCGAAGGGCGTGTGTGTGTCGCACGCGAGTGTGTGGCGGCTGTCGGTGGTGACGCGGGGTGAGTACGGGTTCGACGGGTCGGATGTGTGGCCGTTGTTCCACTCGTATGCGTTCGACGTGTCGGTGTGGGAGATGTGGGGGGCGTTGTTGAACGGTGGCCGCCTGGTGGTGGTGCCGTTCGAGGTGGCGCGGTCGCCGGAGGACTTCCTGGATCTGTTGGTGGAGCACCGGGTGACGGTGTTGAACCAGACGCCGTCGGCGTTCCGTGCGCTGGTGTCGGCGGCGGGGGCGGGTGACGAGCGGGTCGGGCGGCTCGCGGTGCGGGTGGTGGTGTTCGCGGGTGAGCGGCTGGAGTTCGGTGAGCTGCGGCCGTGGGCGGAGCGGTTGGGGCTGGAGTGCCCGGTGTTGGTGAACATGTACGGGATCACGGAGACGACCGTGCACTCCACGTACTACCGGGTCACCGACAAGGACCTGTCGGGCACCGGGAACCCGGTGGGTGTGCCGCTGGGTGATCTGCGGATCTACGTCCTGGACCGGTTCGGTGAGGTCGTTCCGCCCGGTGTGGTGGGTGAGATGTATGTGGGCGGTCCCGGTGTGGCGCGGGGCTATCTGGGGCGTCCTGCTCTGACGGCGGAGCGTTTCGTGCCGGATCCGTTCGGTCCGGCGGGCGGGCGTCTGTATCGCAGTGGTGATCTGGCGCGGCGGATGGCGGATGGTTCGCTGGAGTTCGTCGGCCGGATCGACGACCAGGTGAAGATCCGTGGTTACCGCATCGAACTCGGCGAGATCGCCGCCGTGATCGCCCAGGACGAGGCGGTGCGGGACGCCGTGGTGCTGGCCCGGGAGGACGTGCCGGGTGAGCGCCGACTGGTGGCGTACGTGGTGCCGGCAGACGCGGGATCGGCCGGCGCCGGGTCGGACGGTGTCCGGTTGCGGGCCCGGGTGGCGGAGCAGCTGCCCTCGTACATGGTGCCGGCGGCCTTCGTGGAACTCGACGCCTTCCCGCTGACCGCCAACGGCAAGCTCGACAAGCGCGCCCTGCCCGCCCCGGACGGGCGTGCCCTGGCCCTGGGCGGGGAGTTCGTGGCCCCCGACGGACCGGTGGAGGAGCTCGTCGCGGCGGTGTGGGCGGACGTCCTGGGCATCGAGCGGGTCGGCGCCCACGACAACTTCTTCGACCTCGGCGGCAACTCGCTGCTGGCCCTGCGCCTGGTGTCCCAGGTGCAGGAAGCGATCGACATCGACCTTCCGGTACGGCAGGTGTTCGACCAGCCGACCGTGGCCCGGATGGCCGACCAGGTCGAGGCAAGGCTCAGGGCGGAGCTGTCGCAGACCGGCGACTCCGCGGTGAACGGCACCAAGGACGCCGAGGAGACGAAAGCATGAGCGCCGCAGACAGCCAGCGCCGGGACAGCCGGCGCCAGGACACCGCCGACGACGTCAGCACCGAGCAGCTGCGGGCCGAGCTGCTGCGCCGCCGGGCCGCCGGCCGCGCGGGCGGCGGCCGCACCGCCATCCCCCGGGCCGACCGGTCCGCCGCCCTGCCGCTCACCTTCGGCCAGCAGCAGCTCTGGTTCCTGCACCGGCTGGACCCGACCAGCCCGGAGTACCTCGTCCCGCTGCTGCGCCGGCTCCGCGGCCCGCTCGACCACGGGGCCCTGGACCGGTCCTGGCAGGAACTGCTGGACCGGCACGAGGTCCTGCGCACCCGGTACGGCCTGGCGGACGGCCGGCCCGTCCAGCTGATCGACCCGGCCGCGCCGCTCGACCTCCCGCTGACCGACCTCACCGGCCTGCCCGCCGACGAGCGCGAGGCACGCGCCACCGAGCTGGCCGAGGCCGCCGTGGCGGAGCCCTTCGACCTGGCCGCGCAGTGGCCGGTGCGCGGCTCGCTGATCCGGCTCGCCGAGGACGACCACCTGCTGGTCGTGGTGTTCCACCACATCGCCTGCGACGCGTGGTCGACCCGGGTGTTCGAGGAGGAACTGGGCGCGCTGTACGGCGCGTTCACCGCCGGCCAGGCGTCGCCGCTGGCTCCGCTGCCGGTGCAGTACGCGGACTTCGCGGCCTGGCAGCGGGACCGGGTCACCGGGGACGAGCTGGACCGGCTGCTCGGCTACTGGCGGGAGCGGCTGGCCGGGCTGGAGCCGCTGGAGCTGCCCGCCGACCGGCCCCGGCCGGCCGTGCGCGACTGGCGCGGCGCGGCCGTTCCGGTGGAGGTCCCCGCGGCGCTGGCCCAGCGGCTGGACGCCTACTCCAAGGAGCGGGGCGTCACCCTCTTCACCACGCTGCTGGCCGCCTTCGACGTGGCGCTCGCCCGGCACACCGGCCGGGAGGACATCGCGGTCGGCACCGTCGTCTCCGAGCGCAACCGCCCGGAGCTCGCCCGGATGATCGGGTACGGCGTCAACACCCTGGTGCTGCGCGAGCAGTGGACGGGCGAGCCGTCGTTCGCCGAGCTGCTGGACTCCGTCCGGACGACCGTGCTCGACGCCTTCGACCACCAGGAGGTGCCGTTCGCCCGGCTGGTGGACGAGCTGAGCCCCGAGCGCGACACCTCGCGCACCCCGCTGTTCCAGGTCGCCTTCACCCTGCACGAGTCCGTCGAGGGGCTGCTCAACCTGCCCGGGATCGACACCGAGGTCGTCGAACTTCCCTGGCGGACCGCGAAGTTCGATCTCGCGATGCAGATCGAGACCACCGTGGGTGGTGGGTTGCGGGGGCAGGTGGAGTTCGCTTCGGCGTTGTTCGATCGGGTGTCGGTGGAGGGGTTTGCGGGTCGGTTCGTGCGGTTGTTGGAGGGGTTGGTGGGGGATCCGTCGGCGCGGGTGTCGTCGGTGGGGTTGTTGTCGGTGGGTGAGTTGGCGGTGGTGGCGCCGGGTGCGGTGGTGCCGGCGGGTGTGGTGGTGCCTCGGTTGTTGCACGAGGTGTTTCAGGAGCGGGTGGTGGAGTCGCCGGGGTCGGTGGCGGTGGTGGCCGGCGGGGTGGAGTTGTCGTATGGGGAGGTGAATGTTCGGGCGAACCGGTTGGCGCACTTCTTGCGGGAGTTGGGGGTGGGTGCGGAGTCGCCGGTGGGTGTGTGTCTGGGTCGTGGTGTGGATCTGGTGCCGTCGTTGTTGGGGGTGTTGAAGTCGGGGGCGGCGTATGTGCCGTTGGATCCGGCGCATCCGGTGGAGCGGCGTGGGTTCGTGTTGGGTGACACGGGGGCGTCGGTGGTGGTGACGTCGTCGGAGTTCGTGGACGAGTTGGCGGGGGTGTTCTCGGGTCGTCTGGTGGTGGTGGACGAGGGGTTGCCGGTTCGTGCGGGGTGGGATGCGGATCCGGTGGCGGTGGGGTCGCCGGAGGGTTTGGCGTATGTGATCTACACGTCGGGTTCGACGGGTCGGCCGAAGGGCGTGTGTGTGTCGCACGCGAGTGTGTGGCGGCTGTCGGTGGTGACGCGGGGTGAGTACGGGTTCGACGGGTCGGATGTGTGGCCGTTGTTCCACTCGTATGCGTTCGACGTGTCGGTGTGGGAGATGTGGGGGGCGTTGTTGAACGGTGGCCGCCTGGTGGTGGTGCCGTTCGAGGTGGCGCGGTCGCCGGAGGACTTCCTGGATCTGTTGGTGGAGCACCGGGTGACGGTGTTGAACCAGACGCCGTCGGCGTTCCGTGCGCTGGTGTCGGCGGCGGGGGCGGGTGACGAGCGGGTCGGGCGGCTCGCGGTGCGGGTGGTGGTGTTCGCGGGTGAGCGGCTGGAGTTCGGTGAGCTGCGGCCGTGGGCGGAGCGGTTGGGGCTGGAGTGCCCGGTGTTGGTGAACATGTACGGGATCACGGAGACGACCGTGCACTCCACGTACTACCGGGTCACCGACAAGGACCTGTCGGGCACCGGGAACCCTGTCGGCGTGCCGCTGGGTGATCTGCGGATCTACGTCCTGGACCGGTTCGGTGAGGTCGTTCCGCCCGGTGTGGTGGGTGAGATGTATGTGGGTGGTCCCGGTGTGGCGCGTGGCTATCTGGGGCGTCCTGCTTTGACGGCGGAGCGTTTCGTGCCGGATCCGTTCGGTCCGGCGGGCGGGCGTCTGTATCGCAGTGGTGATCTGGCGCGGCGGATGGCGGACGGTTCGCTGGAGTTCGTCGGCCGGATCGACGACCAGGTGAAGATCCGTGGTTACCGCATCGAACTCGGCGAGATCGCCGCCGTCCTGACCGCCGACCCGGCCGTCCGGGACGCCGTCGTCCTCGCCCGCGAGGACGTCCCCGGCGACCGCCGGCTGGTCGCCTACCTGGTGCCCGCCGACGCCGGGTCGGACGCCGCCGCGCTGCGGGCCCGGGTGGCGGAGCAGCTGCCCTCGTACATGGTGCCGGCCGCCTTCGTGGAACTCGACGCCTTCCCGCTGACCGCCAACGGCAAGCTCGACAAGCGCGCCCTGCCCGCCCCCGAGGGCCACTCCCTCGCCCTGGGCGGGGAGTTCGTCGCCCCCGACGGACCGGTCGAGGAGCTCGTCGCGGCCGTGTGGGCGGACGTCCTCGGCACCGAGCGGGTCGGCGCCCACGACAACTTCTTCGACCTCGGCGGCGACTCCATCCGCGGTGTGGTGCTGGTCGGTGCGCTGCGGGCGGCCGGGCTGGACGTGTCGGTGCGCGACGTCTTCGAGCACCGTACGGTGGCCGCGCTGGCGCGGTCCGCCGAGGGCCGGGCGGCGGCCGTCGAGCAGACCTACGTCCGGCCGTTCGAGCTGCTCTCGGCGGCGGACCGGGAGCGGGTGCCGGCCGGTGTCACCGACGCCTACCCGATGTCGCAGGTGCAGCTCGGCATGCTGGTCGAGATGCTCGCCGACGACGAGCTGAACAAGTACCACAACATCACCCTGTTCAAGATCCGCGACGACGGCCCGTTCGACGGCGAGGCGCTGCGCGAGGCCGTCCGGGTGGTGACCGCGCGGCACGAGATGCTGCGGACCGCGTTCGCCGTCTCCGGCTACTCGGTGCCGATGCAGCTGGTGCACGCCGAGGCCGGGATGCCGGTGCTGATCCACGACCTGTCCGGGCTGGACGCGCAGGAGCAGCAGCGCGAACTCGCGGCGCACACCGCGCGGGAGCGCGCCGCCCTGTTCGACCTCACCAGCCCGCCGCTGCTGCGGGTCTCCGCGCACCCGGTGGACGAGCGGACCTGGTGGTTCGGGCTCACCGAGTGCCACTCGATCCTGGAGGGCTGGAGCTTCCACACCCTCCTGATGGAGTTCCTGGCGGTCTACCGGCAGGTCCGCGACGGCTCGGAGCCCGTGCCGTTCGACCCGCCCGCCGTCCGCTACGCCGACTTCATCGCCGCCGAGCTGCAGGCGCTGGAGTCCGCCGAGGACCGCGCCTACTGGCAGGAGACCGTCCGCGACCACCAGCCGGTCGGCCTGCCGGCCACCTGGGCGGGCGGCGCGGACGAGCCGCGGGAGAGCTACCGGATCAAGGTGCCCTACCTGGACCTGGACGCCAGGCTGCGCGCGCTGGCCGCCGAGGAGGGCGTCTCGCTGAAGAGCGTGCTGCACGCCGCGCACCTCAAGGTGATGAGCCAGCTGACCGACGCCCCGGCGTTCTTCACCGGCCTGGTCTGCAACGGCCGGCCGGAGGCGGAGGGCGCCGAGCGGGTGTACGGGATGTACCTGAACAGCCTGCCGTTCGGCCACGAGCGGGGCGCCCGGACCTGGCGCGAGCTGGTCGGCCGGGTGTTCGCCCGCGAGGTGGAGCTGTGGCCGCACCGGCGGTTCCCGATGCCGGTGATCCAGCGGGAGTTCGGCGAGGGGCCGCGGCTGCTGGACATCCGCTTCAGCTACCTGGACTTCCATCAGGTCGACACCGACCTCGTCGACGCCGGCGCCAGCGTGGACGACAGCCTGACCGAGTTCGCGCTCGCCACCCTCGTGCTGGGCGGCAACCTGGTCCTGATGTCGCACACCCACGCGATGACCCGGGCGAACGCCGAGCGGCTGGCCGGCATGTACCGGTCGGTGCTGGAGGCGATGGCCGCCGACTTCGACGGCGACGCGCTCGCCGCCCGCCTCCCGGTCGGCGAGCGGGAGACGGTGCTGCGGGGGTTCAACACCTCCGCCCCCGCCGGGGGCGCCCCGGGAAGCGTGCTGGACCTCTTCGAGGCGCAGGCCGACCGGACGCCGGACGCGGTGGCGCTGACCTTCGGCGAGGCCGCCGAGGGCGCCACCACGTACGCCGCACTGGAGGCCGCCGCCAACCGGCTGGCCCACCGGCTGCGGGGCCTGGGCGTCGGCCCGGAGTCCGTGGTCGGCGTCCTGCTGGACCGCGGCCCGGACCTGCTGACGGCCCTGCTGGCGGTCTGGAAGGCCGGCGGCGCCTACCTGCCGCTGGACCCTGGCCACCCGGGCGAGCGGATCGGCGCCATGCTGGCCACGGCCGGGGTCCGCGCCGTGCTGACCCAGGAGGCGTACCGGGACGCGGTGTCCGGTGCGGCCGGGCGGCCGGTGGTCGTGCTGGACGCCGAGCCGGAGCGCGCGGCGCTGGCCGCCCTGCCCGCCGGGCGGACCGGGCAGGGCGCCGACCCGGCCGGGCTGGCGTACGTCATCTTCACCTCCGGCTCGACCGGCACCCCCAAGGGCGTCCAGGTGCACCACCACGGCCTGGCCAACCACGTCCGCTGGGCGGCCGCCGACCTGGCCGGTCGGGGCCGCGGTGGCGGGGCGCTGTTCTCCTCGGTCGCCTTCGACCTGGTGGTGCCCAACCTCTGGGCGCCGCTGGTCACCGGGCAGCGGGTCCATCTGCTCCCGCAGGACCTCCCGCTCGACCGGCTGGGCGAACTGCTCGTCGCCGCAGGCCCGTTCAGCTTCCTCAAGCTCACCCCGGGCCACCTGGAGATCCTCTCCCGGCAGCTGGACGAGCGGCAGGCCGAGGCGCTGGCCGAGGTGGTCGTGGTGGCCGGCGAGGCCTTCCCCGGCCGGTCGGCCGACCACTGGCTGGGGCTGCTGGGCACCGGCCGGCTGATCAACGAGTACGGTCCGACGGAGGCGTCGGTCGGCACCAGCATCCTGCCGGTGGACCGCCCGCAGCCGGTCGACGTGGTGCCGATCGGCCGCCCGCTGCCGGGCCTGCGGATGTACGTCCTGGACGACGCGCTGGAGCCGGTGCCGGTCGGCGTGGTCGGCCAGCTGTACGTCGGCGGCGAGGGTGTGGCCCGCGGCTACGCCGGCCGGCCGGACCTCACCGCCGAGCGCTTCCTGCCCGACCCGTACGGCCCGCCCGGCGCGCGGCTGTACCGCACCGGGGACCTCGCCCGGCTGACGGCCGACGGCGTGGTGGACTTCGTCGGCCGGGCCGACGACCAGGTGAAGATCCGTGGCCACCGGATCGAGCCCGGCGAGATCCGCAGCGTGCTGCTGGCCCACCCCGGGGTGGCGGACGCGACCGTGGTCGCCCACCGCGCGGCCAACGGGGACCTCCGGCTGGCGGCCTACTGGGCCCCGGCCGGGGACGGCGGCCGGTCCGGTGCCGAGGCGCTGCGGGCGCACTGCGCCGGCCTGCTCCCGGAGCACATGGTCCCGGCCTCGTTCACCTCCCTGGAGCGGATCCCGCTCAACCGCAACGGCAAGGTCGACCGCCGCGCGCTGCCCGCCCCGGACGAGGGCGGCGCCGCGGGCGGCCGGGCGTACGTCTCGCCGCGCAACCCGCTGGAGGAGCAGCTCGCCACGGCCTGGGCCCAGGTGCTGGAGACGGACCGGGTCGGGGTCGAGGACAGCTTCTTCGACCTCGGCGGCCACTCCATCCGCGCGGTCGTGCTGGTCGGCTCGCTGCGGGCGGTGGGGCTGGACGTGTCGGTGCGCGACGTCTTCGAGCACCGCACGGTGGCCGCGCTGGCCGCCTCGCTGGCGGGCCGCTCCCACGTCGCCGCCGAACGGCCGGTCGAGCCCTTCGAGCTGATCGGCCCGGCCGACCGCGAGCTGCTGCCGGCGGGCGTCACCGACGCCTACCCGATGTCGCAGGTCCAGGTCGGCATGCTGGTCGAGATGCTCGCCGACGACGAGCGGAACAGCTACCACAACGTCACGGTGCTCAAGATCCGCGACGACGCGCCGTTCGACGCCGAGGCGCTGCGCGGCGCCGTCCGGGCGGCCACCGCGCGGCACGAGATCCTGCGCACCTCGCTGCACGTCTCCGGGTACTCGCTGCCGCTGCAGCTGGTGCACGCCGAGGCGCCGGTCCCGGTGGCGGTGCTGGACCACCGGGAGCTCGACGACCGGGCCCGGCGTAGCGCACTGGACGACCACACGGCCCGCGAGCGGGCCGAGCTGTTCGACCTGACCCGGGCGCCGCTGGTGCGGGTCGCCGCCCTGCTGGAGGGCGAGCACGGCTGGCGGCTGGCCTTCACCCAGTTCCACGGCATCACCGAGGGCTGGACCTTCCACAACCTGGTGATGGAGCTGCTGGAGGACTACCGGCGGCTGCGCGACGGCCGGCCGGTCCCGGCGGACACGCCGCCCCCCGTCCGGTACGCCGACTTCATCGCCGCCGAACGGCGCGCCCTGGACTCCGCCGAGGACCGCGAGTACTGGCGCGACCACGCCGCCCGCTACCCGCGCTTCGGCTTCCCCCAGGACTGGGCCGACCTCACCCGGCCGCGCGAGGACTACCACCTGTACGTGATGCACCGGGACCTCGAAGCCGGGCTGCGGGCGCTGGCCAGCGAGGCCGGGGTGTCCCTGAAGAGCGTGCTGCACGCGGCGCACCTGAAGGTGATGAGCCAGCTGACCGACGCCCCGGCGTTCTCCACCGGCCTGGTGTACAGCGCCCGGCCGGAGGTGCGGGGTGCCGAACGCGTCCACGGCATGCAGCTGAACAGCCTGCCGTTCGGCTTCGACCGGGGCGCGCGGACGTGGCGCGAGCTGGTCCGCCGGGTGTTCGCCCGGGAGCTGGAGCAGTGGCCGCACCGGCGGTACCCGATGCCGGTGATCCAGCGGGAGTTCGGCGGCGGGGAGCGCCTGGTCGACGTCCTCTTCACCTTCCAGGACTTCGAGCAGATGGACGCCGACCTGGTCGACCTCGACGCCGGCGAGGGCGACGACAGCACCGACTTCGCCCTCGGCGTGCCGACCACGCCCGGCTACTACACCCTGCGCACCCACACCCACGCGCTGAGCCGCGCGCACGCCGAGCGGCTGGCCGCGATGTACCGGTCGGTGCTGGAGGCGATGGTCGGGGACACCGACGGCGACGCGCTCGCCACCTACCTGCCCGCCGGGGAACGGGAGTCGGTGCTCGGCCCCTGGAACGGCCCGCTCGCCACCGAGCCCGTCCGGGGCACCGCGGCCGCCGCCTTCGAGGCGCAGGCCGCCCGCACCCCCGAGGCCGTCGCGGTCGAGCACGGCCAGGACCGGCTGGGCTACGGCGAACTGAACGCACGGGCCAACCGCCTGGCGCACCACCTGCGGTCGCTCGGCGTCGGGCCCGAGTCGGTGGTCGGCGTGCTGCTGCCGCCGGGCACCGAGCTGGTCACCGTCCTGCTCGCCGTCCTGAAGGCCGGCGGGGCCTACCTGCCGCTCGACCCGGACCAGCCGCCGGCCCGGCTGGCGCACATGGCGCAGGACGCCGGGAACCCGCTGGTGGTGACCCGCGCCGAGCACGCCGACCGGGTCCCGTCCGCCGCCGCCCGGGTGCTGCTCGACGGGGACGCCGGGCAGATCGCCGCCCGGCCGGCCACCGACCCGGCGCCCGTCGCCGGGCCGGACAACCTGATGTACGTCATCTACACCTCCGGCAGCACCGGGAAGCCCAAGGGCGTCGGCCTCACCAACGCCAACCTGCTGCGCCTGTACCGGGCGACGGCCGGGCGCTGCCCGTTCGACGCCGACCAGACGTGGGCCCTGCTGCACTCCGCGGCCTTCGACGTCTCGGTCTGGGAGATGTGGGGCGCGCTGCTGCACGGCGGGCGGATCCTCGTCGTGCCGTCCGCGACGGCGCGCGAACCCCGCGCACTGCTCGCGCTGCTGACGGAGAGCCGGACCACCCACGTGTCGATCTCGCCGGTGGCGTTCCGCGCGCTGGTCGCGGCGGCCGACGGCGACCGGGCGGTGCTCGACGCGCTCGCGCTGCGCACCGTGGTCTTCGGCGGGGACCGGCTCGCGGCCTCCGACCTCGCCGAGTGGACGGCGGTCCGCTCCCCGGAGGCCACCGCGCTCGCCCAGGCGTACGGGCCGACCGAGGCCACCGTGCACGCCACCTACCGCCCGATCGGGGCCGCCGACCTCGACCTGGCCGGCGGCATCCCGCTCGGCCGGCCGATCGACGACACCCGGGTGTACGTCCTCGACCCGGAGGGCCGGATCGTGCCGGTGGGCGTGCCCGGGGAGCTGCACCTGGCCGGCCCCGGCCTGGCCCGCGGCTACCTCGGCCGGCCGGCGCTGACCGCCGAGCGGTTCCTGCCGGACCCGTACGGCGCGCCCGGCAGCCGGATGTACGCCACCGGTGACCAGGCCCGGCTGCTGCCCGACGGCGAGCTGGAGTTCCTCGGCCGGGTCGACGAGCAGCTGAAGATCCGCGGCTACCGGATCGAACCCGGCGAGGTCCAGGCCGTGCTCACCGAGCACCCGGCCGCCCGCGAGGCCGTGGTCACCGCCACCGCGCCGGGCAACGGACCGCGCCGGCTGGTCGCCTACTACGTGCCCGAGGCCGGGGCCGCCGCGACCGGGACCGAACTCGCGGCGCACTGCGCCGAGCGGCTGCCCGCGTACATGGTCCCCGCCGCCTTCGTCCCGCTGGAGCGGATCCCGCTCAGCGTCAACGGCAAGCTCGACCACGCCGCGCTGCCCGCGCCCGACCGCGAGGACTCGTGGGCCGGCGAGGAGTTCGTGGCACCGCGCACGCCGGTCGAGCGGCAGCTGGCGGAGATCTGGCGGGACGTCCTGGGACTGGAGCGGGTCGGAGCGCGGGACAGTTTCTTCGAGCTCGGCGGGGACTCGATGACCGTGCTGCGCGTCATGGAGCAGGCGCGCGCCGCGGGCCTGCCGCTGACCCTGCGGATGCTCTACCAGACCGCCTCGATCGAGGAGCTCGCCGTGACCCTCACCGCCCCCGAGTCCGCCCCCGAGCCCGCCTCCGGGTCCGCCGCGGAGCCCGCCCCGGAGGGGCCCGCCGGGCAGTCCGCCGGGCACCGGCCCCGCCGGGCGTCCGCCGCCTCCCCGTACGCCGGGCTGATGGAGCGCCACGGCGTCCCCGGGATGAGCGTGGCCCTGCTGCGCGACGGCGAACTCGCCGGGCTGGAGACGCACGGCGTGGTCGCCGCCGGCAGCACCGACCGGGTCACCGCGGACACCCCGTTCAAGGTCGCCTCGGTCAGCAAGCACATCACCGCGCTCGGCACGCTCGCCCTCGCCGCCGAAGGGCTGCTGGACCTCGACACCGACGTCAACGCGTACCTGCGCGACTGGCGGGTGCCTGCCGCCGTCGGCCCGGTCACCGTGCGCCGGCTGCTGCTCAACACCTCCGGCCTGGCGCTCGAACCGGCGCACGAGCCGTACCGCCCCGGCGACGAGGTGCCCACCGTCCTGCAGGCGCTGCGCGGCGAGCACCCCTCCCGGACCCCGGAGCCCGCCTTCGAGCACCGCCCCGGCGAGCTGTTCCGCAAGAACAAGCTCAACTACCTGCTGCTGGAGCAGGTCCTGACCGACCTCACCGGCCTGGCGTTCCCCGAGCTGATGCGCAGCCGGGTGTTCCTGCCGCTCGGGATGACCGGCAGCCGCTACGACTGGGGCTTCGGACTGCGCTCCCGGCGGCCGGTCGCCCAGGGCCACGACACCGCGGGCCGGCCCGTCCCGGTCGGGCTGCCGATCCACCCGTCGGTGGCCGGCGGCGGCCTGTGGACCACCGCGACCGACCTCGCCCGGGCCGCCGCCGAGATCCGCCGCGCGTACCTCGACGACGAACCGGTCCTGCTCACCCCGTCGCTCGCCCGGGACCTGCTCACGCCGAGCCCCGGCTCCATGTACGGCATGTCCACCGTCATCGACGCCACCGCCGGTGACCTCGACTTCGGCGTCTTCGGCGAGTTCGAGGGCTACTTCGCGATGACCATGACCCAGGTGCACGGCGGCAACGGCTTCGTGGTGCTGACCAACGGCGACAACGGCAAGGAGCTCGCCCGGGCCGTCATCGAGGCGGGCGAGGGCGACGACGCCCACTTCGGCTCGCGCTGGTGACGCCCCGGCGCTGCGGCCCACCCCCACCGACCGCAAGGAGACACCCGTGACACCCGCGACACCCGCGACACCCGCGACACCCGCGACACCGGAGACACCGAGGACGCAGTCCAGGCGCAGCCTGGTGTCCCTCGACGACCTCACCGACGCCGAACTCCGCCACCTCGCCCGCCGCGGCGCGGAGTTCGCGGCCGGCCGGGCCGGCGCCGGGCGGCCGCTGAGCGGCCTGATCGCCGGCGCGTACTTCGCCAAGACCTCCACCCGCACCCGCACCGCCTTCTCCGCCGGGGCCCTGCGCCTCGGCGCCCAGGTCATCGCCTACGGGCCGGGCGACCTGCAGACCAACACCGGCGAGACGGTGCAGGACACCGGCCGGGTGTTCGCCGGGATGCTCGACGTCCTGGTCGCCCGCACCACCGGCGACCCGGCCGAACTGCGCGGCTGGGCCGAGGACGGCCGGCTGGCCGTCGTCAACGCGATGACCGCCGACGAGCACCCCACCCAGGCGCTGACCGACCTGGCCACCCTGCTCGGCCACTTCGGGCGGATCGAGGGCCTGCGGGTGCTCTACCTCGGCGAGGGCAACAACTCGGCCGCCGCCCTGGCCCTGGCCCTCGCCCGCTTCCCGGGCGCCCGGCTGGAGCTGCGGACCCCGCCCGGCTACGGCCTGGCCGCCGACGTACTGGCCCGGGCCGGCGCCCACGCCGCCCGCTGCGGCGCGGAGGTGACCGAACGCCACGACCTCGACGACCTCGGCGAGCCCTTCGACGCCGTCTACACCACGCGCTGGCAGACCACCGGCACCAGCAAGCCCGACCCCGACTGGCGCACCCTGTTCGAACCGTTCCGGGTCACCGCCGACCTGTGGAAGCACAGCCCGGACGCCGTCCTCCTGCACGACCTGCCCGCCCACCGCGGCGAGGAGGTCACCGCGGAGGTGCTCGACGGCCCGGCGAGCCTGGCGTTCCGGCAGGCCGAGAACAAGATGCACAGCGCCATGGCCGTCCTGGAGTGGAGCTGCGCCGCCCGGGACATCGAGCCCCGCGGATGAGCGACCCGGCGGACCCCTCCGCCGGGGCCGGGCACGCGGCGCCCGCACCGCTGCGCCGCAACCGCGACTTCCTGCTGCTGTGGGGAGGCGTCGGCCTCACCCTGCTCGGCGCGCGGGCCTGCGTCGTGGCGTACCCCTTCCTGGTGCTGTGGAAGACGGGCGAGGCCCGCGACGCCGGCCTGGTCGGCTTCGCGGGCCTGCTGCCCAACCTCCTGGTGCAGCTGCCCGCCGGAGCGCTGGTGGACCGCTGGGACCGGCGCCGACTGATGATCGTGTGCGACATCGGTGCGGTGCTGGTCGCGGGCAGCGTCGCCGCGGCGGTGCTCGCCGACCGGATCGGCCTGGCCCACCTGGTGGCCGCGGCCTTCGCGGAGTCGACCCTCGCGGTCTTCTACCAGCTCGCCGAACGCGCGGCCGTGCGGCACGTGGTGCCCGCCGAGCAGCTCTCGGCCGCGCTCGGCCAGAACGAGGCCAGGTGGCGCGCCGCCGGGCTGCTCGGCCAGCCGCTCGGCGGCCTGCTCTACACCGCGGCCCGGTGGGCGCCCTTCCTGTTCTCGGCCGTCACCCACGTGCTGTCGCTGCTCGCCCTGCTGCCGATCAGGACCAGGCTGCAGAGCGAACCGGACGGCCCGCGGGCCCCGCTCGTCGCGGAACTGCGCGAAGGGCTGGTCTGGACGTGGCGGCGCCGCTTCCTGCGCGTCCTGGTCAGCCTGATCGCCGGGACCAACCTGCTGTTCCAGGTGATCAGCCTCGCCCTCGTCCTGATCGTCCGGGAGAACGGCGGCTCGGCCACCACCCTGGGGCTGGTCACCGCCGCGGGCGGCATCGGCGGCACCGTCGGCGCGCTCACCGGCATGCGGGTGGCCCGGAGGGTGCCGCTGCGCGCCGTGGTGGCCGGCGGCACCGCGCTGTGGGCCGTCCTCGTCCCGGTCCTCGCCCTCACCGGCTCCCCGGTGCTGCTGGGCGCCGTGATGGCCGCGATGGCCTACGTCGGCGGGCTGACCAACGTGGCCGGCGGCGTCTACCAGGTCACGATCACCCCGGAACGGATGCAGGGCCGGGTCAGCAGCCTGATCCAGCTGCTCGCCTTCGGGACGGGCTCCTTCGGCGCGCTGGCCGGCGGCTACCTGCTGGACGGCCTGGGCGTCACCCGCACGCTCGGCGCGATCGCCGCCGCGATGGCCGTGCTCGCGCTGTTCGCGGTGGTCAGCCCGGCGCTGCGGCACCCCGACCGGGCGCCGGAGGCGGACCTCCCGGTGGGGGAACCCGCCGCCGCCGGCTATATGGACGCCGTATAGCCGGCGTTCCTAGGCTCCGAAGCACCATCAGCGCAGGCCGGGATCCCCGGCCCGTCCCCGCTGCCGGGCGGCAGGCCCGTGCCGGCGGCCAGGGACTCGCAGCGCAGTCGAAAGTCCACGGACCACAGCAGGACCGGAGCGCCCCGGGCGCCCGGCCCGCACGTCCCACACGAGGAGACCTCCGTGTCCCAGCCCATCGACCGTCGGCGCATGCTCAAACTCTCCGCCGGCGCGGTCACCCTGGCCGGTGCGGGCCTGGCCGTCGCCGCCGTCCCGGCGTCCGCGGCCCCGGCCTCCGCGACCGCGGCGTCCGGCACCGCCGCCCCGGCCCGCCGCCGGGACCGCGTCGTCCTCCCCGACGTCCCCGGGATGCTCGGCGACCCGTACGCCAACGAGTTCTGGTACCAGTACGACGAGGTGCTGTGGTTCAAGGCCACCCCCGAGATCAAGGCCGCCTACGGGCAGCTGGCGGCGGCGCTCGGCAAGGACTTCGAGGTGGCCATCGTCAAGGCCTACCAGGACCAGCGCAAGGCCGGCACCTACCCGGGCAGCTTCATCGCCATGGTCCGCCCGCTCAAGGACGCGCTGACCGTGATCTCCACGGCCCAGCTCGGCGTCATCGACACCTTCTTCCCGCACGACCGGCACCGGATGATCAGCGCCTTCGTCGACTTCGGCCAGGGCGTGCTGTACGACCCGCGCCGCAACCCCGGCGGCCGGACCCACATCATGAACGGCAACCCGCCGGTCGGCTTCCACGCCTGGCACGGCTTCGTCCGCGCCATGCAGTTCCTGGACATCGACGCGGACCGCTGGGCCGAGGTCGACCCGCTGATCGCGCTCTCCTGGGCCGTGCAGTCCACCGCCAAGCCCAAGACGGACACCGTGGCCGAGCCCCTCGCGCCGGAGGTGCTGCGCTCGCTGCGCCGCACCTGGCTGCACAAGTCGCCGGAGGAGATCGACGCGGCCTACGACAGCTTCCCCTACCCGCCCGGCATCTGACGGGCAGTCGCAGCCGTCGGGCAGGGAACGGGGCCTGCTCCCCGGGGGCGCACCCCCGGGGAGCAGGCCTTCGTCTCCCGGCCGCTCCGGCGGCGGTCCCAGCAGCGGAAGGACCAGGATGAACACGGAACAGCACAGGACCGGCGTCTGGCTGGTCGGAGCCCGCGGATCGGTGGCGACCACCGCGGTGGTCGGCGCGGCGGCGATCGCGGCAGGGCTCGCCGAACCGACCGGCTGCGTCAGCAGCCTGCCGGACTTCGCGGAACTGGACCTGCCCGGCTTCGACGGGCTGGTCTTCGGCGGGCACGACACCGCCACCGAACCGCTGGCCAAACGCGCCGAACGGCTCGTCGACGCCGGCGTGCTGCCGGGCGTCCTGCTGCCGCCGCTGGCGGCCGAACTGGCCGCCGCCGAGGAAGAGATCCGGACCGTCCCCACCGGGGACGACCTCCCGCAGGCCGAACTGGTCGACCGGCTCGCCGCGGACCTCCGGGACTTCCGGAACCGCCACCGCCTCGACCGGGTCGTCGTGGTCAACGTCGCCACCACCGAGCCGAGCACCGACCCCGACCCCGCCTGGGCCACGCCCGGCGCCCTGCGCGAGGCCCTCGCCGCGGGCCGCGCCCCGCTGCCCTACAGCGCGGTCTACGCGTACGCGGCCCTGCTGGCGGACTGCGCCTACGTGGACTTCACCCCGTCCACCGGGGCCCGGATCCCCGCCCTGGACGCGATCGCCCGGGAGAACGGCCTGCCGTACGCGGGCAGCGACGGCAAGACCGGGGAGACCCTGGTCAAGTCGGTGCTCGCCCCGATGTTCGCCAAACGGGCGCTACGGGTGCGCAGTTGGTCCGGCACCAACCTGCTGGGCGGCGGCGACGGCGCGGCCCTCGCCGAGCCTGACCGGGCCCGCAGCAAGGTCGGCTCCAAGCGGCGCGTCCTGGAGGAGACGCTCGGCCACCCCGTCGAGGGCGGCGTGCACATCCACAACGTGCCGGCGCTCGGCGAGTGGAAGACGGCCTGGGACCACATCGGCTTCGAGGGCTTCCTCGGGGTGCGGATGACGCTCCAGTTCACCTGGGAGGGCTGTGATTCGACGCTGGCCGCGCCGCTGGTCCTCGACCTGGCCCGGTTCGCGGCGCTCGCCCACCGCCGAGGCGTGGCGGGGCCGGTCGCCGAGCTGGGGTTCTTCTTCAAGGACCCGGTCGCGGGCACCACCCACGAACTCGCCGCGCAGTACCAGCGGTTGCGCGACTGGGCGCTCGGACCGGAGGCGGTGCGGTGAGCCTCCTCCTGGCCGGGCCCGGGGCGGTCGGCGCCGCCACCGGCCCGGCGGTCGCTCCCGCACCGACCGGGGTGGGCGACCTGCTGGAGCTGGTCCGCGCGCCCGCCGCGCTCTCCGTGCCCGGCGACGTCCTGCTCGGCGCCGCCGCGGCCGGCCTGCCCACCGGGCCGCGCACCGCCCTGCGGGCCGCCTCCTCGGTCTGCCTCTACTGGGGCGGGATGGCCCTCAACGACTACGCCGACCGCGAGCTGGACGCCGTCGAGCGGCCCGAGCGGCCGATCCCGTCCGGGCGGGTCACCCCGGGGACGGCGCTGGCCGTCGCCACCGGCCTCACCGCCGCCGGGTTCGCCCTGGCCGCGGCCGCGGGCGGCGCCGCCGCGCTGCGGGTGGCCGTCCCGCTGGCCGGCACCGTCTGGCTCTACGACCTGGTGCTCAAGGACACCCCGGCCGGACCGGCCGCGATGGCGGCCGCCCGCGGCCTGGACGTGCTCTCCGGCGCCGCCGGCAGCGGCCGGGTCCGCGCGGCCCTGCCGTCCGCGCTGGTGCTGGCCGGGCACACCGCGGCGCTGACCGTGCTCAGCCGGCGCGAGGTCCACGGCGCCACCCCCGCCCTGCCCCGGGCCACCCTGGCGGCCGGCGGCCTCGTCGCCGGGACGGTCCTCGCCCTCGGCCGCCGCCGGGGAGCCGCCGGGCGGGCGCTGACCGGCCTGCTCACCGCCGGCTACCTCGCCACCGCCGCCCCGGCCCAGCTCGCCGCCGTCCGGGCGCCCTCCCCGGTGCGGGTCCGCCGGGCCGTCGGGGCCGGCATCCACGCGATGGCGCCGCTGCAGGCCGCGCTGTCCGCCGCCGCCGGCGCCCGCGGCGTCGCCCTGGCGCCCGTCCTCGCCGTGTCGCTGGCCCGCCGCCTCGCCCGGAAGGTGTCCCCGACATGACGCACCGGCACCCCGGACCGCCGCCCCCGCGCTTCGGCTTCGGCACCAACGGACTCACCGACAACCGGCTCCCGGACGCGCTGCGCCTGCTCGCCGACCTCGGCTACGACGGGGTCGCGCTGACCCTGGACCACGCCCACCTCGACCCGCTCGCCCCCGGCCTCGTCCACGAGGTGGAGCGGACGGCGGCGCTGCTCCAACGGCTCGGACTGGCCGTGGTCGTCGAGACCGGCGCCCGCTACCTGCTCGACCCCCGCCGCAAGCACCAGCCGACCATGCTCAGCGACGAGGGCGCCGAACGCCGGGTGCGGCTGCTGACCACCGCGGTGCGGATCGGCGCCGAACTGGGCGCCGAGGCGGTCTCGTTCTGGAGCGGCACCGCCCCCGCCGGCGTCCCGGAAGGGCTGCTGTGGGAGCGGCTGCTGCGCGGCTGCGAGCCGGTGCTGCGGGCCGCCGAGCAACAGCGGGTCGTGGTCGGCATCGAACCCGAACCCGGCATGTTCGTCGACACCCTCGACTCCGCCCGGCGGCTGCTGGCCCGGCTGGACGGGGCCGGTGCACCGGGCCGGCTCGGGATCACCCTGGACATCGGCCACTGCCGCTGCCTGGAGCCGCGGTCCATCCCGGAGTGCGTCGACCTGGTCGCCGACCGGCTGGTCAACGTCCAGATCGAGGACATGCGGCGCGGCCGGCACGAGCACCTGGAGTTCGGCCACGGCGAGATCGACTTCCCGCCGGTGCTGGCCGCCCTCGGCGCGGCCGGCTACCGCGGGCTGATCAGCGTCGAACTGCCGCGGCACAGCCACGACGGCCCCGGCGTGGCCCGGCGCTCACTGGAATTCCTGCGCGCGGCCGCCGCCCGGCCCGCGATGACGATGGAGACGGCGCGATGACGGAACCCGAATGGAGCACGACCCGGCTGCGCGAGGCGCTGGCCGACCGGCTGACGCCGCAGGCCGACGACTGGCTGCGCGGGCGGCTGGCCGCGGCGGCCGCCGGACCGGAAGCGGTCCGCACGGCCTTCCCGGGCGCCGCCCGGCACGGCGGCCGGGGCGACCTGCAGCCGGCCGGCCGCGGCGGCGGAGCCGACCACCCACTGGCCCGCTGGCAGGTCGAGGACGCCGTCCGCACCCTGCTGCTCGCGGCCCTGCCGCTGCGCGGCGAGGCACTGGTGGCCGAACTGACCGCACTGTACCGGGGCGGCGACACCGCCGAACGCCGGGCCGTGCTGCGCGCGTTGAGCGTGCTCGACCACCGCACCACGGACGAGCAGCTGCCCGGGGCGGGCCCGTACGGCCTCGGCGACGGCGCGCTGCCCCTGGTCCGGGACGCCCTGCGCACCAACGACCTGCGCCTGATCGCCGCCGCGCTGGGCGACTACGCCGCCCGCCGGCTGGACCAGGCCGCCTGGCGGCAGGCCGTGCTCAAGTGCGTCTTCACCGGCGTCCCGCTGGCCCTGGTGGCCGGCCTGGCCGACCGTGCGGACACCGAACTCCTGCGGATGCTGGACGACTTCGGCACCGAGCGGCGCGCCGCGGGCCGGGCCGTGCCGGCCGACATCGAGTCCGTCCTGCACGCCCACCGAGTGTCCTGACCCGCCCGGCCTCCCCGCACCGAAGGAACCCACCGCCATGCGCATCTTCGACCCGCACATCCACATGACCTCCCGGACCACCGACGACTACGCGGCGATGAGCGCCGCGGGCGTACGCGCCCTGGTGGAGCCGTCGTTCTGGCTCGGCCAGCCGCGGACCAGCGTCGGCAGCTTCGTCGACTACTTCGACGCCCTGATCGGCTGGGAGCCCTTCCGCGCCGCCCAGTTCGGCATCCGGCACCACTGCGCCCTCGCCCTCAACCCCAAGGAGGCCAACGACCCGCGGCTGCGCGAGGTCCTGGACCTGCTCCCGCGCTACCTGGAGAAGGACCAGGTCGTGGCGATCGGCGAGATCGGCTACGACTCGATGACCGCCGAGGAGGACGAGGCGCTCGCCGCCCAGCTCGCCCTCGCGGTGGAGCACCACCTGCCGGTGCTGGTGCACACCCCGCACCGCGACAAGGCGGCCGGCACCCGCCGCACCCTGGACGTGGTGCGCGAGTCCGGCATCGACCCCGCGCTGGTCGTCCTGGACCACCTCAACGAGGTCACCGTCGCCATGGTGCGGGACTCCGGCTGCTGGGCCGGCTTCTCCGTCTACCCGGACACCAAGATGGACGAGCCCCGGATGGCCGCGATCCTCGCCGAGTACGGCCTCACCGGGATGCTGGTCAACTCCGCGGCGGACTGGGGCAACAGCGACCCGCTGAAGACCCGGAAGGTCGGCGACACCATGCTCCTCGCCGGGTTCACCGAGGCCGACGTCGAGCAGGTGCTCTGGGAGAACCCGGTGGCCTTCTACGGGCAGAGCGGCCGCCTCGACCTCAGCGAGCCGGCCGTCGACGCCACCGGGCTGCACGAGGGCAACTCCGTCCTGCGCGGCGGCGCACCCGCGCCCGGGGCGGTGCGGTAGCCCGTGCGCTTCCGGCACCCGGACGGCACCACCGTCCACCTCGCCTACTGCACCAACGTCCACCCGGCGGAGGACCTGGCCGGGGTCCGGGACCAGCTCGGCCGGTACGGCGAGCCGGTCCGCGAACGCCTCGGCGTCGACCGGCTCGGCCTCGGCCTCTGGCTGGCCCGCCCCGTCCTGGACGAACTCCTCGCCGACGGCGCCGCGCTGCGCCGCCTGCGCGCCGACCTCGAAGCCCGCGGCCTGGAGGTGGTGACCCTCAACGGCTTCCCCTACCGGGGCTTCGGCGGGGCCGTCGTCAAGCACCGGGTGTACCGGCCGGACTGGGCCGACCCGGAACGCCTGCGCTACACCCTGGACCTGGCCCGGGTGCTCACCGAACTCCTCCCGGACGACGCCCGGCGCGGCAGCATCTCCACCCTCCCGCTCGGCTGGCGCGCCGACTGGACGCCGCGGCACGCCGACCCGGCCCGCCGGCAGCTCGACCGGCTCGCCCGGGAGCTCGCCCGGATCTCCGGGAGCACCGGGCGCCTCCTGCGGGTCGGGTTCGAGCCCGAACCCGGCTGCGTCGTCGAGTCGACGGCCGACGCCGTCCGCGAGCTCGCCGACGCGGCCGGCCCGCACCTGGGCGTCTGCCTGGACGCCTGCCACCTCGCGGTCGAGCACGAGGAGCCGGCCGCCGCGCTCGACCGGCTCGCCGCGGCCGGCCTGGAGGTGGTCAAGCTGCAGGCGTCCGCCGCCCTCGTCGCGGACCGCCCGCGCAGCGCCGCCGGGCGCACCGCCCTGGAGCCGTACGCGGAGCCGCGGTTCCTGCACCAGACCCGCGAGCCCGGCGCGGACGGCCTGCTGCGCCGGGACGACCTGGACCAGGCCCTGGCCGGGCCGGATCCGCTGCCGGGGGAGCACCCCTGGCGGGTCCACTTCCACGTCCCGCTGGGTGCCGAACCGGCCGCGCCGCTGGCGAGCACCGGCCCGGTGCTCCGGGAGACGCTCGGCCTGCTGCTGGGCGGCCCCCGGGCGGCGGTCGACCACATCGAGGTCGAGACCTACACCTGGCCGGTGCTGCCGCCAGGCCCGGAACGGCGGGCGCCCGACGCGTCCGCCGCAGCCCGCACGGTCGGCGCAACCGCCGGGGCACCCGACCCGGTCGGCGGAATCGCCGAGGAACTCGACTGGACGCGCGTCGAACTGCAGCGCCTGGGACTCAAGGAGACGGACTCATGAAACGGCTGCTGGTGGTGGACGTGGTCGGGCTAACCCCGGCCCTGCTCCGCCACATGCCCACCCTCGCCGGACTCGCCGACCGCGGCTTCAGCGCCCCGCTCGGCACCGTCCTGCCCGCCGTCACCTGCTCCGTCCAGTCCACCTTCCTCACCGGCGAACTCCCCGCCGGCCACGGCGTCGTGGGCAACGGCTGGTACTTCCGCGACCTCGGCGAGGTGCTGCTGTGGCGCCAGCACAACGCCCTGGTCGGCGGCGACAAGCTCTGGGACGCCGCCCGCCGGCGCAAACCCGGGTACACCGTCGCCAACGTCTGCTGGTGGTACGCGATGGGCGCCGACGTGGACTGGACGGTCACCCCCCGCCCGATCTACTACGCGGACGGCCGCAAGGAGCCCGACTGCTACACCAGGCCGCCCGGCCTGCACGACGAACTCACGGCCAGGCTCGGCGAGTTCCCGCTCTTCACCTACTGGGGGCCGACGGCCGGACTGCCCTCCTCGCAGTGGATCGTCGGCGCCTCCCGGCAGATCCTCCGGGATCACCGCCCCGACCTCACCCTGGTCTACGTACCGCACCTGGACTACGACCTGCAGCGCTTCGGCCCGGACTCCCCCCAGGCCGCCGACGCGGCCGCCGAGATCGACTGGGCGCTCCGCCCGCTGCTGGCCGACGCCGCCGCGCAGGACGTCACGGTCGTCGTCCTCAGCGAGTACGGCATCACCGCCGTCGACCAGCCGGTGGACATCAACCGGGTGCTGCGCCGGGCGGGCCTGCTGAACGTCCACACCCAGGACGGCATGGAGTACCTGGACCCGTGGACCTCCAGGGCGTTCGCCGTCGCCGACCACCAGCTCGCGCACGTCTACGTCCGCGACCGGACCGACCGGGACCGCGTGCAGGAGCTGCTCGAAGGCGTGGACGGCATCGACACCGTGCTGGACGAGGCGGCCAAGAAGGAGCACGGCCTCGACCACGAACGCTCCGGCGACCTCGTCGCCGTCGCCGCCCCCCGCGCCTGGTTCACCTACTACTACTGGCTCGACGACGCCCTCGCCCCGGACTTCGCGCCCACCGTCGAGATCCACCGCAAGCCCGGCTACGACCCGGCCGAGCTGTTCTTCGACCCGGCCGACCGCACCGCCCGGCTGCGGGCCGGCGGCGCCCTGCTGCGCAAGAAGCTCGGCCTGCGCTACCGGATGGACGTCGTGCCGCTGGACCCGTCCCCGGTCCGCGGCAGCCACGGGCGGCTGCCCGCCCACCCGGACGAGGGGCCGGTGCTGCTCTGCAGCGACGGCACGGCGGCCCGGGACGCCCTGGAAGCCACCGAGGTCAAGGCGTTCCTGCTGGAACTCGCGGGCCTGGGCCCGGAACCGCGGGCCCGGTAGCCGCCCGTCCGCTCTCCGCTCCACTCCCGCCCGTCCCCATTCCCGCCCGTCCCCTTTCACGCCCGTCCCCTTTCACGCCCGTCCCCGCCCCGTCGGCGAGCGCCGCCGACGGGGCGCTGCGCATGCGTACGCGGCGTGCGTAAAGGGGGATTTCAGTATGTACCGGGTCTCGGCGGGCGTGGTCGAATGGCCGCGTAGTCGCTGGTGCCGGGGGCAGGCGGCCGGCCCTGGGCGGGGTGCGGGAATCCCCTCGCGAACGGGCCGGAATTACCTCCTCCTGGGCAGACCGAGGAAGAAGAGGTAACCGTGGCCGAGCATTTCCTTTCCGCCTATCTCACGCCGCCGGGGCCGGGTGCGGTCTTCTCGGTCCGGCACGACCAGAACGTCGCGCTGTGGCGCCGGGACGACGCGGACGTCGAACTGGTGCGGGTGTGGGAACTGGAGCGGGTCAGCGGGCAGAAGCACCACTTCTGGCCGCTGTACACCGAGGGCCGGGCCGAGGCGTTCCTGTCGGCACTGCTGGCCGAGGAGGGGCTCACCCTCGACGACGTGACGGCGACCTGGGGCACGCCGGGGCTGCCGAAGGCGCAGCCGGTGCCGAAGCCCGCCGGGGCGGAGGAGTTCCCGCTGCACAGCCTGGCGCACCTGTTCAGCGGGGTGCTGCGGGACCTCCCGCTGTTCCGTGACGGGCAGATCGTCGGCATGGCGATCGACGCGCTGCCCGACTACGCGCAGGAGAGCCGTCCGAACACCTACTGGTACGCCGGCTGCGTGGTGAAGCAGGGGCGGATCACCTTCGAGCCGGTGGAGTCCCCCGGCCCGCTGTACACCGCCGCCGAGACGGTGTTCGGCCTGGAGCCCGGCTCGCTGATGGCGCTGGCCACGGCCTCGACCGCGGCGATCGAGTTCGACGCCGAGGCCGCGATCGCGGACGTCACCTTCTTCGGCGGCTCCGCCACCCAGCCGTGGAAGGCTGCGCACGACCTGGTCCGCGCGGTGGTGGCCGCCGCCGAGGAGCAGCTGGCCGGCGTCGAGCTGGACGACTCGCTCAGCCGCGAGGACCACCTGCGCAGCGCGGTGATGAAGGTCGTCCAGCGCTGCTGCGAGGGCGTCGCGATCCGCAACGTGGAGCGGCTGCTGGAGGTCGGCGGCATCCGCGCCGAGGACACCCACCTGTCCACCAGCGGCGGCTACGCGCTCAACTGCCCCACCAACACGCTGCTGATGGACCGGTTCGGCTTCAAGGGCCTGGTCACCCCGCCGTGCGCCAACGACTCCGGCCAGGGCATCGGCCTCGGCCTGCTCGGCCTCTACGGGGCCGGCGCGCTGGCGGACTCCGGGCTGCGGATCGTCTCGCCGTACTACGGCCGGGACGTCATGGACGTCGAGGAGGCGCTGGCCGAGTTCGCGCCGTGGATCGCATCGGTGACGGACTTCGAGGCGGAGCGGTTCGTCGCCGACGTCTCCGACGGCGTGATCGCCTGGGTGGACGGCCGGGCGGAGCTCGGGCCGCGTGCGCTGGGCCACCGCAGCCTGATCGGCGACCCGCGCTCGCAGAAGGTCAAGGACCTGCTGAACGCGTACAAGCGGCGCCAGTGGTGGCGCCCGGTCGCACCGATGGTGATGGCCGAGCACACCGGCGAGTGGTTCGCCTCGGACCGCGAGTCGCCGTACATGCTGGAGGCGGTCCAGGTCCGCCCGGAGGTGCGGGAGCTGGTGCCCGCGATCGTCCACCTGGACGGCTCGGCCCGGCACCAGACGGTCACCGCCGAGTCCAACCCGCGGCTGCACCGGGCGCTGGACGCGTTCCGGGCGGCGACCGGGGTGCCGATCCTGTGCAACACCTCGCTCAACGACAAGGCCGAGGCGGTCGTCGACCAGGCCGCGGAGGCGCTCAACTTCTGCGTGCGCAAGGGCGTCGCGGTGCTGTACCTGTGCGGGCGGCGGGTCGAGCTGCGCGCCGAGCCGGTGCCGGCCACGGCCGCGCCGACCGAGCCGCGGCCGCGCGCCCTGGCGTACTTCGCCGGGCAGGAGGCGGACCGCGACGGGCTGTGGCAGGGCTGGCTGGACGCCGGGTACACCGTCGAGGGCATGTACCACCTGTCCCGCAGCCACCAGCTGCGCGCCGAGCAGGAGCTGTCCACGCCGGAGCGGGTCAACCTGCTGGCCGCGTACCGGGTGACGGTGGACCCGTCGTTCCGCGGGCTGGTCGACAACTTCCGCCGCACGCACGGGCCGGGCGGCTCCTTCGTCGACCCGTCCACGCTGACCGGGGCGTTCGGGGTGATCAACCCGCTGCGCCGGTCGCGCTAGCCGGTAGCGGGAACGGGTCGGGGGGTAGGGCTTTTCGAAGCCCTACCCCCCGACCCGTTGTGCTGCTAAGCGACCCGGCGTCGACACCACCGTCAGTAGCGCGGCTTCCGGGTCAGCGCCAGACCGCCCAGCAGGAAGGCGACGCCGAGCACGCCGGCGACGACCGCGTCGGTGGTCTGGGCGGGCTTGTGGCTGGCGTCCATCACGGCGGTGATCAGGCCGGCGACGGCGCTGATGTAGCAGAAGATGGTGATGAAGATCTTGACCTTGGGGTGCATGGCGATTCCTTCCGGGGCTGCGGTTCTCGGTGTGGTCAGGCGGTTTCCTGCGGTCCGCGGCCCGCGGGTGCGGTCGCGGCGGCGGTGAGGCCGAGCAGCATCACCCAGGCGTCGGGGTCCGACCGGAAGCGGTTCCAGCGGTCCGCGGCGAGGGCGAGTTCGGCCAGGGAGAGGACGCCCCGGGCCACCAGCGGCTCCAGGCGCTGCGGCCCGAGCTGGGGGGCGAAGGCGTCGGTGGGGTGGTCGTCGTTGGTGGTGGCGAAGGGGCGCAGCACGACCTCGTCGAAGCCGGCCGCGCGCAGCAGCCGGGGCAGCCGCCGGCCGATCGACCGGTCGCCGCCGTCGGCGCGCTGGGCGGCCGCCATCTTGGCGTGCACGCCCGCGAGTTCGGGGTACGAGGGCTCGGCCGCGCCCCACAGCGCGGAGTCGACCTCGGTGCAGGCGACCCGCCCGCCGGGCTTCAGCACCCGGCGGGCCTCGGCCAGGACGGCGGCCGGGTCGGGGACGTGCTGCAGGACGTAGCGGAGCAGGACGAAGTCCACGCTCGCGTCCGGCAGCGGCAGGTCGGCGCCGTCGGCGACCAGCAGGGTGACGTCGGGGCCGGCCGCGTGGGCGAGCAGCTCGCCGTCGATGTCGGCGGCGATCAGGGCCGTCCCGGCGGGCAGCGCGGCGCGCAGCCGCCGGGTCACCGCGCCCGGCCCGGCGCCGAGTTCGAGCACGGTGGCGCCGGCGTCGGTGCCGGGCTCGGCGGCGCCGTCCCCCATCCCGAGTTCGCGCAGGATGCGCAGCTCCTCGGGGAAGGAGAGCGCGGCCTGCGCCTCCAGCCGGTCGAGTTCGGCGGCGAGGCCGCCGCCGGTGGTGCGGGCCGGGTCGTAGGACCCGCCGACGGGGCGGACGGCTGTGCTCATCGGGGCCTCGCGATCATCGTCATGCCGTGCTTGGGGCGGAGGGTGACCAGGGCCTCGGGCTCCACGGGGAAGCCCTCGACCAGTTCCAGCCGGACCGACTGCAGCAGCGTGGCGAGCACCAGGACGGCCTCCAGCATCGCGAAGTGCTGTCCGACGCAGATCCGGTCGCCGCCGCCGAACGGCAGGTAGAGGTGGCTGGGGAGGGTGGCGCCGTCGAAGCGGTCCGGGCGGTACGCGTCCGGGGCGTCCCAGTGGTCGGGGTGGCGGTGCAGCACCCACTGGCTGACGCACACCAGGGTGCCGGGCTCGACGTCGTACCCGCCGATGACGTCGTGCTCGACGGCCCGGCGGGAGATCAGCCAGACCGGCGGGTAGAGCCGCATCGCCTCCTGGATGGCCCGGCGGCAGGCCGGCAGGTCCTGGAGGTCGGCTGCGGTCGGCGGGCGGCCGCCGAGGACCCGGTCGACCTCCTCGCGGACCTTGGCCAGCTCCTCGGGGTGGCGGTCGAGCAGGTAGAGCGTCCAGGTCAGGGACTTGGCGGTGGTCTCGTGGCCGGCCATCACGATGGTCAGCACCTGGTCGCGCAGGTCCTCGTCGGAGACCAGGTGGTCGCCGGACATCATGGTGTCCAGGAGGTCGCCGCCGGCGGTGCTGCTGCCGCCCGCGCGGCGGGAGGCGATCAGAGTCCGGGTGACGGTGTTGAGGAACACCCGGGCCCGGCCGAAGTCGGCGAACCGGCGGGCGGTGTCGGCCGGGTCGGGGTCGGGGTTCGGTACGTAGTGGCCGATGCAGCGGTTGACGGCGTCCACCGCGCGGCCGAAGCCCTCGCCGATGCCGTCGATGTCGGCGCCGAGGATGGCGTGGGTCAGGATGCCGAGGGTGAGCGCGGTGAAGTGCTGGTCCACCTCCAGCGGGGCGCCGGACTCGACGGACGGGCGCCAGCGCTCCAGCATGCCGGCGGTGGCGTCGGTGACGATGGTGTCGAAGCTGCGCACCGCGCTCGGGCGGAACGCCGGTGCGGTCAGGTGCCGTTGGCGGGCCCAGTCGGCGCCGTTGCTGGTCAGCAGCCCGTTGCCGAGCAGCGGACGCAGCATGGCGTCGTCCGGGGTGCCCTCCTTGGTGTAGTTGGCGCCGTTGTCCTTGAGCACGTGCTTGGCGTACTCGGGACGGTTGAGCAGGTAGACGGTGTCGCCGTCCGCACGGTGGCGGGTGATGTCGCCGTAGCGGCGGGCCAGGTCGGTGATGAAGTCGAGCGGCGACTCCCTCATCAGCGCCATGTCGACGTCGTCGGCAGGGCCTGGCGGGACGGTGTGCGTAGGCACGGTGCGGACCACCCCCGTGATTCCTCTCGATGCTTACCCGGGACTCCGGAATGCGTACTCGGCTCCGGGATACGTACTCGGCATTTCCCGGTACGTATTCGGATGCGTATTCCGATG
>NZ_JBITTM010000046.1:0-2253 GCF_044541955.1 Kitasatospora sp. NPDC085464
TTCTTAATGGCTAATGGCACTGTGAAGTGGTTCAACTCGGAAAAGGGCTTCGGCTTCATCGAGCAGGAGGGTGGCGGCCCGGACGTCTTCGCCCACTACTCGAACATCAACGCCAACGGCTTCCGTGAGCTGCTTGAGGGCCAGAAGGTCGAGTTCGACGTCACGCAGGGCCAGAAGGGCCCGCAGGCCGAGAACATTCGCCCGCTGTAGTTCTTCTGCCACGGCACCCGCCAAGCAGCGAGGGGCCCGCACCGCGCACACGCCCGGTGCGGGCCCCTTGGCATTGCGCCACGACGCGCTCCCGGCCGCTCAGGCCCCCTGACTCCGACTCCGCGGCGGCGGTCACCCCCCGCGCGAGACACGGCGCCGCGTCCCGACCGGCGCCCTGCCGTGGCAGCTCACGGTTCGAGGTCGTTCGCTCCCGCACCGTGTGGTGAGCGCCGGCCTCAGGTGACGTGCCGCACGGTTCCACCGTCCACGCTCCGACCGTCACACTTCCGGCCCGTTTCCTCGCGGTCTCCGCCGACGCCCCGCGCCACGGAGCCTTCCTCGTGACGTGCCGCCCCGAGGAAGGCTCCTGCATGAACCGCTCCAGTCGCTCCCCCTACCAGAACGCCGGCTCCCGTTCCGGCGGCGGTTCCTTCCCCGGCACCCGGGCCGCCCAGGGCCGGCGCCCCTCCGGCCGCAGCGTCGGCCGGGGCCCGTCGGCGCCGGGCGAGTTCGCGATGCCGGTGAGCACCACCCCGGCGCTTCCGGCCGCCGTGTCCTTCGAGGAGCTGGACATGCCGAAGGCGCTGCTGCCGGTGCTGGCCCGCCGGGGTGTCACCGCGCCGTTCCCGATCCAGGCCGAAACCCTGCCGAACTCGCTGGCCGGCCGTGACGTCCTCGGACGAGGCCGCACCGGCTCCGGGAAGACGATCGCGTTCGGCCTCGCCGTGCTGGCCCGCACCGCCGGGCACAGGGCCGAGCCGCGCCGTCCGCTGGCCCTGGTGCTGGTCCCCACCCGCGAGCTCGCGCAGCAGGTCACCGAAGCCCTCACCCCCTACGCCCACGCGGTGCGCCTGCGGATGGCGACCGTGGTGGGCGGGGCGTCGATGAGCCGCCAGGCATGGGTGCTGAACCGTGGCGCGGAGGTCGTGGTCGCCACCCCGGGCCGGCTCAAGGACCTGATCCAGCGGGGTGACTGCCGGCTCGACGGGGTCGGCGTCACCGTGCTCGACGAAGCCGACCAGATGGCCGACATGGGGTTCCTGCCGCACGTCACCGAGCTCCTCGACCAGGTCGCCGAAGGCGGCCAGACCATGCTGTTCTCCGCCACCCTGGACCGCAACGTCGACCGCCTGGTGCGGCGCTTCCTCAAGGACCCGGTCACCCACTCGGTGGACCCGTCCGCGGGGGCGGTCAGCACCATGGAGCACCACGTGCTGCACGTTCAGAACTTTGACAAGAACGCCACGATCGCCCACATCGCGTCCCGCGACGGCAGGGTGATCATGTTCACCGACACCAGGCACGGCGCGGACCGCCTGGTGGAGGACCTGCTGGCGAACGGTGTGAAGGCCGCGGCCCTGCACGGCGGCAAGCTCCAACCGCAACGCACCCGCACTCTGGAGCAGTTCCGCACCGGCCAGGTGACCGCGTTGATCGCGACCAATGTCGCCGCCCGCGGCATCCACGTCGACGGGCTCGACCTCGTCGTCAACCTGGACCCGCCGGTCGACCACAAGGACTACCTCCACCGGGGCGGCCGCACCGCCCGGGCGGGTGAGTCCGGCACCGTCGTCACGCTGGTGCTGCCCAACCAGCGCCGCGCGATGGCCCGCCTGATGACAACGGCCGCCATCACCCCCGTCACCACCAGGGTCAGCGCCGGCGGCGAGGACCTGGCCCGCATCACCGGTGCCCGCGTGCCCACCGGCATCCCCACCGTGATCCCCGACCCCGTCATCGAGCGGCCGCGCCGCAGCCCGTCCGCGCGCCGCCCCCGCCCCGCCCACACCGCGGGCGACACGCCGGCCGCCTCCGGTCGCGACAACCAGGGCTCCGGCCGCCGCCGGGCGCCCCGACGATCCACCCTCGCCGTGTAGCACCACGGATCCGCGTCAGGGGCGGTGGCGACCGCGGTGGCGACCGCTTGCCCGGCGGCGGAGCACGCCCGTTCGTAGGGGGCGGGCCGTCGCGGGGGGGGGGGGGGGGGGCGGCGGGGCCGGAGGGGGGCCTCTGGTTTACCCGTACTAGTGGTGGCGGCGTAGC
>NZ_JBITTM010000046.1:2261-77495 GCF_044541955.1 Kitasatospora sp. NPDC085464
CGGCGCGGGGCGGGGGGGGGGGCCGGGGGGGGGGGGGGGGGGGGGGGGGGGGGGGGGGGGGGGGGGGGGGGGGGGGGGGGGGGGGGGGGGGGGGGGGGGGGCAGCGTGGCCGGAGACGGTCCTCAGGTGTTCCCGTACTCGTCGTGGCGGCGTAGCCAGTGGGTCTCCTCGCCCTCTTCGTGCCGGCCCCTCGGCGTCCGGTCGAGGAGGCCGTAGTAGGCCATGGCGGGCTCAAGGCCGCGCGCAGTGGTGACGTACGTCCGGTGGACGGTTCCGTTCGAGAGCGCGTAGACGCTCAGTCCGGGGCCCTCGGTGACGTACCCGAGCACGTCGGTGCCGCACGCCTGCGCCATCTGACGCACGGTCGGCGGGATGTCACCCCGGAGGAACGGCCCCAGCTCCTCCTCGGTGTACTGGAAGCCGAGGTCGCGGTGGAAGTCGCTGCCGGCGGCGGAGATCCAGTCGAAGCGCCAGCCCATCCGTTCGCGGTAGGCGCGCAGCTTGTCGATCGGCGCGCGCGAGGAGCAGATCAGCGTCACGTCGCGGGCTTTCAGGTGGACCGCGTTGGGGCTGAGGGTGTCCGCGATCGATGAACAGACCGGGCATCCGGCCTCGTAGGACGGGCCGAACATGAAGTGGTAGACGAGCAGTTGCGAGCGCCCGTCGAAGAGGTCCGCGAGCGACCTGGTCCCGCCGGCGGTCTCCAAGCCGTAGTCCTTCTCGACCGGCACCCAGGGAAGCTCCCGCCGCTTCCGTGCGAGCTCGTCACCGAGTCGGGTGAGCCTCTTCTCCTCCGCGAGCAGCTCCTCTCGGGCCGCCTGGAACTCCTCCTGCGTGCCGATCCTGTGCTCGGGCATGGCCTTCCCTCCTCTGTGGGAGCAGAACGCCGCATCGCGGCGTGCAGTCGTCCGCGGTGGCAGCCGGAAGTGCCTGCCACCGGCTACCCGCCCGGCCGTACATCCACCGTACGCGCGTGGCGGCGGGCCCTCGCGACCACGCCACACGGCCTGCTCGGCGGCGTGCTCACGCAACGAGGCGGATCGGAGCCGTCAGCCGGCCGGGATTCCGGACTGTGACGCAGGTCACCGACGGGGCAGAACCTGTGCGCCGCAGCGGGCGTCTGGCTGGTGTGAGATCACGCAGGAGAGCATGGGACGAGCTGGACGAGGAACGCCTCGTCCGGCTGGTGGCCAGAGGCGACCGCCGGGCGTTCGACGAGTTGTACCGGCGCACGTCGCCGTGGCTGGCGGTGCGGTTGCGCCGCCGTTGCGCGGACGAGCAGATCGTCGCCGAGGTCATGCAGGAGACCTATCTGGCAGTGTGGCGCGCGGCCGGTGCGTTCGCCGGGAGCGCGGTCGGCGGGACGGCTGTCGGGTGGCTGTGGACGATCGCGGCGCGGCGCCTCGTCGACGCGTTCCGGCGCCGTGCCCACCACGCCGAACCGCCGGCGGCCGCCGCCGAGCGGGCGGTGGTGCCCGCGGCGGAGGAGGAGGCGCTCGCCGGGACGGTCGGCGGCGACGTCGGCGACGCCCTGCGGCGACTGGCGCCGGAACTGCGCGAGGTACTGCAGGCCACGGTGCTCGACGGGCTCTCAGTCCGGGAGACCGCCGTCCTGCTCAGACTGCCCGAAGGCACGGTCAAGACCCGTGCCCGCCGGGCCCGGATCGCGATGCGGGAGGCGCTGGCATGAGCGGGGAACACGCGTCGAGGCGGTTGATCGACGACTACGCACGCGGTGACACGGACATGGCCGCGGACACGGCGTGGGCGTTGGAGGCCCACCTGGAGGCGTGCGCGCCGTGCCGGCGCCACCTGGCGACCTCCGTGACCACCGAGGCGCCCGACGTCGCCGCGCTCCTCGACACCGTCCGGGCCGGTCTGGTACCGCAGCTGGACGCGGCCGTCAGGACGCCTTCGCGGTGGCACCGCCCGAGGTGGGCGTCGGCCTGGCTGACACCGGTCGTGGCGCCATGGCTGGCCATGACCGTCGCCGTCACCCTTGCGGCGCTGCTGCTGGACGCCGTCGCTCCGTCGAGGCTCTTCGGTGACGCCTCGCCGGTGTTGCTGATCGCGCCCGTGCTGCCGATGTGCGGTGTCGCCGCATCGTGGTCGCGCGGCCTGGACCCGGCGTACGAACTGACGGCCTCGACCGCCAGGGCCGGCCTGCCCCTGCTCCTCCGGCGCACCACGGCGGTGCTCCTGGTCGTCCTGCCCGTTCTCCTCGCCGGGGGATGGCTGACCGGGACCATGACGGCCGCGCAGTGGTTGTTGCCCTCCCTGGCCTTCACCTCCACCGCCCTGGCGCTGGGCAGCGTGGTCGGCGTGACCCGCGCCGTCGTCGGGCTGGTGGTCGCGTGGGGCGTTGCCGTGGCACCCGCGTGGGCCACCGGCCGCGTCCCCCTCGCCCTGCAGCTCGTCATCCAGCCAGGGGGGCTGCCCGCGTGGGGGCTGCTCCTCGCGCTCGGCGTCGGTGCCGTGATCGCCCGCAGAAACGCCTACTCAACGCTGTGACACCATCGTCGACCCTCGAAAGGGACCACCGCATGGCACCCCTGATGACCGCGGCTGACACCGCGCCGAAGACCTATGCCTGGGAGATCCGGGCCAGCGGCCTGAGAGTGCGCGTCGGACGGAAGAAGATGGCCGTCGACGGCCTCGACCTCACCCTCGGCACCGGCGCCCACGGCCTCCTGGGGCCCAACGGAGCGGGGAAGACCACCCTGATCCGGACGCTGGCCACCGTGCTGCGCCCCACCGAGGGCGACCTGGAGCTGCTCGGCACCTCCGTGCGTGCGATGGGCGACCACCGGGCCCTGCGCCGCCGGATCGGCTACCTGCCGCAGGAGTTCGGCTACTACAAGCGCTTCACGGTGCGCGAGTTCGTCGAGTACATGGCCTGGCTGAAGGAGGTGCCGAAGGCGGCGGTCCCCGCAGCCGTCCAGCGGGCCGTGGAACGGGTGGGCTTGGCGGACCGCGCCGACCACCGGATGAAGACCCTGTCCGGAGGAATGGTGCGGCGGGCCGGCATCGCCCAGGCCATCGTCAACGACCCCGAGGTGCTGCTGCTGGACGAGCCGACGGCCGGCCTGGACCCGGCGCAGCGGCTGCGCTTCCGCGAGCTGCTCCAGGACCTGGGCCGGGACACGTGCGTGGTCGTCTCCACCCACCTGGTCGAGGACGTCGCAGCCGCCTGCTCGGACGTGGTGCTCTTCGCCGACGGCCGCCTCGTCTTCCAGGGCACGCCGGACGACCTGGCCGCGGCGGGCGGCCCCGAGCACCCCGGCGACAGCCCCCTGGAGCGCGGCTACTCGGCGCTGCTCCGCGACTTCGGCCAGCCGGGAGGCATCTGGTGAACGGGCGTCTCCTGCGCGTCGAACTGAAGCGCTCCGCCGCCCCGTGGGCGGGCGTCCTCGTCCTTCTCGGCAGCCTGGCGGTCTTCTTCCTGATCGACGGGATCTGGTGGAGCGGCACCGCCGGGTGGGTGGCCCAGTGGACCCCCATGGCCATGTGGACCCGCTACCTGCTCGCCCTCTGGTGGCCGCTCGTGGTGGGCGTGGGCGCGGTGTACGGGCTGCGCGACTCCCGCTCGCGGGTGGCCGAACTCCTGGTGACCACGCCGCGGCCGGCCTGGCGTCGCGCGGCGCTGCCGGCCGGTGCGATGGCGCTCACGTTGGCATCGGGCTTCGGGGTGCTGGTCCTCGTGGGCGGAGTCCAGGTGGCCCTCGGCCGGACCACCTACACAACCCTCGGATGGCTGCCGATCTCGCTGGTGGCGGCGCTGGGCCTGGTCGCGGGAGCCGTGTTCGGCATGGGCGTCGCGCGGACCCTGCCCCATGTGCTCACCCCGCCGGCCCTGGTGGTGTGCTTCCTCGTGCTGACGAACCTCCTCCGACCGGCCATGGAGGGTCTCGTGCCGGCGGGCAGGGCGCCGAACCGGCTCGTCCTGCTGTCCCCGGCGGTCCCGGAGCCCCGGGAGATGCTGCTGACCCTGTCCGGCGCCGTGCACGTCGGGCAGACGCTCTGGCTGCTCGGTCTGCTCGCCACCGGCTTCGCCCTGCTGTCGGCCGTGACCCGCCGGGCCCGGCTGCTCGCGATCGTCCCGGTCCTGGCCGGTGCGGCCCTGGCCCTGCCGGTCCTGCCCGGCGCTCCGCGCGACACCTACGTCGTCGACAAGGCCGCTGCCGCCGTGGTCTGCGACGGACCGGTCTGCGCGACGCAGGCGAACCGTTCACGCCTGCCCGAGCTCGCGCTGCGCAGCAAGGAGGCGCTGAGCGTGCTGCACGGCGTCCTGGGCGATACGGCACCGCACGCGGTGCGGGAGGACAACAGGCTGCGCGCGCTCGGCGACGACCGGGAGCTCTCCGACGACGTGGTGCTCGTCGACTTCGACGAACGGCTGTTCGCCGACGCGAAGGGCGAGGCACTGACCCGCGCCCTGATCTCCCAGGGGCTGGCGCCGAATTGCCACGGGAACAACGACCGGGAAGGCGGCGGGAGCAGTGACGTCGCGTCCCAGAGCATCGCCGTGAGCTGGGCCCTGCACGATCCGCAGCTCCGACCGCTGACCGAGAAGGGCGCCGACGCCTACGCGCAGAAGACCTGGGCGGACGCCGACACGGCGTGGCGGAAACTGATGGCGGCATCACCGGACGAGCAGCGCTCCCGGATCCTCGGACTGCGCGCCGCTGCCATCTCCTGCGCGCCGGGCGATCCGCTCCTGCTGCTCGCGGCGGAGGCGTCCCGATGAGGTGGCTGACCCTGTACGCCCGGTCACGGCAGGTACCCGCCTCGGCCGCCGCGGTCACACTCGTGACGCTGACGGTGTGGGCTCTTGTCGAGCCCGGCCCGGCAGAGCTGGCGCTGGCGCTCCTCGTCCTCACCGCGCACGTGGCGTCGGCCTCGGTCGGGCTCGGCGGGCCGGACGTCGTGCTGGAACGGACGGCGGCGATCCGGTGGATGCCCCGCCGAGCGGCGCACGTCCTGCTGATCGGTGCGGTCGCCGCAGTGGCGCTGCTGACGGTCCAGGCGGCGGGAACGAAGCTCGCCCCCACCGGGGTCGTCGTCCGGGACGCCGCCGGGCTGGTCGGGCTGGCCGCTCTCGGGGCCGTGCTGTGCGGTGCACACCTCGCCTGGACCCTGCCGACCGGCTGGCTCGGCCTCACCCTCTTCGTCCCGACCCCGAACGGCACCGTCGGAGAGGTCGTGAACTGGATGCTCTTCCCGCCCGGTACGACGGCGTCGGCCTGGACCGCGTGGGTCCTGCTCGCGATCGGCACCGTGGGGTACGCCGTAGCAGGGCCCAGACGGTGACGGGCACGCCCCGGAGGCCGATTGCGGGGAGCCTGCCATCCGCGCCACCAGGCGGGTCCGTCGAGGGCTCGTCCCGGTGCCGGGGTCAGCCCGGGGCGGGGTGGTAGGCGGTGAGCAGCAGGGCGATGTCGTCGGAGCGGTGGGGGGAGCGCCGGGCCTTGCGCAGCAGGTGGTCGGCGAGTTCGTCGAGGTCCGCGGCGCGGGCGTGGGCCAGTGCGGCGCGCAGCTCGTCGACGCCCAGGTCGAAGTCGCGGCCGCGTTCCTCGACGAGGCCGTCGGTGTAGAGGGCGAGGACGGAGCCGCGGGGCAGGTCCAGTCGGGTCTCGGGATAGCTGCTGGTGCCGACGACGCCGAGGAGCGGGCCGCCGGCCAGCTCCAGCACCTCGGTGCTGCCGTCGGGGTGGCGCAGCAGCGGCGGGCAGTGCCCGGCCCGGACGGCGTAGACGCAGTCGCTGCCGGGCTCGATGCGGAGGTAGCAGCAGCTGGCGAGCAGCCCGGGGTCGAGGTCGGCCAGGAGCCGGTTCGTGCCGGCCAGGACCGCCCCGGGGGAGTGGCCGGCGGTGGCGAAGGCGCGGACGGCGCTGCGCAGTTGGCCCATGGCGCCGGCGGCCGCGATGTTGTGGCCCTCGACGTCCCCGACGACGAGCGCCACGCCGTCCCCGGTGGGGATGACGTCGTACCAGTCGCCGCCGATGTCCATCCCGCTGGTGCCGGGCAGGTACCGGCCGGTGGTGAGGATGCCCGGCAGGACGGGCAGGCGGTGTGGCAGCAGCGCGTGCTGCAGGCCGTGGGCGAGGGCGTTCTTCGCGTCGTAGAGACGGGCGCGTTCCAGTGCCTGGGCGATCAGACCGCTGAGCGCGGTGAGGATGCCGCGGTCCTTGGTGGTGAGGTGGTGGACGTCGTCGAACCCGAGGAGGCAGGCGCCGACGGGACGGTTGGAGGCGATGAGCGGCAGGTAGGCCCAGGCGCCCACGGCTTCGCCGGGTCCTTCCCCGGCCCCGGCCCCGGCTCCGCTGCGGGGCGGCCGGTCGTCGGGCGGGTCGCGCCGGTCCTCGATGAACAGGGGCACGCCGAGGGCAGGCGCTTCCGTACCGGGCAGCGGGGCGTCGAGCGGTCGGCCCTCCAGATGGTGCAGGAAGCGGTCGTGGTGGCCGGTGCGGAAGAGCAGGTGCAGCCGGCCCTCCTCGATGGCGTAGACGGCCAGCTGCTGTCCGCCGAAGGCCGGCAGGAGCTGGGCGGAGACGACCTCGCACACCTCGTCCATGGTGACCGCCGCGGTCAGCGCGCTGCCCAGCTGCATCATGCGGTAGATGGCGCCGAGGCGTGCGGGTGCCGCCAGGTCGGTCGGTGGGTCCTCGGTATCCGCCTCCGCCCCCACCCCCGCCGCCGCTTCCGGCGGCCGAGCCCCCACGGGCGGGCCCGCGGCCTGCGGAGGGGCGGCGGGCGCCACCCTGCCGGTCACGCCGTTTGCATCCGGGTGCAGGGTGAAGGCGAGCCACCGGTCGGGTGGGCGGCGGACCCGGAAGGTGATGGGCTGCTGGGAGACCATCGCAGCCCGGTGCCGGTCCTCGAAGACGGGATCGGACAGCCAGGGGACGACCTCCCACAGGCAGCTGCCGAGCAGCTCCGGGCCGGACACCCCGAGCAACTGCTCCAGGCCGTGATTGGTGTAGGCGACCCGGCCGTCCGGGGTGAGCGAGAAGAGTCCGTCCCGGAGCCGTTGCACCGCGGTGACGGCCGCGGCGCCGGCCCCGATGTCGAGCACGCTGCCGACCAGGTGGGACCGGGCCTCCTCGCCGGGCACCTCCGGTACGCGCCCCCACAGCTCCACCGTGCGGTACCCGTAGGTGGTGCGGACGCGCAGTCGCCGGGCGAGCACCCTGCCGTCCGCACGGGCCGTGCGGGCCGCGGCCCGGAGCGACAGCCGGTCGGCGGGATGGAGCCGGGCGGCCAGTGTCTCGGCGCGGCCGTCGAACGTGCCGGGCATGAGGCCGAACAGGGCGCACAACTCCTCGTCGGCGACCACGGTGCCGGTGTCGAGCCGCCAGTCGAACAGGCCGACCCGCACCGACGGCGCGTCGGGAGCCGGCACCTGGAGGGGGACGGTGCCGGCGTCGCAGTCGAGGGCGCCCCCGCGGGCCCGGAGGTCGGCGAGGGTGGCGCCGAGCCGGCCGGCGATGGCCCGCAGGTGACGGAGCTGGGTCCGGGACAGTCCCGGGTGCCCGGACGCCGCCGCCCACACCACCGCCAGCGCCCCGAGGCTCTCCTGCCCCGCCCGGACCGGCACCGATGCCGAGCCGAACGCGTACGGCAGGGCCACCGCGAGCTGGGGGTACCGGCGTACCGTTTCGGCGGCGTCGGCCAGGTGGACCGTCCGGCCCGAGCGGTAGGCCACCGCCACCGGGATGGGGCTGTTCACCGGGATGAGCCGCCAGCCGCCGAGCAGGGAGGGCGGGGTGCCGCAGGCGGCGGCCAGTACGACGGACCGTCCGTCCCGGGAGCGGAGGAAGACGCTCCCGGAGTGGGCGCCGCTCTCCGCGGCGGCCTTGACCACGGCCGTCACCAGGGCGTCCTCGCACGCGGTCCGCATCCGGTCGGACTCGTCTGCCCCGGGTGCGCGCTCGGGGGCACCGGTGCCCGCCGCGGCGCCCGTGGCCGTACGGGCCGCCGTGCTCCCGTGCGGTCCCGCCCGTTCGCCGGGGTCGTGCCGGTTCATGCTTCCCCGTCTACGTCCGGCCGACGCCACTGTCAAGCGGGGCCGGTGCGTGGCCGGCGGGTGCGGGCCGGGCGGGCATCGCCGCAGCCCGGCCCGCACCGGCCGGCCGACCACCGTCAGCCGGCTACCGTCAGCCGACCACCGCCGGGGAACGGGGTGCCTCGGACGCGGCTGCCGGCCGGTAGTGCTCGGTGTGCCCCTCGACGTGGAGCTGGGGCAGCCGACGGTCCAGCCAGGACGGCAGCCACCAGTTGCCGCGTCCGAGCAGGTGCATCACGGCCGGCACCAGCAGCAGCCGGACCAGCGTGGCGTCGATCAGGATGGCCGATCCCATCCCGACCCCGATCACCTTGATCGGCAGGTCGGGGGACGGGACGAAGGCCGCGAACACGGCGACCATGATGGCCGCCGCTGCGGTGATCACCCGCGCGGTGCCCGCCAGTCCGCTGACGATGGACTCCGCGTTGTCGCCCGAGTGCAGCCAGGCTTCGCGCATGCGACTGACCAGGAACACCTCGTAGTCCATCGAGAGGCCGAACAGGACGGCGAAGGTCAGCACGGGGACGAAGGCGGGCAGCGGGGTGGGGTTGTCGATGCCGATCAGCCGCCCGGCGGTGCCGCCCTCCAGGACGAGGGCGACCACGCCGTACGCGGCCCCGACCGAGAGCAGGTTCATCACGGCGGCCTTGAGGGCGACGGCCAGGCTGCGGAAGGCCACGAGCAGCAGGAGCATCGAGACCGTGACCACGCCGCCGACGAGCAGCGGGATGCGGCGGGCGATGTTGTCGGTGCTGTCGATCGCCGTGGCGGTCGCCCCGCCGACGTGCACCCGGACGCCGGGGCCGGCGGCGGGGATGACGTGTTCGCGGAGGTCGCGGACCAGGGCCTTGGTCGCCGTGCTCTGAGGCCCGCCGTCCGGTACGACGGTCAGCAGCAGCGAACGCCCGTCGGAGCCCGGCACCGGAGGGGTGACGGCCGCGACGCCGGGCGCCGCCCGCAGCGCGGCGGGCAGCGCGGCCGTCGCGTCGGCGGGGGCGTCCGGCGACACCTCGGCGACCAGCAGCAGCGGCCCGTTGCTGCCCGGCCCGAAGCCGGCGGCCACCGAGTCGTACGCCAGCCGGTTGGAGCGTCCGGCGGGGTCGTTGCCCGCGTCGGGGAAGCCGAAGCGCACGCCGAGGAACGGCGCCGCCAGGGCCAGCAGCACGACGACCCCGATGACGGCACCGAGGACGCGGTGGCGTTCGACCAGTCGGCTCCAGCGCAGCCAGCCGGCGGCGACCGGGCTCCCGGGCTGCGCGACGCGGCGCCGGGGCAGCGGCAGCCGCAGGCGCTCGATGTGCCGCCCGAGGTAGCCGAGCAGGGCGGGGAAGAGGGTGGCGGACGCGGCGAGCACCACGAGCACGGAGAGGATGGCCGAGACCGCGGCACCGCGCATGAACGACAGGCCCATCGCGAACAGCCCGAGCATGCTGACCACCACGGTCATCCCGGCGACCACGACCGCGCGGCCGGCGGTGTCCAGCGCGGCGACCGTGGCGGCCTCGGGTGCCAGCCCCTCGTCGCGCCACTCGCGGAACCGGGTGACCAGGAGCAGCGCGTAGTCGATGCCGACGCCGATGCCGAGCATCGCGGCGAGCGAGGTCGACCAGTCCGGCACCGGCATGACCGCCGCGAGGACCGGCAGCAGGGTGCTGCTCACCGCGAGTCCTCCGAGCGCCGTGAGCAGCGGCAGGCCGGCGGCCACGACCGAGCCGAAGGTGAGCACCAGGATCAGGGCGGCGGCCGCCATGCCGATGCCCTCCGAGCCGATCGAGCCCTGCTCGGCCTGCTGGACCGTCATGCCCCCGAGGTGGACGTGCAGTCCGCCGTCGGCCGGCCGGGCGAGGTCGAGCAGCCGTCGGGTGTCCGCCTTGGGCATGTCGGGGGCATTGGCGACGTCGAGGTGGATCTGTCCCAGGGCGGTGCGGCCGTCGGCCGACACCTTGCCGCGCGGACCGTACGGGTCGTCGATGCCGCTGACGTGCGGCACCTCGGACATCCGGGTGAGCAGGCCCTGGACGCGGGCGCGGCTCGCGTCGTCGGTCACGCCGTTGTCGGAGGTCAGCACCAGGCTGATCGTTTCGCCGCCCAGCCCCGGGAAGTCCTGGGCCAGCAGTTCCTGGGCCTGCTTGGAGTCCGAACCGGGTGCGGAGTAGTCCGCGCTGTACTTCGAGCCGAGGCCGACCGAGAGCCCGAGGGCCACGCCGGCGGCGAGCAGCCACAGCAGCACCGTGCGGCCGCGGTTGCGGAAGCTCCAGCCGGCTATTCGGCCCAGCGGGCCGGGCCGGTGCGGCCCGGCGTCACCGGCGGCCGTGCGCCGGTCGCCCTGCGGTCCCTGGGACATGGGGTCCTCCGTACGTCGTGCGGGGCTCCGCCCCAGCAGAGCGTTACGCTTCATAACGCTTCTGATGTGGCGTAACGTTTCCTGCGACGGGTACGGATTGTCAATGCCGTGACTGCCGCACGGAGCCGATGGAGACGCGATGACGAGCGGGGCGGCCGGGGTGAACAGGACGAACGGGTCGAACGGGGTGAGCGGCGGGCTGAGCCGCCGTGAGCGGGTGCGGGCCGGCACCGTGGAGGAGATCAAGCACGCGGCCCTCGGCCTGATCGTCGAGCACGGCAGCGCCAACCTCCGCTTCACCGACATCGCCCGGAGCATGGGCATGACCCCGCCCGCGCTGTACCGCTACTTCGCCGACCGGGACGAGCTGCTGACCGCCCTGGTCGCCGATTCCTACGACGGCCTGTCGGGCGCGCTGGCGGCGACGCGGGACACCGTCCCGCCGGAGGACCTGGACGGTCGCTTCCTGGCCACCTGCACGGGCTACCGCGCGTGGGCGCAACGGAACCCGGAGCGCTTCGCCCTCATCTTCGGATCCCCGGTGCCCGGGTACGCGGCCCCGGAGGACGGCCCGACCGTGGCGGCCGGCCGGCGGGTGATGGAGCACGTGGCCGAGATCGTCGCGGACACGGCCGAGCGCGGCCGGCTCGGCAGCCCGCTGGTGCCCGACGCCGGGGAGGCGATGCTGCTGGCGTGGGCCACCGTGCACGGCTTCGTCACCCTTGAGGCGCACGGGCACTTCGACTCCCTCGACCGGGAGGCGCGGGACCGCCTCTTCACCGCCCAGGCGCGCCTCGCCGCGCGCACCGCGGGTCTGGCACCGCCCGAGGACCGGCCGTGACCGCGGCCGGAGCCCGGTGTCCCGGGCCCCGGCCGCGTGCGGTGCTACCGGCGGATCACACGGTGAGCTGTCGCCGGTCGATCACCGTGCGGAGCTTGCCACTGGTGGCCGTCCGCTCGAAGGCCCCGCTGCCGGCCGTCTCGACCGTGAAGTCGAGCAGGTCCTCGTCCACGGCGGAGGCGAGCTCGGCGATGGCGGCCGGGAAGGCGGCCGCCGCGGCCGCGGGGTCGGGGGCGTACCTCTCGTCGAGGCGGACGGTGACCCGCTCCCGGCCGTCGCCGGCGTCCAGGATCAGCTGCAGCTCGCCGCGGTAGCCGAGGCGCTCCTCCGCCACCGCGATGAAGCGCCGGACGTTGAGGAAGTACGTGCCGACCCGGACGACGTCCCCGTACCGGCCGAGGAGTTCGATCCGCGGGGTGTGGCTGCCGCACGGGCAGACGCCCTCGACCGAGCGGCCGAGGTCGCCGATCTGGTAGCGCTCCAGGCGCTGCCCGGCACGGGTGCGGCTGGTGAACACCAGGCGGCCCGGCTGACCGGCGGGGGCCGGGCGGTCGGCCTGCGGGTCCAGGATCTCCAGCGTGTGCAGGTCGGTCAGGACGTGGTGGACCGAGCCCTCGGCGTGCGTGCACTGGTAGCCGAGCGGCCCCAGGTCGGTGCTGCCGTACGCCGCCGAGCGGATCACCTCGACGCCGAACTCCTGGGTGAGCACCCGGCGTTGCTCCGCCGTGAAGTGCTCGCCGCCGTAGAACACCTTGCGGATCCCGCCGTAGGCGCGCAGTGCCGCGCCCTCGGCGTGGAACAGCTGCCAGAGGTAGGAGGGCATGCCGAACACCGCGTCGGCGCCGTGCGTCACCAGCGCCTCGGCGGTGGCGGCGTGGTCGGGGCCGGCGGCGATGGGCAGTTGGGTGGCGTTGAGGCGTTCCAGGATCGAGAAGAAGCTGATGAAGCTCCCGTACATGCCGCCGCAGTAGAAGAGGTTGGCGGCGCGGTCCCGGGCCGGGTCGAACCCGGCGGCGAGCAGGCCGTCGGCGGCGGCCCGCATCTGGGTGTCGTAGTCGGCGTTGGTGAACACCGACAGGGCCGGGGCGCCGGTGCTGCCGCCGCTGCGGAAGTACAGGTGGGCGTGGGCCGGTTCGAGGGTGCGCAGCTGCTCCTGCACGCCGGCCTTGTCGAGCAGCGGGCCGCTCGGAGCGGCCGGGACGACGGCGGGCGCCGCCAGGTCGTCCAGGCAGGCGGTGGTGGTGAAGGCCTCGTCCGCCCGGACGCTGACGCGCCGGCTGTAGCGCTGGAGCGCGTAGACGCCGTCGTGGGGCTCGCCGTGGTAGCTGTCGAGCATCCCGCCGACCGGGGTGACCCGCAGCGCGCCCGCGGCGAGTACGGCCTGCGACAGCCGGGCGACGTCGGCGCGGCTGCCGCCGATCGCGGCGGTCTGCAGGTAGCGGCGCATCGGGCGCAGCACGGTCATCACGGCGGTGCGGGGCAGCGGCTTGACCCAGACGCTGCGGTTGAGCGGTGAGGCCGCCAGGGCCGGGCGGGTGTCGGCGAGGACGCGCCAGGACCCGTCCTCGGCGGCGATGACCCGGGTGAGGCCGAGGTGTTCCTCCAGCCGCGCGACGAGTTCGGTGGTGGTGATCTCGGCGTGCTCGGCCGGTTCGAGCTCGGGCCGGGGCAGCTCGGCGGAGGTGGCGGCGAGGTGGGCCGCGAAGCGTTCGGCGAACGCGAAGACCTCGGCGTGGTCCTCGGTGTCGAGGTAGACCACCTGGGGGCTGGAGCAGGCCTGCTGCTCGAAGCGGCAGACGTCGGCGGCGAGCGCGTCCAGCGTCGCCCCGTCCGACCAGGCGTCACGGGTCAGGTAGGCGAAGGAGATCCGGTGGCCCCACTCGATCAGCCGGCAGCCGGCCGGCACCAGCTCGGCGACCGAGCGGACGGCGTCCTCGCCGCCCCAGACCGCCACCGCGTCGGCGGACGCGCACAGCAGGCGCAGCCACGCGGTGCGGGCGGAGGAGAAGCGCAGCACGACGATGCGGCGGGCCAGGGTGCCGGTCGGGTCGGCGCCGGCCAGCTCGGCGAGCAGGTGCTGGGCGAGCAGGGTGTCGCCGCTGCTGGTCTTCAGCACGTTGAGGTTGCCGGTGAGCAGGCCCTCGATGACGCTCAACGGCGCGACGGCGGCCGCGTTGCCGGGGGCGATGTGGACCAGCAGCCCGACCGGTGCCCAGGCCTCGAAGGTGGTCTCCCGGGCGTCGGGCCGGGTGAGGCGCTCGGGGTGCAGACCGCCGAGTTCGCGCCGGAGCTTGCGCTCCAGGGCCGGGCGGCTGATCGCGTCGGCGATCTCGGAGAGGGTCGCGGCGGCCTCCTCCGGGTCGGTGCCGCCGTCGGTCAGCACGCCGAGCAGGCGGGCGCGGACGGGGCCGTCCGGCGCGCCGAGGGCGTCGGCGAGGTGCCGGCAGGCGCTCAGCACCAGTTCGGTGGGCAGCGGTTCGGCGAGGGTACGGGCGGCGAGCTCCGGGAGCTCGGCGAGCCGGCGGGCGGCCTCCTCGTCGTCGACGAACGAGCCCTGCCAGAAGTGCACTCCGGCCGCCGCGAGTTCGGGGTTCACGGCCTCGGACTCCACGGCCCCGGGGTTCACGACCCCGGGGTTCACGGCTTCCCGGTTCACGGCTTTCGGGTTCAGGGCCTCGGGGTTCATGGTTTCCGGGTTCACGACAGTCCCTTCAGGAGTTCGGCGGCGGCCGCCGCGCAGGTGCGGTTGCGGCTGACGCCGGCACGCCCGTGGACGGTGAACCACGGCGTGGGAAGCGGGCAGGGGCACTCCTGCGCCGGGTGCAGCGAGGCGAGGTCGCCCATGACGACGCTCTGCGCCGGCACCGAGGTGATGTACGGGGAGACCAGGTGGAGGAAGCCGCGTTCGCCGAACGGCAGCGGCTGCAGGGTGCGGGTGTCGCGCACCGCGGCCCGCGACCAGACCGGGACGTGCAGACGGTGGTGCTCGCACTCGATGTACGGCACGCAGTGCTCGACCGAGCCGAAGGTGTCCCGGATCCGCTCCGACGGGACGCCCAGCTGCTCGGTGACCGCGGCGTAGAACTCGTCCTTGCCGATCTGCCGGTCGGTGTGCCCCTTCCAGCCGCCGCCGAGCAGGACCAGCGAGCCGGCCGGCAGCTGCAGCGGCGGCAGGCCGAGGGTCCGCATCCGTTCCAGGGTGAAGTGCAGGAACGCGGGGAAGCCGAGGATCCGGACCGGCAGGCCGTCCTCGGCGTAGCGCTGCAGTGCGGCGATGCAGCCGTGGACGTCGAACTCGTGGCCGCCGCCGGTGTGCCGCAGGGCGTGCGTGGTGTGGTGGGCCGGGGCGAAGTCGCAGAGGTAGTTGTCGGTGAACGAGGTGCCGAGCTTGAGCTGCGGGGCGGGCTCGTAGCTGTAGAGCAGGTAGTTGACCGGCTGGTCGGGGGTGATCCAGCCGTAGTGGTCGAAGATCCGGGCCACCATGCGCTGGGCGGACCGGATCGTCCACGCGTCGAAGAACATCTGCGACTTCTGGCCGGTGGTGCCGGAGGAGGTCAGGTGGAGGAAGACCTCCTCCCGCGGGATGGAGAGCACCTCGTGCCGCTTGAAGAAGTTGGCGTGCACCAGGGGCGTGCGGACGTCCTCGCCGACGGTCGGCGCGGCGGCCTCCGCCGGGCCGTCCAGCAGGGAGCGGTAGAACGGCGAGCGCTGCGCGTGCCAGGCGTGGCTCTCCGCCATCGCGGCGGCGAACAGGCGGTCGGTCTCCGGCCCCGCCGCGTACGGGGCGGCCAGGTCGCACAGCTGCTGGACGTGCGGGAGCGCGGCGGGGTCCGGGACCTCGACGGGCGCGAGATGGATGTTCACGGGGCAACCTCGGGATCGGTCATGGGGTGACCTCGGCCAGGGGAAGGGGCAGGTAGGTCGAGGTCCAGGCGGTCAGGTAGGCCGGCAGGTACGGCTGGAGCGGGCTGCCGACGGCGGTGGTCCTGAAGTCGATCTGACGGCTGGTGCGGGACAGCACGACGTAGTCGTGGAAGCGTTCGCCGATCCGGCGCATCGCCGGGTAGACAGCGCTCGGGATGAACCCGGCCGCCAGGAAGGCGTGCAGACCGGCGGTGTCGGACAGCGGCAGCAGCGTCTCGACGTAGTCGGCGCCCGCGCGGGTCACGGCCGCCATCAGCGGCTCCAGCGCACCGGTGACGGCGGCCGGGGAGGGGTGCACCGCCACCAGCGAGCAGCTCGCCGCGACCGGGTCCAGGTCGGCGTACGCCTCGAACGCGCCGTCCGGCGGAGTGAGGACGGCGTTCGGGACGTGCAGCGGGAAGAACCGCTGCGCAGGGTCGGGGAAGAGCTCCAGGAACCGGCGGCGGACGAAGGCGGGCGCGGTGATCAGCTCCATCGGCGCGGTCACCGGGGCGCTGCGCCCGCCGGGGGCGAGCGGGCCGTCCACCGGCTGCGGGTCGCCGTAGTGGACACCGGTGCTCTGCCGCGCGGCCTCCAGCAGGGGGAGCACGGCCCCGGGCACCAGGTCGACGCTCTCGCGTCGGGCCAGGACGCCGTCGGCGTGCCGGGCGAACAGCGCCAGGCTCTCGCAGCCCGCCACCTCGACGGCGTTCGGCAGCAGGCCGAGGGCGCGGAAGCCGTTGCGGGCGAAGACCTGCTGCGGGCCGGGGGTGACCACCCGCACGGTCGCGTAGATCGAGTCCTGGGCGCCGGTCGCGAAGGCGTCCGCGCAGACCGCGGCGGTCAGCCGGCCGGCCAGGCCGCCGCCGCGCTGCTCGGGGTGGACGGCCAGGCCGACCAGCTTGCCGATCCGGCTGCCGGGGTCGGTCTGCACGGCCACCGACCCGACCAGGTGGCCGGTGTCCTCGCGGCGTGCGGTGAGCCAGTGGGTGTGCGGGTCGGCGATCAGGCGGCGCATCTCGGCCGGGTCGCTGCCGAGCGCGACGGGATAGCCGTGGCCGTAGACGTCGAAGTAGAGCTGGCGCAGCTGGGCGACGTCCTGGGGGGCCGCGGGGGCGATCGTCACGGTCATCGGGCGTCCTCGATCGGTTGCGCGGCCGGGGCTCCCTGCGGGGCCGGCGCGGGGTCGGGGGTGGCCGGTTCGCGCCGGCCGGTCCACCACAGGGCGGCGGCGACCGGGAGGACGCCGAGGGCTTGGACCAGGCAGAGCGTGCGCGGCGAGAGGTGGTCGCCGAGCAGGCCGAACACCAGGGAGGACACCGGGAAGGTGGCACCCAGCAGCGCCTGCATCACGGCGAAGAAGCCCGCCCGGTCCCCGGTCGGCACCAGCCGCTGGAACAGCGCGACGAACCGGACACCGATCACGCCCACGCACCAGCCGGCGACCGCCATCGACCCCACGGCCGCGGCCTGGCTGCCGAGCAGACCGGGCAGGCCGAGCGCGACGGCCAGCAGGCCGAGACATCCGGCGCCGACCGCGGTGGGGGAGCCCGGGAGCCGGCCGCCGGTGAACGAGCCCACCAGGGTGCCGGCGCCGAGGGCCGCCTCCAGTGCGGCGACGGTCGAGCCGTCGGAGTGCAGCACCGCGCGGGTGAACAGGGGCATCACCACGAACACCGCCGTGGTGAACAGGTTCGCCGCGGCGAAGCAGAGCAACACCCTTCGGACGAACGGGAGTTCGGCCAGGATCCGGCGCAGTGTCCGTGGCGCGGCGGGTCCGCCGCCGTCCGGGGCCCGGGCGTCCGTTGCCTGCACCGCGGCGTGGGCGTCCTTGGCCTGGTCCGGGGCGTGGGCGTGGGGGCCGGTGGGGAAGCGGGTCGCGCCGATCAGGGCGGCCGCCAGCAGATAGGCGCCGGCGCACCCGGTGATGATCCCCGCCGGCCCGGCGGCGTCCACCACCAGCGGGCCCAGCAGGCCGCCGGCCAGCCCGGCCAGCGACTGGGTGGCGAGCTCGAAGCCGGTCGCGGCCTCGATGTCGGCGTCCTCGACCAGCTCCGGCACGGAGGTGGTCAGACAGGGGTCGAAGAGGGCCTGGCAGCCGGCCAGCAGCAGCGCTGCGCCGTACGCGACGGTCATCGGCAGCGCCGTGCTGTACGTCCACACGGCCGTGCCGAGGGCGACCAGACCGGCGGCGGCGGCCGAGCCGCCCAGCACCGTCCGGTGCGGGCAGCGGGCGATGACCCTGGCCACCAGCGGTGCCAGCGCGACCGCGGGCAGGGTGCTGACGGCGAGGAAGACGCCGGACGCCAGGCCGCGGTCCGCGCCGCCGGCGTATCCCACCAGCCACCACACCGCGCCGACCTGGAACATCCGTCCGGCGGCCTGGGTGAGGACCTGGGCGGCCCAGACGGCGCCGAACCGCCGGTTGCGCAGTACGAGCGGCAGGCGGCGGCCGCCCGCGGCGGGGGCCGTCGCGGGGGCCGTCGCGGGGGCCGCTCCGGCGGCTATCTCGGGAGCCGTCCCGGCGGCCGTTCCGTGGGCCGTTCCGTGGGCAGTCACGAGTGCGGCCGTTCGTCGAGGACGCGGATCAGTTTGCCCGTCCGCGGGTTGACGGCGAGTTCCTGCTGGCGCACCCAGCTGACGGACAGCGGGTGGACGTAGCCGGCGGCGACCGCCTCCGGGTACAGCGGTCGCGCCGCGTGGATCCCGGTCTCGACGGCGGCGGCCAGCTCGGGGAGGCCGCTCGGGTTCCCGTCGCAGGCCAGCCGGAGCACCAGGCCGTCCCGGGCGTCCCAGCGGCGCACGACCAGCTGCACACCGGTGACCCGGCCGGCTGGGTCGGCCCCCCGGACGAGGTCGAGCACGTCCTGGGTGTACAGGGACACCGGCCCGACCCGGACGCCCTCCTGGGCCCGGCCGAGGATGCGGAACTGCCCGGTGGCGGGGTCGGTCCACTCGGCGCGGTCCCCCACGGGGTAGCGCAGGACCGGCATCAGCCGTCGCCGCAGGTCCGTCACCACGACCCGCCCCGGCACGCCGGCCCGGGTGATCGGCTCGCCGGTGTGCTCGTCGAGGATCTCCACCACCGTCTCCGGGGTGAACACCCGGTGCACCCGGGTGTCCTCCCCGGCCACCGGTCGGCCGACCAGTCCGGCGTCGACGGCGGCATAGCCGATCGAGGAGATCCGGGCGTTGGGGAACACCTTGCCGAGCAGCGGCTGCTGGTCCTGGTACAGGCCCTCGCCGCCGAACAACAGCAGCTCCACGGAGGGGAGTTCGCGGCCGGTGGCCAGCAGGTGGTCGGCCAGTCCGCACAGCGTGGTCGGAGTGCCGGCCACCACCTCGACCGCGAACTGCTCCAGGGTCTGCGCGGTCGACTCCAGCGGCGCGGCCCCGCCGATCGGCAGCCGGACGTTGGCGACGGGCGAGCGGTGCAGGGCGTCGAGGATGAAGGTGTAGCTGGCGTACAGGTCGCCCGCGTAGAAGAGGTCGGCGACCCGGTGCCCCGGGCGCAGTCCGGCATCGACCAGCCCGGCGCCGAAGGAGGTGGTGAACTCCCGCCACTCCTCCCGGCTGTAGAACGAGAACTTCGGCGAGCCGGTGGTGCCGCCGCTCTTGAACACCACCGCCTCCTCCAGCGGTCCGGTGAGCAGCCGGTTGTCGCGAGGGGTGTTGGCCTGCCAGAAGTCGGCCTGCGGGACGACCGGGAGGTCGGTCAGCCGCACGGTCCGGTCCGGCAGACCGGCGTACAGCTCCCCGTAGAAGGGCGAATTGCGGCGCGCGAACCGTACGAGTTCCGCTATTGGTTGAACGGGCATCAATTCCTGCTCTGAGACTGTGAGGAGAACAGACCGAGCGTGCGGCATCGCGAATCCGGATGCGCACAGATCATTCGGTCGACACTGAGGCGAAGTCAGGAGGAACTGGTCTCCTACTCGCAGGAAGAGAGGCTAGCACCTTGATGGACCTTCGGATCCCAGTCGGCAGCCTGCCGTTGGGTTGGTGATGACGCGAACTGAGGCTTCATCAGCAGGGTGTTCCGGCCGCCCGGAATGGAATGGTGACCTGCGTCTCAGTCAAGAATTCGACAACCGCACATGAAATGTCTCGAATTCAACTAAAGGTAATCGCCGAGGATTTCGGCCACGCTCGGGGAGTGCCGGCCGCCCGGGGTGGTGTCAGCAGGCGGCGGCGAGCGAGTCGACGAGGATGTCGAGCCCTTCCCGGGCCTCGTCCTCGGTCAGGGTGAGCGCGGGGGCCATCCGCAGGGCGTGGCCGTAGCGGCCGCCCTTGCCGATGAGCAGGCCGCGCTCCTTCGCGTGCTCCAGCACCCTGGCGGCCAGCGACGGGCTCGGCGATCCCGTGCCGGGGTCGATCAGGTCGACGGCGAACATCAGGCCCTTGCCCCGGACGTCCCGCGCGATCGGCAGCCGTTCCACCGCCGTCCGCAGGCCGTCGATCAGCAGGCGGCCGAGCCGGTGTGCGTTGGCCTGGAGGTCGTGGGTGAGCAGGTAGTCGAGCGTGGCTGCGGCCGCCGCCGTCGCGATCGGGTTGCCGCCGAAGGTGGAGATGCCGTTGGCCGGGAGTGCGTCCAGCAGCGCGCCGTCCGCGACGACACCGCCGATCGCGAAGCCGTTCCCCAGGCCCTTCGCGAAGGTCATGGCGTGGGGTGTCACGCCGTGGGCCTGGATGCCCCAGAAGTGCTCTCCGGTACGGCCCCAGCCCGTCTGCACCTCGTCCGAGACCAGCAGGATGCCGTACCGGTCCAGGGTCTCCCGGTACCTCGCGAGGAGCCCGTCCGGTGCGGCGGTGAAGCCCCCGACGCCCTGGACGGGCTCCACGATCAGGCAGGCGACGTCGGTGGCGGTGGCCGTGTCGAGGACGTGCTGCAGGTCGTCCGCGCAGAAGGCCAGGAACTCCTCGTCGGACAGGTCCGGGAAGCGTGTGCGGTCGGCGCCGTGCAGGTAGTGCACGTTGACGGGGGAGAGCGAGGAGTTCTTCCAGCTGCGGTTGCCCGTCACGGCCGTGGCCGCGTACGAGCGCCCGTGGTAGCTGTTGCGCAGGGCGAGCACCTGGTCGGACCGGCGGGCGTGGGTGGCGATCAGCAGCGCCGTCTCGTTGGCCTCGGTGCCGGAGTTGGTGAAGAAGACCTTGGCGTTCGGGATGCCCGACAGTTCCGCGATCCGCTCGGCCAGCTCCACCTGGGGGCGGATGAGGTACAGCGTCGAGGTGTGCGCGACCCCGGTGCGCAGCTGCCGTTCGACGGCCTCCCGGACCTCGGGCACGTCGTACCCGAGCATGTTGGTGAGGATGCCGCCGAAGAAGTCGAGGTAGCTGCGCCCGTCGGAGTCGGTGACGCGGCGCCCCCGGCCGCTCACGATCTCGATCGGCTCGTCGTAGTAGAGCGACATCCACCTCGGCATGACCGCGCGATGGCGGCCGAGCAGGTTCGACATGCGGGGCTCGCTCTCCCTGCGACGGCATCGACTTGGTGTTCGACCGGACGGCCGGGACGCGTGGACGGCTGCCGGAGAAGAGAAGCTACCCGACCTCTGCGCCGCAAACCGGTCAAATCAGGCGCGACACGGGCCGCGACTCCACGCGCCGCGACCCGCGGCCGCCCGGTTCCCCGGCCGGATTCGGATCAAGAGCGGGCGCCCCTAGGGGCTTTGGTGTGATTTGTTCGTATTGAGCGAAAAGTGGTGGCCCGCAAGCCCGGTCGGGGAACGGCTTGTGTGCCGAATCACAGCCGGCCGACGGCGGCATCCCGAAACCCCGCCCGACCAGGAGACTTGGCCAGGTGCATGATCAATGCCGCCGGTCCGGCCGGGGCATCGAGCTTGCATACGGACCATCCCTCCTTCAGGCTGCTGCGAGTCCACAGCCGAGGGGGGAACGAAAGGGTCCTTCCTCGTATGGCGAAACACTCGAAGCACCGCCGCAGCACGACCGGCGGGCGCCGCTTCCTCTCGCTCGGGATCGCGCTGGCCGCCACCGGAACCGGCGCAGCCGCCTGGGCCATGCCCAGCACCTCGACGGAGCCGGTCGTGGTCGACTCGATCTCGGTCACGCCGACCGGTTCCGCCGCCGGCAGCCCGGTCACGGCCACCGCCAAGCTGCACGCCACGCGCCAGACCGCGGTCCAGGCGCTGACCATCGCGGTGCGGTCGGCCAGTGGCGCCCACTACGACTTCCGCGGTGCGATCCCGGCCACCCTGACCTCCTCGCAGCTCACGTTCACGCCGGAGAGCCGCACCTTCCCGGCGGGCACGTACACGTACTTCGTGGCGTACGAGAGCGCCAACCGCTGGCACAACCTGAGCCCGGTGAACACCTTCACCTCGGGTGCCCCCTCGGCCCCGGCGTCGAGCCCGTCGCCCACGGCCACCGGGACGGCCACCGCCTCGCCGTCGCCGACCGCCACCGCGAGCGCCACGGCGACGCCCCCGCCCACCGCGACCGCGACCGCCACGGCGAAGCCGTCCCCGACTGCCACGGGTACGCCCTCGCCCACCGCCACCGCCACCGCGACGGGCACGCCGTCGCCGACCGCGACCGCGACCGGTACGCCTTCGCCGACCGCCACGCCCACGGCGACCGGCGGCGCCTCCGCCGGGCCGGTCGGGGTCCCGGGTGCCTGGCACCAGGTCTTCGCGGACGAGTTCAACGGCAGCTCGCTCGACGCCGCCAAGTGGAACCCCAACTGGTTCGGCTGCAGCACCTGCACGACCCAGCCGGTGAACTCCCAGGAGTCCGCCGCCTACTCCCCGTCCCAGGTCGCGGTCAACGGCGGCAGCCTGCACCTGACGGCGGTCCAGAAGCCGGCCACCGTGAACGGCAAGACCTACCCGTACACCTCGGGTCTGATCAACACCAACGGCAAGGCCCAGTTCACCTACGGTGCGTTCGAGGCCCGGATCTACCTGCCGCCGTCCGGCTCGCAGGTCGCCAACTGGCCCGCTTTCTGGACGGACGGCCAGAGCTGGCCGACCGACGGTGAGATGGACGTGATGGAGGGCCTGGGCGGCGACGCCTGCTACCACTTCCACTCCGACGCGGGCGGCCCCGGCAGCTGCGCCCACGGGGACTTCAGCGGCTGGCACACCTACGGCGCGGAGTGGGCGCCGGGCTCGGTCACCTACTACTACGACGGCGTGAAGGTCGGGCAGATCACCACCGGCATCACCTCGGCGCCGATGTACCTGATCCTGAACAACGCGGTCGATTCCAAGTACCCGGCCGTCGCCCCGGCCGACATGCAGGTCGACTACGTGCGGGTGTGGCAGCACTGACCCCACCGCCCTGACAGCGGCCCGGCCGCGCGGACTCCCACCGCGCGGCCGGGCCGCTGCGTCGCACGTGCGGGCCCCGGAGGCCCCGGCCCCCGACGACCCCCGTCCGTCGGGACCCGCCCGAAGGGGGAGCGGGCGAGGGCCTGCGACCACTGCTGCCGGTGCCCCGAGGGCCTCGGCCCGGACGAACCGGAACCGCTCGCCCCGCCCGCACGTCATCTCCCGCGGGGCGTCGAAGACTTGACGCCCCTGCAGCTCTTCACCGCCGAGGCCCGAGGAGATCCATGGTCGACACCGTCAGCTCGCTGACCACCCGTCTGCACGAAGTGCTGGTGGAGTTCCTGACCAAGGGGCCCGGCGTGGGGACCAGGGGTCTCCACGACGTCGTCGCCCGTGCCGGGGCGCTGGGCCCCGCGGGTGCGTGGCTCGCCGCGTCGGGCCACGCGAGCCTCGCCGGGCTGGCGTGGGCGCAGGGGCAGGCGGACACGACCGTCCTCCACCTGGAGGCCGCGGTGGCCGGGGGCTTCAACGACTGCGTGGCGCTCCACACGGCCCCCATGGTGCCGCTGCACCGGGACCCCCGCTTCCGGGCCCTGTACGAGCGGATGCGCATCACCCAGGCCGACCTCGACGAGTACTTCTGGCTGCACCGCGAGATGCAGATCATGGTGAGGGACGCCCAGGACGCGACCGTCGACAACATCGGCCGCCTCGACACCGGGGTGTCGCTGCTCCCGCAGGCCCCCCTGCCGACCCGCGAACCGAACACCCCGGGTGTCCTGATCACCCGCCTCGATGTCGCCGCGGCCCAGACCGCGATCCAACAGGCCGCCGTGAGGGCGGAGTTCCAGCGCAGCGCAGGCAACACCAGCCTCGATCTGATCGACGGCTCGTGGGACCAGCCCCGTGCGATGCGCGACGCCTGGTACGCGGACGAGCTGGAAACCCGGCGCCGGCGGGCCGCCGAGGCCCGGGCCTTCGTCGAACGCCCCGGCGCCGGCACCACGCTCGTCCCCTGCCCGCCGCTGGGCTCGATCACCTACCCGGGCTGATCGCCGCAGCCCGGCCGGCCTCCGCAGCCCTGCGGGGGCCGCGGAGGCGGACACTCAGGCTCCGGTCAGCCACTCTTCTTCGAGACCGTCGAGAACGAACCCGTTCTCGAAGCGCACCCGGTACCTGATCCGAGCACCGGCTCCGCCGTCGTACGCCGAGTGCTGGATGACTCGCTGACGGAGGTTGTCGATCAGGCTTGCCGCGAAGGGGTCGAACTGTTGGCCGCGGATCTGCTGGTCGAAGCTCGCGAGGTGGCCCTGGGCACCGCCGCCGGCCTCCTTCGCCGAGCCCGTGACGATGCCCTGCAAGCCCTCGGCCAGGAACAGCGGACCGGGGGAGCCGCCCCTGGCTGCTCCGCCGTCCGCGGTGACCTGCACGTCCCTGGTCAGCTTCACCTTCGCGCCGGTCTCGTACGGCATGGGTGGTCCCCCTCGTTCGATCTTGGCCTGACGCAGGCAAGGGTAGTCGGGGAGCCGTGGCGGGAAAGGGGGTTCGACGAGTCGGCGGCCCGTGGTCCGCGCCGACCGTGAGGTTGAAGACGAAACGACCGCGGGCCGCAAGGAGGGCGATCCCGCCGGGTGGGCCCGGGGGCCCGGGCCCCCGGGCCCCATGGCGGACGGCCGCCTGCTCAGGGCGGGTCCGGCGGTCACATCGCGCGCGCGGGCCGAACATACCGGACAGTGGCAGCAGAAGGACTTTCATTCGGACGGAGTCCGGCAGACCTTCGGAGAAACGCCATGGAGCGCTACCCACTCATCGCCGACCACGGCCTCGTGGGGGACCTGCAGACCACCGCGCTGGTGTCCGCGGAGGGCGTCATCGACTGGTTCGCGGCCCCGAGATTCGACTCACCGAGCGTGTTCGCGGCGTTGCTGGACCACGACCGGGGCGGCTACTTCCGCCTGTCGCCCGAGCATCCCGAGGACACCCGCAAGCAGCTCTACTACCCGGACACGGCCGTCCTGGTCACCCGCTTCATGTCGCCGGACGGAGTCGGCGAGGTGGTGGACTGGATGCCGCCCGACCGGACCAACCGCGCCACCGACCGGCACACCCTGGTCAGGATGGTGCGGGCCGTGCGCGGCAGGGTCCGCTTCACCCTGGAGTGCCGGCCGCGGTTCGACTACGGGCGGGCCGCCCACGAGCTCCGGCTCGTCCCGGAGGGGGCCTCGTTCCGCGCGCCGGGCATCACCGCGCACCTGCAGAGCACCTTCCCCCTGGTGCGGGAGGGGGACGACGTCCGCGGTGAGGTGATCCTGGACGCCGGTGGGTCCGCCGGAGCCGTGCTGACCGTCTGCGGACCGGACGGTGAGGCGCCCGCTCCGCTCGACCTCGACGCGCTCCAGGAGCAGATGTGGGAGGTCGGCGAGTTCTGGCAGGAGTGGGTGCGCACCTCGCACTACCGGGGCCGCTGGCCGGACATGGTGAACCGCTCGGCGATCACCCTCAAGCTGCTCACGTACTCGCCCTCGGGCGCGCCGATCGCGGCCGCCACCATGGGCCTGCCCGAGCAGGTCGGCGGTGAGCGCAACTGGGACTACCGCTACTCCTGGGTCCGCGACGGGGCGCTGTCCGTCCGGGCGTTGCTGGACCTCGGATTCGTCGAGGAGGCGGCCAGGTTCACGAAGTGGCTCGGGGACCGGATGCACGACCTCGCGGACTCCCCCGGGGAGCGGCTGCAGATCATGTACCGCGTGGACGGGGACCCCAACCTCACCGAGGAGATCCTGGGCCACCTGGAGGGCTACCGCGGCTCCCACCCCGTGCGCGCCGGCAACGCCGCCGCCGACCAGCTGCAGCTCGACATCTACGGCGAGGCGCTGTACGCGCTGGCGGAGGGCCAGGAGCTCGGCGTCCAGTCGGGCTACCACGGCTGGAAGGGACTCGCCCGTACGGTGGACTGGCTGGCCGAGACCTGGGACCGGCCCGACGAGGGCATCTGGGAGACCCGCGGCGGGCGTCAGAACTTCACCTACAGCCGGGTGATGTGCTGGGTCGCGTTCGACCGGGCCCTGCACCTGGCCCAGCAGTACAGCAGGCCCGCCGACACCGCGCGCTGGACGGCGGCCCGCGACGCCATCCTCGAACAGGTCATGGAACAGGGGTGGAGCGAGACCGAACAGGCACTCGTCCAGCACTACGACGGCGACGTCCTGGACGCCTCGCTGCTGCTCGTCCCCCGGCTCCGGTTCATCGCCCCGAGGAGTCCGGGCTGGCTGAACACGCTGGACGCCATGGAGCGCAAGCTGGTCTCCGACAGCCTGGTCTACCGCTACGACCCGGCCGCCTCGCCGGACGGCCTGCGCGGCTCGGAGGGCACGTTCAGCCTGTGCACGTTCCTTTACGTGGACGCGCTGGCCAGGGCGGGGCGGCTGCGCCAGGCGCGCTACACCTTCGAGAAGATGCACACCTACGCCAACCACGTCGGTCTGTTCGCCGAGGAGATCGGGCCCAGTGGTGAGCAACTCGGCAACTTCCCGCAGGCGTTCACCCACCTCGCGCTGATCATGGCCGCCACCACGCTGGACGAAGCGCTCGACAAGCAGCAGCGGCGCGGATGACCCCCGGACAGCCCGCGCAGAGCGCGGCCGACTTCGCCGAGCTGTACCGGGCGCTGCGCTCGCGGTCGGCGTGGGCCGCCGGCGAGCGCGGCGCGCTGGTGGCGCTCACCCCCGCGCGCGTGGCGGTCGCCGCCGCCGAGGTGCGGACCGGCCGTACGGTCGGCCTCGCCGCACCCGTGCAGACCCGGCCGGGACCGGACGACCCCGAGCCGGCGCAGCACAGCATGACGGCGGTGCCGGACGGCGGGACGGGCGGGCTCGACTTCGCGATGGACCGTTTCGCCATGAACGTGCACGGCGACGCCGACAGCCACCTCGACGCCCTGTGCCACGTGGTCTACGACGGCACGCTGCACGGCGGCGTGCCGGCGGACGTCGTCACGGCGTCCGGGGCCGCGGCGCTGTCCGTCGAGGCGGCCCGGGACGGGATCGTCGGCCGCGGTGTCCTGCTCGACGTCCCGAGGCTGCGTGGCGTGCCGTGGCTGGAGCCCGGCGACCACGTCGGCGCGGAGGACCTCGCCGCGGCCGAAGCCGCCCAGGGCGTCCGGGTGGGCGAGGGCGACCTGCTCCTCGTCCGGGTCGGCCACCGCAAGCGCCGCGCCGAGCTCGGGGCCTGGCCCTCCGCGCGGGCGCGGGCCGGGCTCCACCCGTCCGCGCTGGAGTTCCTGGCGGACCGCCGGGTCTGCGTGCTCGGCGGCGACGGGAACAACGACACCGCCCCGAGCCCGACGGAGGGCGTCGACTTCCCGGTGCACGTCCTGGCCGTGCACGCGATGGGGCTGCACCTGCTGGACTACCTGTGCTTCGAGGAGCTGGCGCCGCTCTGCGCGCGGGAGGGGCGGTGGGCGTTCCTCTGCGTGGTGGCCCCGCTCCGGCTGCCGGGCGCCACCGGCTCCCCGGTCAACCCGGTCGCCGTCCTGTGAGGGCCGTGAGGGCCGGGCCTGTGAGGGGCTGTGAGGCTACTCCGCCGACGTCCGGAAGTGCGCGGTGGTCAGCCGCAGCCGGAACACGTGGTACGTCCAGCCCTGGTAGGCCAGGACGACCGGCAGCAGGACGGCCACCACCACGGTCATCACCTTGAGCGCGTAGTGGCCGGACGCGGTGTTCTGCACGGTCAGGTCGAACGCGGAGTCGGTGCTCGACACCATGACCCGGGGGTAGAGCTCGACGAAGAGCGAGATCACCGTGGTGGCCATCCCGACCGTGGTGGCGGCGAAGGCCCAGCCCTCGTGTCCGGCGCCGACCAGCCAGGCGGCGGCGAACACGGCCAGGACCGCGGCGAGTTCGGCGAGGTTGATCAGGACGCCGCGGCCGGCGGTGGAGTGCGTCCAGGTGACGAACGCCAGCACCACCAGGCCGACGACGGGGGCGGACCGCCGGGCCAGCAGGTTGGCCCGGCGGCGGAGGTCGTCGGTGCTCTTGAGCGCGATGAACGTCGCCCCGTGCAGGACGCACAGTGCGACCAGGGTGATGCCGGTGAAGACCCCGTAGCCGGTGAACAGGTCGGCGAACGAGCCGGTGTACTCCTGGTCGGCCCCGATCGGCAGGCCGTACAGCAGGCCGCCCAGCGCGATCCCGATCACCAGCGGCACGATCAGGCTGCCGGCGGTCAGCAGGACGTCCCAGGTGGAGTGCCAGCGGGCGCTGTCGACCTTGCCCCGGAACTCGAACGAGACCCCGCGGACGATCAGCCCGACCAGCAGCAGGACCATGGCCAGGTAGAAGCCCGAGAACATGGTCGCGTACCAGCTCGGGAAGGCCGCGAACATCGCCGCCCCGGCGGTGATCAGCCACACCTCGTTGCCGTCCCACAGCGGCCCGATCGTGTTGATCGCGGCCCGGCGCCCGGCCTCGTCCCGCGCCAGCAGCGCGTGCAGCATGCCGACGCCGAGGTCGAAGCCCTCCAGGACGAAGAAACCCGTCCACAGCGCGGCGACCAGGATGAACCAGAAGACGGCGAGTGCGTCCATCACGACCTCGGGGGGGAGTCGGGACCTCAGTAGGTCACGGCGGGGACGGGCTGGTCCTCGTTCGGAGCCACAGCGGCCTCCTTGCGGGCGTACCGCGCCAGCAGCACGCCGGCGACGGCGGCCAGCGCGGCGTAGAGCAGGAAGAACACCAGGATGCTGATCACGACGTCGGTCGTGTCCACGGACGGGGAGACGGCGTTCCTGGTGAGCTGCATGCCCTGCACGATCCACGGCTGACGGCCGCTCTCGGTCAGCAGCCAGCCCGCGGTGTTCATGAGGAACGGCAGCAGGACCGCCCACTGGGCGACCCGCAGGAAGAGGCGGGACGAGCCCAGTCGTCCGCGTCTGAGCAGCCACAGCCCCCAGAGGCCGACCAGGAGGGCCAGCGTGGCGAGGTAGGCCATGACGCGCATGGACCAGTACTGGATGAAGACGTTGGGCACGTAGTCGCCCGGACCGTACTCCTGCTCGTACTGGCTCTGGACGGTGTTGAGCCCGAGCACCTGGCCGTTCCAGCTGTTGGTGGCCAGCAGCGACAGCAGGTGCGGGATGGCGATGAACTTCGTCGGGTCCTCGTCGTTCTTCCCGCCGCCGATCTGGAAGACCGAGAACGCGCACGGCTGGCAGGTGTCCCACTGCGCCTCGGCCGCGGCGATCTTCATCGGCTGGTACTTGCCCTCGGTGACGCCCAGCTCGCTGCCGACGAGCATGGCGAACAGCAGGGCGGGCGTCAGCGCGACCAGGGCGAGCCGGGCGGACGGCCGGAACAGCCCGGGGTCGGCCCCCTTGCGCAGCTGCCAGGCCGAGACGGCGAGCATGACCATGGCCCCGGTCACCAGTGAGGCCAGCAGGGCGTGCAGGTAGCCCCGCAGGAACACGGGGTTGGTGAACAGGGCCCAGACGTCGCTCAGCTGCGGCCGGCCGGTGGACGGGTCGATCGTGTAGCCGACCGGGTGCTGCATCCAGGAGTTGGCCGCCATGATGAACGCCGCCGACAGCGCGCTGCCGACCGCCACGGCCCAGACCGTCGCCAGGTGCACCCGCTTCGGCAGCTTGTCCCACCCGAAGATCCACAGCCCGAGGAACGTCGACTCCAGGAAGAAGGCCGCGAGCCCCTCCATCGCCAGCGGTGCGCCGAAGACGTCCCCGACCGTGCGCGAGTAGCCCGACCAGTCCATGCCGAACTGGAACTCCTGGACCAGGCCGGTCACCACGCCGACCGCGACGTTGATCACCAGGAGCGTCCCGAAGAAGCGGGTCAGCCGCAGGTAGTCGGGCCGCCCGGTGCGGTACCAGACGGTCTGCAGCAGGGCGATCAGGAACGCGAGGCCGATCGTCACCGGGACGAAGAGGAAGTGGTAGATCGACGTCATCGCGAACTGCAGCCGGGCGAGGTCGAGCTGGCTCATTCGTCCAGGCAAGCACCGGGGCCCGGGAGACGGGCCGTGACACGACGGGCTCCGGTGGTTCACCCGCCGTATGGCGCAGCGGGCCGCACACCGGCGACCTCCCGGTCCCGGTCACGCTCACGAGCCGGGCCGGAGCCCGCGCCGGGGGACGAACAGGTGAACGCGGACGCGCTTGGAGCCCGTCGCGCCGTGCACCGCGCGAGCGCCCGTTACGTTCCGGTCTTGCAGTGGATGTCCCATGTCCCACCGGTGAGAGGCGGACCCCCGCGTGGCCGACGATCAGCACTACGACGTCATCGTGATCGGCACTGGAGCCGGCGGCGGCACGCTCGCCCACCGGCTCGCCCCCACCGGCAAACGCGTCCTGATCCTGGAACGCGGTGACTACCTGCCGCGGGAGCGGGACAACTGGGACTCCACCGCCGTCTTCGTCCAGGGCCGCTACCGCGCCCCCGAGTTCTGGTACGACAAGCACGGCGACCGGTTCCCGCCCGAGGTGAACTACTACGTCGGCGGCAACACCAAGTTCTACGGGGCCGCGCTGTTCCGGCTGCGGCCCGAGGACTTCGGCGAGCTCCGCCACCACGGTGGGATCTCACCCGCCTGGCCGATCCGGTACGAGGACCTGGAGCCGTACTACACGCAGGCCGAGCACCTCTACCTGGTCCACGGGCGACACGGTGAGGACCCGACCGAGGGCCCGTTCAGCGCCCAGTACGCCCACCCGCCGGTGGAGCACGAGCCCCGCATCCAGCAGCTCAGCGACGACCTGGAGAAGAAGGGCCTGCACCCGTTCCACCTGCCGATCGGGGTGAACCTCACCCAGGACGGCGACGGCGACGCCACCCGCACCAGCGCCTGCATCCGCTGCGACCGGGTGGACGGCTTCCCGTGCCTGCTGGGCGCCAAGTCCGACGCCCAGGTCATCTGCGTCGACCCCGCCCTGGAGCACGGCAACGTGTCGATGGTGACCGGCGCGAACGTACGGCGGCTGGAGACCGACCCGACCGGACGCACCGTCACCGGGGTCGTCGCCGAGCTGACGGACGGGACGGTGACGACCTTCCGCGCGGACATCGTGGTGGTCGCCTGCGGAGCCGTCAACTCCGCTGCTCTGCTGCTGCGTTCGGCCAACGACCGGCATCCGGGCGGGCTGGCCAACAGCTCGGACGTGGTGGGCCGCCACTACATGCGGCACAACAACCTGGCGCTGATGGCGGTCTCCAGGGAGCCCAATCCCACCCGCTTCCAGAAGACCCTCGCCCTGCACGACTGGTACCTGGGCGCCGACGACTGGGACTACCCGCTCGGCGGCATCCAGATGCTCGGCAAGTCCGACACCGACCAGATCCACGGCGAGGCGCCGCGCTGGGCGGGCACGGTCACGCCCGACCTGCCGTTCGAGGTGCTGGCGCACCACTCGGTGGACTTCTGGCTGTGCGGGGAGGACCTCCCGCTGCCCGGGAGCCGGGTCACCCTCGACCGCGACGGCGACATCCACCTCGCCCTCGACGAGAAGAACAACACCGCCGGGCTGGAACGGCTCCGGCACAAGCTCCAGGGCATGCTCGGCCACCTCGGCATGCACGAGCACCACCTGCTGCCGCACAGCATCTACCTGCACAAGGGCATGCCCATCGGCGCCACCGCCCACCAGGCCGGCACCGTGCGCTTCGGTGACGACCCCCGCAGCTCCGCCCTCGACGTGGACTGCAAGGCCCACGACCTCGACAACCTCTACGTCGTGGACACCAGCTTCTTCCCCAGCATCGGCGCGGTGAATCCGTCACTGACCGCCATCGCCAACGCCCTCCGGGTCGGTGACCTCATCGCCGCCCGACTGAAGTAGAGCAGGAGAGACCGAGATGGCGACCGATCGGATGGACGCGCTGGTGATCTTCGGTGCGACCGGAGACCTGGCCAAGCTGGAGACCTTCCCGGCCCTGGTCGGCCTGGTCGAGCGCGGGGTGCTCGACGTCCCCGTCGTCGGGGTGGCCAAGAGCGGCTGGGGCCTGGAGCAGTTCCGCGACTACGCGGCGGCCTCGCTGCGCCTCAACGGCATGGACCCGGACACCGCCGCCGCGCAGAAGATGCTGGGACTGCTGCGGTACGTCGACGGCGACCTCGACGACGACGCCACCTACGCGGCGATGTCCGAGGCCATGGGCCCCGGCGGCAGCGCCCTGTACTACCTGGAGGTGCCGCCCCCGCTGTTCGGGCGCATCGCCCGGGGCATCGCGACGGCCGGCCGCGCCAAGGGCGCCCGGGTGATGGTCGAGAAGCCGTTCGGGACGGACCTGGAGAGCGCCGGGCGGCTCAACGCCACCCTGCACGAGTACTTCCCGGAGGACGCGATCTACCGGGTCGACCACTGGCTCGGGCTCGACCCGGTGGAGAACGTGCTGTTCGCCCGGTTCGCCAACTCGGTGGTCGAACCGCTGCTGAACCGCACCCACGTGGAGAGCGTCCAGATCACCATGGCCGAGGCCTTCGACGTCTCCGACCGCGGCCGGTTCTACGACCGCACCGGCGCGATCCGCGACGTGGTGCAGAACCACATGCTCCAGGTCCTGGCGAGCGTCCTGGCCGACCCGCCCTCCGGGCCGGGGCTGTCCTCGTGGCGGGACGCGAAGGCCCAGCTGGTGTCCTCACTGCGCCCGCTCACTCCCGAGACCACCGTGCGCGGCCAGTACGAGGGTTACCAGCAGGTGCCCGGGGTCGAACCGGGGTCGACCGTGGAGACCTTCGCCGCCGTCCGGCTCGCGTCCGACTCCTGGCGCTGGGCGGACGTGCCGATCGTCATCCGGGCCGGCAAGTGCCTGCCGGTCACCGCCACCGAGGTCCGCATCACGTTCCGTGCCGCGCCCCACGACGTCTTCGGCCTGCGGCCCGACCCGGCCGCCAATGCCCTGAGGTTCCGGGTCTGGCCGGAGACCCAGGTGGCGCTCACGCTCGCCGGGAAGCGCCCCGGTGCGGGCTGGGAGGCCCAGCACGAGGAACTCTCCTTCGCGCAGCAGCCGGGATCGGACATGCGCCCCTACGACCGGCTCATCGGCGCCGCCCTCGACGGGGACCGCTGGCTGTTCGCCAGGCAGGACACGGTGGAGGCCGCCTGGCGGATCGTCGACCCGGTGCTGGGGGACGCCACCCCGGTGCACCCGTACGCCCGGGGCAGCTGGGGCCCCGGGGAGGCGGACGCGCTGCTGCCCGCGGGCGACGCCTGGTACGACCCGATCGCCTGACGCCCGGCCCAGCCCGGCCCAGCCCAGCCCGGCTCAGCCCGGCCCGGCCCCGGCAGGCCGGGCCGGGCCGAGCAGGACCAGGACGTCCCCGGCCTCCTCGGCCGGCGCGCGGCCCCCGACGACCGGGGCGAGCGAGCCGTCGGAGCGGATCCGGAACAGCAGGTCGTACCCGGCGGGGACGGTCCCGCCGGCGGACCTCGCCACCACCGGCGCCCCGTCGGCGTACCGGCGGTCCAGCGCCGGCCGGACCAGGGCTTCGCCGAACAGGATCTCGCCGCCGGTGTACGGGGCCACCACCCCGTGGCTGCCGTGCGGCGGCCCCAGGCGGTAGACGGGGCCCTCGACGCTGCCCTGCAGGATCGTCGAGGCGAGCGCGTTGAAGTCGTCCTCCTCGGTCAGCAGCAGGACGGCCGTGATGCCCTCCAGTTCCGCGCCCTGCCCGGTGGCCGCCGCCAGCAGCTCACCCGGCGCCAGCTGGAGGCCGGACTCCCTGATCCGTTCGCGCTCCGGTTCGAGGCCGGCCCACATCAGCACGTCCAGGCCCGCCGACCGGAGCACCCGGCCGAGTTCCACCACCCAGTGCGCTCCGCCGACCAGCAACGGCCGGGAGCGGGCGGAACGCCTGACGTCCAGCAACCGCGCGGCCGGCACCGCGGTGAACCCGTAGACCGCCACCGTGGTGACGATGACCAGGAAGGTCGCCGGAAGGATCTTCGCGGCCCCGCCGACGCCGTCCGCGACCAGCGTCGTGGAGAACGTCGAGGCCGTGGCGGCCGCGACGATGCCGCGCGGGGCCATCCAGCCGATGAACGCGCGCTGGCCCTGCGGGAGGTCGGTTCCGAGCGTGGACAGCGCCGCCACCAGCGGTCTGACGACGACGACCAGCACGGCGACCAGGCCGAGCGTCGGGAGCACGACGTCGACGAGCGTGTCGGGGGTGATCGTCGCCGAGATGGAGATGAACAGCAGTCCGATGATCAGCTGGACGAGCGTCTCGAAGAACGGGTTGCGGGACGGGACGTCGAAGGACGGGACGTTGACGACGGCCATGCCCATCACCACGGCCGCGATGAGTCCGGTGTCGTCGCGGAGGGTGTCGCAGACCGCCGCGGTGCCGATCACCGTGGCCAGCTGCACCGACGTACCGAGCGGCTCGGGAATCCGGAACCTGCCCAGCAGCAGCCACAGCACCACCGATCCGACCAGGCCGCCGGCGAATCCGACCGCCAGGCTCAGCAGCAGCTGGCCGGCCCGCTCGCCGAAGTGGTCATGGGTGCTCGCGACGATCGAGTGGAAGACCAGGGCGCCCAGGATCGCGCCGATCGGGTCGATCAGCGAACCCTCCCAGGTGAGGATCCGCTGGAGCCGTTCCACCGGCCGCACGAAGTTGAGCAGCGGCCCGACCACCGTCGGACCGCTCACCACGAGGATCGCGCCGAGCATCAGCGCGGCACGGGAGGACATCCCCAGGAACTGCGCCGCGAGCAGGGCGGCCGGGATCCCGGTGAGCACCACGCCGAGCAGGAGCAGCCTGACCACGACGCGCCGGTCGTGCCCCCGGAGGTGTCTCAGGTCCAGACCGAGCCCCGCGTCGTAGAGGATCAACGCCACGGAGAGCGACACCAGGGGGGAGAACGTGGCGCCCAGCAGCCGCTCGGGATCGATGTCGTCGGTGAGCGCACCCGCCGTGAACCCGACCGGCAGCAGGACGATCAGTGCGGGGACGCGCAGCCATCTCGCCAGCAGCTGGGAGCCGACCGCGAGCACGACGGTCAGCCCCAGACCCAGGAAGATCGCGTCGGTGGTCATGGATCCGCACTGTGCTGGCGCCGACCACACGAGTCAAGCACGACACGGCCGTACGGCGCCGACCGGCCCCGGGGGGAGTCGACGCCCTACGGTGCGGTCGGCCGCCGCCGGGGAGCGCGCGTCAGTGCAGGTCGGCCTGCGCCCGGGTGTCGTCGAGGAAGCCGCCCGACTGGTGCTGCCAGAGCTTGGCGTAGGCGCCCTCCGAGGCGAGCAGCTCCTCGTGGGTGCCCTGCTCGACGATGCGCCCGCGGTCGAGGACGACGAGCCGGTCCATCCTGGCGACCGTGCTCAGCCGGTGCGCCACCACGAGCGCGGTGCGCCCCTTCATCAGCTCCCAGAGCGCCTCCTGGACGAGGAGTTCGCTCTCCGAGTCCAGCGCGCTGGTCGCCTCGTCGAGCAGCAGGATGGGCGCGTCGCGCAGGATGGCCCGGGCGAGGGCGACCCGCTGTCGCTGCCCGCCGGAGAGCTTGATGCCGCGCTCGCCGACCATGGTGTCGAAGCCGTGCGGCAGGGCGTCGGTGAACTCCGTGACGTGTGCGGCCTCGGCGGCCCGGCGGACCTCGGCGTCGGTGGCGTCCGGCCGGGCGAACGCGATGTTGTCCCGCAGCGTCCGGTGGAACATGGCCGGGTCCTGCGGGACGTAGGCGATCAGGCTGCGCAGGTCGGCCTGACGCAGGCGGCTGATGTCCTGACCCCCGATCAGGATCCGGCCGCCGTCGATGTCCGTCATCCGCAGCAGCAGCCTGGTGAGGGTCGTCTTCCCGCCGCCGGAGCGGCCGACGAGCCCGAACTTCGCCCCGCCCGGCACCGTGAGGTCGAGGCCCCGGAAGATCGGGTTCGCGCCCGCGTGGGCGAAGTCCACCTGCTCGAAGCGGATGCCCGAGTCCCGGTGCAGCAGCGGTTCCGGCGAGGCCGGGTCGAGCACGGTGGGCGGAGTCAGCAATAGCTCGGTGAACTGCGCGGCCTCCGTGAGCGATCGCTCCAGCCGTCGGTAGATCTGGTTGAACTCGAACATGATCCGCGTCGCGTTGCTGTAGTAGGTGAAGGCGACGACCACCGCCTCGACGCCGTGCCCGCCCCCGCCGAGCGCCACCGCGAGCAGGAGGCCGAGGGCGTTGGTGAGCACCGACAACGGCGCGACCAGGGTGTCGATGCGCAGGTTGCCGTAGTCCCACGAGCGCAGGGAGAGCCGGCGCGACTCCGCGACGCGGGCCCGGTGCTCGGCGGCCTCGCCCTCCTCGGCCGCGAACGCCCGGACGGTGTCCATGTTCATCAGGCTGTCGGCGACGTGGCCGGAGACCCGGGCGATCGACTCCTCGCGCCGGTCGACCAGCGCCTGGCGGCGGCGGACGAGCGGCGCCACGCACAGCGCCGTCAGCGTGATCATCGCCAGCAGCCCGACCACGAGGAGCGGTTCGTAGCGCCACAGCACCACCGAGCCGAAGAGCAGCGGCACGAGGCTGCCCACGACCGAGAACGTCAGCGTGTCGACGAACTCCTCGAACCGGGAGGCGAAGCTCAGCACCCGTTTGGTCAGCGACCCGGCGAAGTTGTCGTGGAAGAACGCCGCGTCCTTGGCGAGCAGTTCGTCCATGCCGATCACGTACAGGTGCTCGATCCCGAGGGCGTCGAGGCGGTTCAGGTAGTGCAGGCCGACGCGCCACAGCGCCTCCCCGGCCAGCAGGGCGGCGGCGAAGCCCAGGACGTACGGCAGCATCGAGCCGAGGTCCGGCCCGCTCCGGCCGGAGATCCGGCCGACGAGCTTCGCCACGGCCAGGGGCGCGAGGTAGTTGATGCCGATGTTGCCCAGGGCCGGCAGCAGCATGCCGGGCAGCGTCACGCCCGGGCGCCGGAACAGCTCCCGGCCGTAGTAGCGGAGTGCGAGGAGGACCGAGCGCTTGCCCGGCGCTCCCCGGAGTGATTCGGACGATCCCATCCCGACTCCATGGTGTCGTACGGAAGGCCATCAACTTCCCCTCACGAGTGCATCCGTGACTGTTCGTCAGGAACGCTCGGAGAGGGAAGGGTTCGCAGTCTCCCGCGGGACTGCCGGAGGAGTCCACGCGTTTTCCGTCCGGCGCGGTGCCGCCTGCGGGCGTCGGCGCTCCGCCGGCACGGTGCCGGCGGAGCGCCGACGTGGCGTCCGTGACCGGACCGGCTTCCTGGGGGAGCATGGCCCCCATGGACACCGAGACGGTCGTACGCACCCGCCGCGCCCTGCACGCGGTGGCCGAGCTGGTGCTGGCCGGGCCGCAGTACCGGGCCGGCGGCACGATCCGGCTGCGCGCCTGCGCGGGCGGCTTCGCCACGACGGTCGAGCCGAGGCTGAGGGTGGTCGGCGCGGAGCTGGTCGCGTCGGGTCAGGTCATTTCACTCGAACGGACTACCTGCAGCGTCATCGGCGCGGCCCTCGGGATCACGGTCGGGGCGCCCGCGGGGCTGTACGGGGAGGGGTCGGGCGGCGCCGGCGACCACACGATCGAGGTGGACCCGACCGCCGCCCGGTGGCTCGCGCACTGCTTCGCGCTCGGCGACGCCGCTATGAACGGGCTGTTCCCCGGTGTGGACCCGGTCATCTGGCCCGAGCACTTCGACATCGGGGTGACCGTCGACGGCGTGAACTACGGTGTCTCGCCCGGCGACGCGTCCCGGCCGGAGCCGTACGCGTACGTCGGCCCGCACACCCCGCGGCAGGGCGGGTTCTGGAACGCGCCGTTCGGTGCGGCCCGGACGATCCGTGAACTCGGCGGCGTGGCGGGCGTCACGGCGTTCCTGGACGAGGGCCGCTGGCTGGCGACCGGCGCCTGACGGGCCGCGGTCCCGGCCGGTTCAGCGGCCGCCGGCGAGGTCCGGACCCGGCGGATCACCGCCGCGGACGGCGCCCCCGTGGTCAGGCGCGCTCCAGGTAGCGGCGCCCCGGTATCTGCTCGAAGATCAGGTTGGTGCGGGTCTGGGCCACCGCCGGGTGGGTGGTGAGGTGGTCGACGACGAAGTCGCGCAGGGCCTCGGGGCCGGCGACGCCGACGTGCAGGAGGTAGTCGTCGGAGCCGGCCATGTGGAAGACGGCCAGGACGCCGGGCAGGTCGGGGGCGGTGCCGCGGAAGCTCTCGTTCTGCTCGCGGGTGTGGGCGCGCAGCCGGACCGAGATCATCGCCTGGAGCGGGAGGCCGATGGCCGCCGGGTCGATCTCGGCGCGGTAGCCGCGGATGACGTCGCGCTCCTGGAGGGCGCGGACGCGGGCCAGGCAGGTGGACGGGGCGATGCCCACCTGCTCGGCGAGGGCGTTGTTGGGGAGGCGGGCGTTGTCGGCCAGGGCGCGGATGATCGCCCGGTCGGTGTCGTCGATGGGGGTCCGCCCGCGCTGCGGATTGTTCGGCATACCCGCCAGGATTCCAGCCGGTTCCGTCGATGAGCAAACCTGTTCGGGCTTCGACCGAATCTTCTTCGGGAGAGCTTCCGGGATTCGCCGGAAAGTTCCATCCTGGGCGCGAGCGGCGACCGCTCCTCGACCTCTCACCACGCCCGGAGTGCCCCGCCCATGAGCCCGACCGCCACCTTCGCCGCACCCGACACCGACAGCGCCGCCGGGACCGCCGCGGCGACCGCCGTCGACCCGGGCCCGGAGCTGGACTGCGGTGACTTCGTGCTCCCCGCGACCGGGCTGGACGACGAGCGGCGGCTGCGCGCCCTGGACACGGTGGACGAGTACCTGACGCGCAAGCGCAAGCACCTGGTCGGCTACCAGGCCACCCAGGACATGCAGGGCACCGCGCTGGACCTGGCCCGGTTCATGCCGAACAACATCAACAACCTCGGCGACCCGTTCCAGAGCGGCGGCTACAAGCCGAACACCAAGGTCATCGAGTGCGCCGTCCTGGACTACTACGCGAAGCTGTGGCACGCGGAGCGCCCGCACGACCCGGCCGACCCCGAGTCGTACTGGGGCTACATGCTGTCCATGGGCTCGACCGAGGGCAACATGTACGCGCTCTGGAACGCCCGCGACTACCTCAGCGGCAAGGCGCTCATCCACCCGCCGACCGCCCCCCGGGACGAGCTGCGCTACGTCCAGGCCGCGCCGGACCGGCACAACCCGAACGCGCACCGTCCGGTCGCGTTCTACTCCGAGGACACCCACTACTCCTTCGCCAAGGCCGTCCGCGTGCTGGCCGTCGAGACCTTCCAGGCCGTCGGCCTGGAGCTGTACCCGGACGAGTGCCCGCTGGTCGACCCGGCCACCGGGCGCCGCGAGTGGCCGGCCGAGGTGCCCTCCCGCCCCGGCCCGTCCGGGTTCGCGTGGGACGGAACCGGCGAGATCGACGTCGACGCGCTCACCCTGCTGGTCGAGTTCTTCGCCGCCAAGGGGCACCCGGTCTTCGTCAACCTCAACCTCGGCAGCACCTTCAAGGGCGCGCACGACGACGTCCGGGCGGTCTGCGAGCGCCTGCTGCCGATCTTCGAGAAGTACGGCCTGGTGCGGCGCGAGGTGGTGTACGGCACGGACGAGCTCACCGGCGAGCCGCTGGTCGACGTGCGCCGCGGCTTCTGGATCCACGTGGACGGCGCGCTCGGCGCGGGCTACGCACCGTTCCTGCGGATGGCCTCCCAGGACCCGGCGTACGGCTGGACGCCGGAGACCGAGCTGCCCGAGTTCGACTTCGGCCTCGCCCTGCCCACCGCCGGACACGGCGAGGTCGACATGGTCTCCTCGATCGCGATGAGCGGCCACAAGTGGGCCGGCGCGCCCTGGCCGTGCGGCATCTACATGACCAAGGTGAAGTACCAGATCTCGCCGCCGTCCCAGCCGGACTACACGGGCGCGCCCGACACCACCTTCGCCGGCTCCCGCAACGGCTTCTCGCCGCTGATCCTCTGGGACCACCTGTCCCGCCACTCCTACCAGGACCAGGTCGACCGGATCCGGACCGCGCAGGAACTCGCCGACTACCTGGAGCGGCGCCTGCAGGCCATGGAGCAGGAGCTCGGCGTCGAGCTCTGGCCGGCCCGCACCCCGGGCGCCGTCACCGTGCGCTTCCGCAAGCCGAGCGCCGAACTGGTCGCGAAGTGGTCGCTGTCCTCGCAGGACGTGCTGCTCGTCCCCGGCGACGAGTCGACCCGGCGCAGCTACGTGCACGTGTTCGTGATGCCCTCGGTCGACCGCGCCAAGCTGGACGCCCTGCTCGCCGAGCTCGCCGAGGACCCGGTCCTCCTGGGCTGACCCGCCCGGAGCCGCCCGCTCCGGTCATCACGCGGCGGGCACGACGGGACGTACGGTGCGGGCCGGGCCACTATGGGAGGGGGCCTACGGGCCCACTGGTCGGCTCGAATGGGGTGCTCGTGATGGGCGTGCCGCGGGATCGGTCGCCGGGGCCCGGACACCTGGCCACCGGGGCACCGGCCGGACGCGGTCTGGACGCGGCCGCGGAGGTCCTGCGGTCGGCGCCGGCCCGGCTCGACGCGCACAGCGGCGGGCTCTACCTGCTGTCGGAGGACGGGCAGCTGCTCGAACTCGCCGTGACGCTGGGGTCCGCCCGGCAGTTCACCAGGCCGTGGCAGCGCGTCGGCCTGACCGCGCCCGTACCGGTGGCCGACGCGGCGCGCAGCGGCCGGATCGTCTGGGTGGGCGGCACGGCGCACATGGCGCGCAGGTACCCGAGGGTCGCGGTCGCCATGCCGTACGCGTTCTGCCTGGCGGCCGCTCCGGTCGTCTCGCGCGGGACGGTGTACGGGGTCGTCTTCGTGCTCTGGCCGGCCATGCACCCGCCGGAGATGTCGGCCGGTGAACGGGAGCGGTTCGCCGCGTTCGCCGGGCGCCTGGCCGAGGTGCTGGCGGACGAGGCCGCGGCCGGCCGCCCGGCCCGGGCCGGGCCGCGCCCCGAGCCGGCCGAACGCGGCACCACCGCCCCGCTGACCGCGATGGCGGCGCGGCTCCCGGAGGGCGTGTGCGGCATCGACCTGGACGGCAGGCTGGCCGCGGTCACCCCGACCGCTGCCGAGCTGCTGGGCGAACCGGTCGAGCGGCTGGTGGGCGCTCGGCCGTGGACGGTCCTGCCGTGGCTGCGGGACCCGGTGTACGAGTACCACTACCGGGCGGCGGTGATCAGCGGGCAGGCCACCTCCTTCGTCGCGCTGCGCCCGCCGGACCGCTGGCTGTCGTTCGAGCTCTACCCGGACCCGTCCGGACTGACCGCGCGGATCGTCCCCGCCGACGCCGCCGGCCGCTCCCGGCCCGCCGGCACCCCGCCCGAGCGGGCGACGCACACCCGGCCCGGAGCGCTGTACCACCTCCTCCACCTGGCCGGGGCACTCACCGAGGCCGTCAGCGTGCAGGACGTGGTGACCATGGTCTCCGAGCAGATCGTGCCGGCCTTCGGCGGCCAGGCCGTGGCGGTGCTGCTGGCCGAGGGGGGCCGCCTGCGCATCGTGGGCCACCGCGGCTACCCGCCCGGGCTGGTCGACCGGTTCGACGGCACCCCGCTGACCGAGTCCACCCCCGGTGTCCAGGCGTCCACCAACCCGGTGCCGGCCTACTTCGAGACCCGCGAGGACCTGGAACGGCTCTACCCGGGCCGCGAGGAGACGCAGGACGGGATGGCCGCCTGGGCCTACCTGCCGCTGGTGACCTCGGGCCGGCTGATCGGCACCTGCGTGCTGGCCTTCGCCGAGCCGCACCACTTCGACCTGGAGGAACGCGCCGTCCTCACCTCGCTCGGCGGGCTGATCGCCCAGGCCCTGGACCGCGCCCGGCTGTACGACACCAAGCTCGGCCTCGCCCAGGGCCTCCAGGAGAGCCTGCTGCCCCGCGCGCTGCCGGACGTCCCGGGCCTGGAAGTGAGCGCCCGCTACCTGCCCGCCACCGAGGGCATGGACATCGGCGGCGACTTCTACGACCTCATCCGGGTCGGGCCCGACAGCGTCGCCGTCGTGATCGGCGACGTCCAGGGCCACAACGTCAACGCCGCCGCGCTGATGGGCCAGGTCCGCACCGCCGTCCGCGCCTTCGCCACCGCCGACGCCGATCCGAGCACGGTGCTCTCCCGCACCAACCGGCTGGTGGCCGACCTGGACACCTCGCTGCTGGCCAGCTGCGCCTACCTGCGCGTCGACCTCGCCCGCCGCGAGGCCTGGCTGGCCGACGCCGGCCACCCCGTGCCCCTGCTGTACGGCCCGAACGGGCGGGCGCGCGCACTGGAGCCGCTCGTCGGCATGGTGCTGAACGTGGACCCCGCCGCCGACTACCCGCAGATCCGGATCGGCCTGCCGATCGGCACCACCCTGGCCCTGTACACCGACGGCCTCATCGACACGCCCGGGGCGGACCTCGACCGGGCGCTGGCCGACCTGACCGCCACGCTGGCCCGGCACGGCGGCGAACCGCTCGACCGGCTCGCCGACGCCCTCGTCGACCGGGCCGGCCACGGCGAGTACCGCACGGACGACGTCGCGTTGCTGCTGATCCGGGCCGTGCCCCGCTAGCCGTGTCCGGTTCCGGCCGGGGCGGGACCATGGGTGTATGGCGAAAGACACGGATCCCGACCCCCGGGCTCCGGGCGCCGCGACTGGTCGTCGCGGGCGGCAGCATCCACGCCCGGTCCCGGGGGACCCTTCGGTACGGCGTCTGCGGTCGGTGCTGAGCATCCGCAGTGTCGCCGGTCAGATGTTCCTCCTGCAGGTGACGATCGTGCTGCTGCTCGTGGTGGCGGCGGTCGTGGCGCTCCTGGTGGAGTCCCGCAGCGACCGGTTCGCGGCGGCGCGCGACCGCTCGCTCGCCGCGGCCGAGGCGTTCGCCCACAGCCCCGGCCTGGTGGCGACCATGCAGGGGCCCGACCCCAGTGCGGTGCTGCAGCCGCTCACCGAGGCGGCCCGCAAGGACGCCAACGTCGACTTCATCGTGGTGACCGACCGGAACGGCATCCGCTACACCCACCCCGAGCCGGAGCAGATCGGCAAGAAGTTCGTCGGCACCATCGGGCCCTCGCTGCACGGCCTGGTCACCGTCGAGCAGGTGCACGGCCCGCTCGGCCTGGAGTACCAGGTGGTCGTCCCGGTGGAGGACGGCCACGGTGGGGTCGTGGGCATCGTGTCCGCCGGCATGAAGGTCGCCAACGTGAGTAGCGCGATCGACCGCCAGCTGCCCGTCGTCCTGGGCGCGGGCACCCTCGCGCTGGGCCTGGCCACGGCCGGGACGGCGCTGGTGGGCAGACGTCTCCTGCGGCAGACCCACGGCCTGGGGCCGGAGGAAATGACCAGGATGTACGACCACCACGACGCGGTGCTGCACGCGGTGCGCGAGGGCGTGGCCATCGTCGGCGGCGACGGCCGGGTCCTGCTCGCCAACGACGAGGCGCGCCGGCTGCTGGACCTGCCGGAGGACGCGGAGGGGCGGGCCGTCACCGACCTCGGCCTCGATCCCCGGACGACCGAGCTGCTGCTGTCGGACAGCGCGGTCACCGACGAGGTGCTGCCCGTCGGAGACCGCCTGCTGGCCGTCAACAACCGCCCGACCGACAGCGGGGGAGGCCCGCCCGGCAGCGTCACCACCCTGCGGGACTCCACCGAGCTGCGCGTCCTGGCGGGGAAGGCCGAGGTCGCCCGCGGCCGGCTGAGCCTGCTGTACGACGCGAGCATGGCCATCGGCACCACCCTGGACGTCCGGCGCACCGCCGAGGAGCTCGCCGAACTGGCCTCCCGGGAGTTCTGCGACTACGCCACCGTCGACCTCGCCGAGGAGGTCCTGGTCGGCGAGGAGCCGCGGACCCTGACGGTCGGCACCCCGGTGGAACTGCAGCGCGTGGCTGTCGCGGGCATCCGCGAGGACTCGCCGCTGTACCGCCCGGGGGAGTTGGTCACCTGGGCCGGGAGCACCCCGCACGCGGCCGGCTTCGTCAGCGGACACTCCGCGCTGGTGCCCGACGTGGAGACCGACGCCGGGTGGCGCCGGCAGGACGCCGAGCGCACGCAGGCCGTCCTGGACTTCGGCCTGGTGTCGATGATCGCCGTTCCGCTGACGGCGCGCGGCGTGCTGATGGGCGTCGCCTGCTTCTGGCGCGGCCGGGACCGGGTCCGGTTCGAGGAGGACGAGCTCTCGCTGGCCGAGGAGCTGGCCGCCCGGGCCGCCGTGTCCATCGACAACGCCCGCCGCTTCACCCGCGAGCACACCATGGCCGTCACCCTGCAGCACAGCCTGCTGCCCCGCGCGCTGCCCGAGCAGAGCGCCCTGGACGTCGCCTACCGCTACCTGCCCGCCCAGGCCGGGGTCGGCGGCGACTGGTTCGACGTCATCCCGCTGCCGGGCGCCAGGGTCGCCCTCGTCGTGGGCGACGTGGTCGGCCACGGCATGCACGCGGCCGCCACCATGGGCCGGCTGCGCACCGCCGTCCAGAACTTCTCCACGCTCGACCTGCCGCCGGACGAGCTCCTCGGGCACCTGGACGAACTGGTCGCCCACCTGGACCAGGAGGCGGCCGCGGCCGGTGGCGAGCTCGCGATCACCGGCGCCACCTGCCTCTACGCGATCTACGACCCCAGCACCGCGACCTGTGCGATGGCCCGGGCGGGCCATCCCCCGCCCGCGCTCGTCCACCCGGACGGCACGGTGGAACTGCTCGGCCTCCCCGCCGGTCCGCCGCTCGGCCTGGGCGGAATGCCCTTCGAGGCCGTGGAACTGCGACTGCCGCCGGGCAGCAGCCTGATCCTCTACACCGACGGCCTCGTCGAGGACCGCACCCGCGACATCGGGGCCGGGCTGGACCTCCTCACGGGCGTCCTGAGCGGCTCCGAGCGGTCCCCCGAGGAACTCTGCGACGCCGTGCTCGACGCCCTGCTGCCCGCCCGCCAGAGCGACGACATCGCCCTCCTCGTCGCCCGCACCCGCGTGCTGGAGCCGGACCGGACCGCCGAGTGGGCGGTGGAATCGGCTCCGGAGGCGGTGGCCCGGGTCCGGGCCGAGGCCACCCGGCAGCTCGCCGCGTGGGGTCTGGACGAGGCCGGCTTCGTCACGGAACTGGTGCTCAGCGAGCTGGTGACCAACGCCATCCGCTACGGCACCGAGCCGGTCACGGTCCGGCTGCTGTACGACCGCACGCTGATCTGCGAGGTCTCCGACAGCAGCAGCACCGCTCCGCACCTGCGCTACGCGGTCGAGGACGACGAGGGCGGCCGCGGCCTCTTCCTCGTCGCCCGGCTCACCGAACGCTGGGGCGTCCGCTACACCCCCGCCGGAAAGATCATCTGGGCCGAGCAGTTCCTCTGACCCCGACGCCGGTTCCGGCCCCACCGCCCGCGGCGGGGCCGGACCGTCGCAGGGCCCGTCGCCCGGCTCCTACGCTCCGTCGCCCAGCGCGGACAGGTCGACGTTCCAGTCGAAGTCCCCGGCCCGGGTGGCGTTGATGGGTGCTTCCTTGTCGGGGTTCTCGGGGTCGAACTCCGAGACCAGGGTGTGGGTGACCTCGGGGCTGGTCCAGGCCGGCAGGTTCCTGTTCCAGCGGCCGCCCGTGTTCAGGGCGACCTTCCAGCGGAACGAGACGCTGTAGGCCTTCAGCCAGTACCCGGACGTCATCTTCACCGTGGTGGAGAAGCCCGGATTGTCGTTGAACTCGATCTTGTCCTGGGCGTCGGTGATGACCGCGTTGGTGTAGTTGGGCCGATAGGGGCCGTCCTGGACCCACCCGCGGGCGGAGGGGTGTTCGCCGTACCCGTCCTCCGACTCGATGATCTGCACGTTGGAGTCGGAGACCTCCTGCCAGAAGTGGTAGTTGCTGGAGACCCGCTGCGGGGCGCCCGGCGGGTTCTTCAACCGTGCGACCTGCTGGAAGCCGATGTCCTGGGCGGAGTGCAGCTTCTGGGTCGCCGGCCCTTCGTAGCTCGACCTGAACTCCAGGGTGGGCCGGTTGATGTCGAGGTTCTCCGCGCGGGCCTTGCCCCGGGTGCGGCGACCGGCGGGCGGGCTGCTCCCCCTGACCTCGGCGGTGTCCGCGTCCCGCTTGGACGGCATCCGCTGCACCGCCTCCCCGGCGCGGGCGGCCGGGCCGCCGTCCGCACCGCTCTCCGCCTCCACGCGGGTGGGCGGCGCCGACAGGACGCGGACGGCGTTGGCCTCGGCCTCGCGCTCGTAGCGGTCGGACGGGTCGGAGACCCGCAGGCCGTCGCCGCGGTCGGTGCCGGCGACCGGCCCCCGACGCTGCTGGATGACGTGGGTGAGTTCGTGCGCCAGGGTGTGGCGGTCGCCGCCGCCCGCGCCGAGGACCACGTGGTTGCCCGAAGTGAAGGCGCGGGCGCCGATCTCGGCCGCGGAGGCGTCGGCCGTGCTGCCGGTGTGCAGCCGTACGTCGGAGAAGTCCGCGCCGAGGCGGGACTCCATGTCGCGGCGGGTGCTCCCGTCCAGCGGGCGTCCGGCGGTCCGCAGCACCTGGTGCACCAGGGAGCGCTGGAGCGGCAGTTCGTCCTGGTCGGCGCTGCCGCCGGTGGCGCGCCGCTGCTGGACCAGGCGGGTCACCGCGGCGTTCCCGATGGTCCGTTGCAGGGCGAGGGCCGCGTCGGCCCCGGCGCCGGACCGGACGGCGCGGGTGGCGGCGGGGGAGGGGGCCCGGGTGGCCCGTCGGTCGGGTTCGTGAGCGCGCACGGCGATCGGGTTCCTTCCTCCTGGCGGCGGTTACGGCGGTTACGGCGGTTGCTGGTCGGCCCAGGTGCTGCCGCCGGCGACGCCCGGTGCGGGAAGGGCACCACGCCACGGCCGGCCCGACGGGCCGTCAGCGTTGCACGGGGGCAGACTTCGCCGTCCGCGGGGGACGGACCGGTTGCCCTCGGGGGCAGGCGCGGTTGCCCCACGGGGACAGGCGGGCAGAGCTGGTGCGGCCCGGGCGGGTCGTCGGCGGGTGCCCGGACCAGCGACGGAACCCGCTGGGTGTTGACATGGTCACGGGATGTGGGAGGAGATACAGGAGGGGGAGAGATCGGGGACGAACGGGCCGTGAGGGATTCGTCGACATCGTTGGGTCGTCCGGCGCGCCCTTCCCGGGCCGGACGCCCGGGAAGGGAAGGTAGTCCTGCACACCGAATCAGTTCCCCTGCCTGATGTCGCTCAGCGTGCCGCTGAGGTTGAGGAGTTCGTGGCAGGTGGACGCCTGCTTGCCCGAGGCCGGAGTGCCCGGGGACTCGCAGGTCACGTTCGCCGTCACGGTCTGGTCCTCGGGGACCTGGATGGGAGTCACCCAGTGGTAGTCCTGGTTTCGGAAGGTCTCCAACGCGATGGTGGTGATCGTCTGATTGCCCGCCGTGATGGTCAATAGACCTTGGTCACCCTGGAAGTTGGCGGCCACGATGTCCGTGATGTCGAAGACCTTGCCGTGCGGCACCTGGTAAGTGCCCACGGCGTTCGCGGCGTTCGCGGTCTGCACGTCGATCGTGGCGGAGCTCTGCAGTCCCGTCCCCGGCACCGCCAGGCCCGGACCGCCGCGGGAGCCGGGGGCCGGCTGCCCGCCGCCCGGCTTGGCCTGGCCGCCCGGACTGCCGGCGGACGGGTTCCCGGCGGAGGGGGCCGTCGGTGCGCCGCCGTCCGGGCCACCGGCGGACGGCGCCGGGGCGGGGGAGGCGCTCTGCTGGGCGACGGCCTTCTCGGCGGCCTGCTTGGCGGAGCTGCGCACCGCCGGGCGGACCAGGGCGAACCAGGCCAGCAGCAGCGCGATCAGCGCTGCCAGGAGAGCGAGCAGCCACTTGGGGAGGATCGGCAGTTGAATGAACTCGCCGTCCAGCAAAGGCTTCTGAGTGACAGTCGGATAGTCCGGAGGGGCGACGGCCCCGGCCGGGCCGTTCCCGGCGGCGTCCCTGCCGCTCGTGGCGTTGCCGTCCGCACCCTGGCCGTTCGCCGCCCTGCCGTCCGTGCCCCGGCCGCCGGTGCCCGCGCCGTCCGGGCCCTTGCCGGCCGCGGGCTCCGCCGGGCCGACCGTGACCTCGAAGGGCCAGGACGTCGGCTTGCCGAACCAGATCAGCTTGCGGGCGCGCGCCTGCAGGCGCAGCTCGCCGGACTCACCGGGCTGCAGGCCGAGCCGTTCCGGGGTGACCCGGAACCTCAGGTCCTCGCCGTCCTGCCCGGGGGTCAGCGCCACGGCGCCGGGGGTGTTCCCCAGGTTGCGCACCGAGGTCCGGTAGCGTCCGCGCAGCCAGCCGCGACGGCGGCGTGGTGCGAGGGCGGCCTGCAGCTCGTGGAACGGGGTCACGGTGACGGTGGCCTCCGGGACCGTCACCAGCTCGGGGCGTTCGGCCGGCAGCACCCGGATGCCGAGCGGGAAGTCGCCGGCCCGCGCTGCGGGCGAACGCGGCGGGGCCAGGCGCACCGTCACCGTCTCGGACGTCCCCGGGAACAGCGAGACCCGGGCCGGCTCCACGGTCGTCCACGCGGCACAGTCGCCGACCACCTCCAGCGTGTACGCCTCAACGATGTCGAGATCGTTGCGTACCGTCAGGGTCGTGGTGGCCACGCCACCGGGCGCCACCGTCAGTGCGGGCAGGCCGAGTTCGGCGGATGTGGTCATAGCGTGACGGTAGGGCCGCGTCACGCTCCGAGGAGAGGTCCGTGCGGGCAAGCTGTGGGCACACCCCTTGCCCGCACGGACCGACCGTCCTTGCCCGGCACCGTCCGGACGCACCCGTCGACCCGGCCGGCCCGGGCGGAGTACGGACCGCGAAGACCCGCGGTCGGCTCCGCCCCGCGGCAGCCGGCCGCCCGCCCCTCCGGACCGACGACGGCCCCGCCCCGCCGCGAGCGGCCGTCACCAGCGCAGTTACCCTTGAGATTTGGAGCAGTTCGATGACGTCGACCGACACCTCCCGTCCATGCCGTGAGGAAACCGTTGCCGCCCGCCGGACCGTGCCGCCGCAGCCCTCCGCCGCCGGCCGGTCCACCAGTGGCCTGCGTTCGACCGGCGGCCCCCGGCCCTTCGGCACCGCCCGTACCTCCGGGGCCGGCGGGGCCGCCTCCCACCCCCGCGGCAAGCCGGCCCAGGTGCGCGTCGCGGTGTACGCCGAGGACCTCATCCTGCAGACCGGCGTGGTCCAACAGCTGCGCCAGCGGCCCGAGGTGGAGCTGCTGAGCGAGAGCGAGGCGGCGCAGGCCGAGGTCTCCCTGCTGGTCGTCGACGCCATGACCGAGACGGTGGCCGAGCACCTGAGCCGGCTGCGGCTCGCCACCTCGGGCGCGATAGGCCTGGTGGTGGGGCAGTTCGAGGCCGGCGGGCTGCAGACGATCGTCGAGTGCGGGGTCGCCGCCGTGCTGCGCCGCTCGGAGGCGGACCAGGACCGGCTGGTGCACCTCATCACCGCCCTGGCCAACGGCGAGGGGGTGATGCCCGGGGACCTGCTCGGCGAACTGCTCGACCGGATCGGGATGCTCCAGCGGACCATGCTCGACGGCCGGGGCCTGACCCTGTCGACCCTGACCGCCCGGGAGGCGGAGATGCTCCGGCTGGTCGCCGAGGGCTTCGACACGAGTGAGATCGCCGCCAAGACCTCCTACTCCGAACGCACCGTCAAGAACGTTCTGCACGAGATCATCACGCGGCTGGGACTGCGCAACCGGGCGCACGCGGTGGGGTACGCCATGCGGCGCGGCCTGATCTGAGGGGCCGAGGGCCGTGGCGGCCTGCCCTTCGGGGACACCGGTCGTTACCCCCGGCTCGGGTGTCCGGGCTCTGTTCCCGGGTGCCCGGGCCGGGGAGACTGACGGCCAGACCGCCCCTGCCATCCTGAGAGGTCGAGCGTGATCGGCGCCACCGGCACTCCCCGCTCCATCCGGCGGCCGGCCCGGGCCGCCGTCGCGCTCCTGCTAGCCCTGGCGGCGGCCGTGCTGACCCTGGGCTCCGCGCCCGAAGGGCGGAACGTCCCCGCGGCCCCGGCCGCCGCGGTCGATCCGGCCGCCGGACGGATCGTCTACGCCGGCACCAACCACCGCGGCCTCGGCCGGGTGACCGGTGCCGACGCCAGCACCCCGCTGTTCGGGCCCGGCCCGATCCACTTCGACCGGGACCCCTCGGCCCGCGGCGACGAGCTGGTCTTCACCAGCCTGCGGGACGGCCGACTGCCCCAGGTCTACCTCCGCGACGCGGCCGGCGCGGTGCACAAGCTCACCACCGGCATGGACACCTCCCAGCCCGCGCTCGCCCCGGACGGCAAGGCCGTCGTCTTCGTCGCCCTGGAGCCCACCGCGACACCCGGCAGGTCCCAGAGCGTCCTGTGGGTGGTCAACCGGGACGGCAGCGGGCTGCGCCGGCTGACCGACGGCGCGGCCGACGAGACGCACCCGACCGTCTCGCCCGACGGCAAGTGGGTCGCGTACTCCTGCACCGGCGACCCGGCGCACCGTCAGATCTACCTGCGGCCGTTCGCCGGCGGTGCGCCCGTCAAGATCACCGACGTGACCGACGGTGACGCCGTCGACCCGACCTGGAACCCGCTGAACGACGACGAGCACCGCAACCAGATCGTCTACACCTGGGACCAGGGCGCCCAGGGCCGGACTCTCAGGCTCACCTCGCCCACCGGCGGGGACAAGGCGTTCTTCCTCCGCACCGGCTCCACCTGGAAGACCGGCTCCGCCGCCTGGCTGGCCGACGGCACCGGGGTGCTCTTCCTCAGCGCCGACCGCCTCCCCCAGAACCCCCCGGCCGACCCGCCGCCGCCGCCCGTGGTCAACCTGTACCGCGCACCCACGTGCTCCTGCGACGACCCCAAGCCGCTCTACAGCACCGACCGGCTGATCGCCGCGCCGACCTGGCTCGGCAACCAGAAGGACGGCGGGCCGGTGGTGGAGCAGACCAGCTCCTCCGCCGCCAACGTCGCCGACCTGCAGGACGTCCGCCCCGACGGGGCCGACCCGCGCGACCTGGGCATCAGCGTGCTCAGGGAGGACCCGGCCGCCGACACCAACACCGACCCCGCCCCGGGCGCCGACCCGCTCTTCCACCCCCGCCCCGGCTACGACCCGTGGTTCGAGCGGCAGGCCTACACGCCCGACGGCCGGCAGATCGTGGTCACCCGCTACGAGGACTCGCCGGCCGGGCGGATCCAGCGGATCTGGCTGGCCGACGCCGACGGCGCGAACCCGCACCCGACGAACCTGGCCGGGCGGCGCCCACTGGACCGGGACACCGACCCGTCCGTCTCACCGGACGGCCGGCTGGTCGTGTTCAGCCGCAGCTCCCCGGGCGGCGGCCAGGAGCCGGCCCGCCCGGGCCGGATCCTGATCGCCCAGGTGTCCACCGGGGCGATCGTCGGCACCGTCGAGCCGCCGGCCGGCGAGCCGGGCGCCTCGGACGGCCAGCCCTTCTGGTCCCCCGACGGCAAGCTGATCGTCTTCTCCCGGAGCGAGGTGATCAACGGCAACCCGGGCAACCTGCACCTGTGGACCGTCCCCGCCGACGACCTCGCCCGGCAGTCCGACCTGAGCCGGACGGCCTGCCCGGGCAGCTGCAACGTCATCGACGACAGCCCCGCGTTCTCGCCCGACGGCCGGCGCATCGCCTTCAACCGCAAGGCCGGCGACGGCGGGAACAACCATCGGGACGGCGTGCTGGTCGTCTCGCCCACCGGCGGCGACTGCACCGTGCTCCTGCCCGCCGCACTGCGCGGGCAGAAGGACGCCTGCACCCGGCCGCTGCCGGAGACCTCCGACGCCGGCCCCTTCCAGCCCCGCGACGTCGCCTGGACGGCGAACGGCACGCAGCTGGTGCTCACCTCCCGCCGCGCCCTGCCGCCCAACTCGCCGGAGGGGCTGGCCGTCTACGACCTCGCGGCCGGCACGCTCACCCCGCTCGACCGGCGGCTGCCGGGACGCCAGAAGGAACCGGCCGTCCAGCAGTCCGTCGACCTGGCACTGAGCGCACCCGAGCGGACCCCCGCTGTCCCCGTCGACGGCGGCACCGACGTGACGATCACCGTCACCAACAAGGGCCCGGCGCCCTCACCCGGCACCGTCCTCACGGCCTCGGTGCCCACCGGCGCCCGGCTCGGCACGCTGACCACCCCGATCGGGCAGTGCGACGCGGGCGCTCTGCGCTGCGACCTCGGCACCCTGGCACCGGGCGCGGTGGTCCGGGTCACCGCCCGGCTGATCGGCACCCGCACAGGCACGCAGGAGTTCGGCTGGACCGTCACCGGGACGGTGGCCGACCCGAACCCCGGGGACGACTCCGCCCGCACCTTCCTGCCGGTGCTCGACCCGCCGACCCCCTCGCCCACGCCGTCGCCGTCCGCCTCACCGACCCCGACCCCGACGCCCACCCCGGCCCCGACCCCGTCCACCACGCCTGCGCCCGCACCGCCGCCACCACCACCTGCGCCCGCCCCGGCACCGCCGCAGGCCGGCCCCGGCGTATCGGTCGACGCCCAGCCGAACCCCGGCTACGTCGGCGGCCACGTGACCGTCAGCTACACCGTGCGCAACACCGGCCAGGCCCTCGCGACGGGGCTGCGCCTGACCCTCGGCCTGCCCGCGGCAGTGCCCACCGAGGCACTGCCGCCCGGCTGCCGTGCCGGGGGCTGCGCCCTGGCCGACCTGGCGCCCGGCGGCAGCCAGGTGGTCCGGGTGGTGCTGTCACCCGAGGCGCCGCTGCAGACCACCATCACCGCGGAGCTGACCACCACCGGCACCGACGCCACCCCCGGACCGCACCGGGCGAGCACCCCGCTGCGCATCCTGCAGCCCCGCATCGTCGCGGTGCCGCCGATCGGCAAGCCCGGCTTCGTCACCTCCGTGCGCGGCGTGGACTTCCCGCCCGGTGTGCCGGTGCGGTTCACCTGGCAGCCCGGCATCACCGCGGCCGCCGCGCCCACCTACCCGCGGGCCGACGGGACCTTCGCCGGCCAGCTGCTCATCCTCCCCAAGGACGAGACCGGCCCGCGGACCATCACCGCCGACGGCCCCGGATTCTCGCCGGTCACCACGCCCTTCCTCGTGGTGGAGGGCAACATCGGCCCGCCGGGGGAGGTGGAGCGACGGTGATCCACGAGGTCGACGAGGCGCTGCGGCTGCTGCTCGCCGAGGCCGGGCTGCCCGAACGCGGGGTCGAGGTGGTCTTCGACGCGCCCACCCGGGACTTCGCCGCCCGGCGCACCGCGCCGACGGTCAGCGTCTTCCTCTACGGGATCCGCGAGGAGACCGACCGGCGGCAGGCCGGCGCCGTCGCGGAGTACGACGAGGACGGCCTGGTCGTCGGCCACCGGGCCGCGCCCCGGTGGTTCGAGCTGGCCTACCTGGTCACCGTCTGGACCAACCGGCCGCAGGACGAGCACCGGCTGCTGGCCGAGGTGCTGCAGTGCCTGACCGCCGTGGACGCGCTGCCCGCCCGGACGCTCACCGGCGCGCTCGCCCGGCTCGGACTCACCGTCGGGCTCGACATCGCGGGGCGCGACACCGGCCTGCCGTCGGTCTCGGACGTCTGGTCCGCGCTCGGCGGGGAGCTGCGGCCGTCGATCGACCTCAGGGCGCTCGCCCCGCTGCCCGGCGGGTACAGCCCCGCGGGGCCGCCGGTCACCGAGGGCCTGGTGGTGCACGTCGAGGACACCGGCCGGGAGGCCGGGGCCGGCCCCCGGGAGGGCACCGCACCCGCGGACGGCCCCGGCCGCCGACTGCGCTACCACGGCGGTACGGACCCCGGACCGGACGGCTTCGCCGCGCCACGGGACCGCGAGCTGCCGCCCGGCCGCCGGGCACGGGGCAGGGCGCGATGAGCCTCGACCTCGGACCGGCCGCGCCGGCGGCGGTGGCGGCGGTGGCCACGGTGGTTCCGGACAGCCCGGATGTGTCGGCCGGCCAGGACAGCCCGGACGCGTCGGCCGGCGCCGATCACCTCTGGGCACGGCTGCACCGGATCGAGCAACGGATCCGGACCGCGGTGCGCGAGCGCCGGGCCGACGACCCGGACCCGGACGACCCGTACCGCGGCCAGTACCTCAGCCCTGAGGCGGTGGAGCGGATCCTCGCGGCCTCCGGCGCGGCCCTCCGCGGCGGCGATGCCCCCGAGGACCGGCCGGCGCCGCCGCCAGGCTCGCGGCTCGCCCGGCTCTGCGCGGCCTTCGGTCTGCTCCCGGTGGACCTCGAACTCCTGCTGGTGGCCCTCGCCCCCGACCTCGACACCCGCTTCGAACAGTTCTACGGCTACCTCAACGACGATCTGACCAGGCGTCGGCCGACCGTCGGGCTGGCGCTCGAACTCTGCGGGCTGTCCGGAGCCGGCGCCGGCCGCTTCCGGTTCGCCGCCCGGGCCCCGCTGATCGCCGGTGGCCTGCTGGAGGTCGCCGAGCCCGAGCGCCCGCTGCTCTCCCGCACCCTGCGGGTGCCGGACCGGGTGACGGCCCATCTGCTCGGCGATCACGAGCCGGACGGCGCGCTCACCGGGCTGGCCCGACGAGCCGCCCCCGGGGCGGTCGCCCCCGGCGGAGCCTTCGCGGAGCTCGTCGACCGGGTGCGCGCGGCCGCGGCGGACGGCGGACCGGTGCACCTGCTGGACCGGGACGGGCACGCCGGACCGCCGGCGGCGGCCGCCCTCGCGGCCGGCGGCCGGCCCGTCCTGGTCGTGGACGCGGCCGCGCTGGCCGCCCACCCGTCGGCGGGCGTCGTCCGGGTGCTCGCCCGCGAGGCCCGGCTGAGCGGGGGCGGTGTGGTGCTCGGGCCGCTGGACCGGCTGGAACCCGAACGGCCCGAGCGGGCAGCCCTGTTGCGCGAACTGTGCGCGGCCCTGGCCGGTGTCCCGCTGATCGTGCACGGCCCGCAGGTGTGGGACCCGGCGTGGTCGCGGGAGAGCCCGGTGGTGGTCACCGTCCCGCCGCCGGACGCGCAGGCCCGGGCCGAGCGCTGGGCCCGCGCGCTCGCCGGGGCCCGGACGCCTCCGGGCGGGGAGCCGGGTGGGGATCCGGGCGGGGAACCGACGGAGGAACCGGCCGGGGAGCTGACGGAGGAACTGGCCGAGGCGGTGGCCGCCTACCGGGTGGACCAGGAGAAGCTGGAACGGGCCGCCGCCGTGGCCGCCAGGACGGCGGCCGCCGAGCGGCGCCCGGTGCGCGCCGAGGACGTACGGGCCGCCGTGCGCGCGCAGAACGCCGCGGGCCTGGCCCGGCTCGCCCGGCGGATCGAACCCGCCGTCGGCTGGGACGACCTGGTGCTGCCCGGGCCCACCGCAGGCCGGCTGCGCGAGCTGGTGCTGCGCGCCCGGCACCGCGACCAGGTGCTCGGGCAGTGGCGGATGCGCCCGGGCGGCGGTCGCGGGAACGGCGTGATCGCCCTGTTCGCGGGGGAGTCGGGCACCGGCAAGACGATGTCGGCCGAGGTGGTCGCCGCCGAGCTCGGCATGGAGTTGTACGTCGTGGACCTCTCCACCGTGGTGGACAAGTACATCGGCGAGACCGAGAAGAACCTGGAGCGGATCTTCACCGAGGCCGCGCAGGTGAACGGCGTCCTGCTGTTCGACGAGGCGGACGCGCTGTTCGGGAAGCGCTCCCAGGTCAAGGACGCCCACGACCGCCACGCCAACGTGGAGACGGCCTACCTGCTGCAGCGGATGGAGTCCTTCGAGGGCATCGCGGTGCTGACGTCCAACCTGCGCGCCAACCTCGACGAGGCGTTCACCCGCCGGCTCGACGTCATCGCGGAGTTCCCGCTGCCCGACGAGGCACAGCGGCGGGTGCTCTGGGACCGCTGTCTGGGCCCGCGGCTGCCCCGCGGGGACGACCTCGACCTGGACTTCTGCGCCCGGCACTTCGAACTCACCGGCGGCTCCATCCGGGCCTGCGCGGTCTCCGCGGCCTACCTGGCCGCCGGCACGGGCACCCCGCTGGGCATGGCGCAGTTGGTCGCCGCGGTGGTCGGCGAGTACCGCAAGCTCGGCCGGCTGGTGCTGGAGAGCGAGTTCGGGCCGTGGCTGGGCGTCCTCGGGGAGCCCGGGCGGGGCTGACCCTACCGGCGGGTACCGAGGAGGTGCCCGCCGGGGGCAGTCGTTCTTGCCCTCGCTCCGGGACCTGCGGACATGTCCCCGGACGGTGCCCGGGCAGCAGACTCGGGGACGACTGACCGGCCACCCGAAGGAGCAGGAATGCCGTCGTACCTCACCCCGGGCGTGTACGTGGAGGAGGTCCAGTCCGGTGCCCGGCCGATCGAGGGCGTCGGCACGGCCGTCGCCGCCTTCGTCGGCTTCGCCGAGACCGGCCCCTTCCACGAGCCCACGCTGGTGACCAACTGGGACCAGTACGTCCAACGGTTCGGCGGGTTCACCGAGGGCACCTACCTCGCCCACGCGGTGTACGGCTTCTTCGCCAACGGCGGCGGTTCCGCCTACGTCGTGCGGGTCGGCGACCCGGCCCGGCAGGCGTCCGGCGCCGCCGCCCCCGCCGTGAGCGCGCCCGCGCCCGTCGCGATCTCGGGCTTCCTCTTCTCGGCGCTGCCCGGCGCCGGCGGCGAGGTCTCCGTCGAGGTCGCCGACGTGGAGGGCGAGAACGTCCCCGAGGACCGCTTCCGCCTCCTGGTCCGCCGGGGCGCCGAAGTCGTCGAGACCTACGACGTCTCGACCCGCAAGAGCACCAAGGGCTACGTCGTCACCCAGCTGCGGGAGTCCAAGCTGGTCGCCGTCGCCGAGCAGCCCGGCACCGCGCCGAGCCGCCCCGAGCGCCGGACCCACGCCCTCGCCGCCGCCGCCGCGCCCGCCACCGGGCCGGTCGCGGCCGCCGCCCGCCTCGACCCCGCCGAGTACGTCGGCGACGCCGCCGCCCGGACCGGCTTCTCGGGCCTGGAGGCGATCGACGAGATCACCATGGTCGCGGTGCCCGACCTGATGAGCGCCTACCAGCGCGGCGACATCGACGCCGAGGGCCTGCGCACCGTCCAGCTGGCCGTGATGTCGCACTGCGAGCAGATGGGCGACCGGATCGCCGTCCTGGACCCGCCGCCCGGCCTCAACGCCCAGCAGATGCGCACCTGGCGCAACGACGAGGCGGGCTTCGACTCCCGCTACGCCGCCCTGTACTACCCGTGGATCAAGGTCTTCGACCCGGCGAGCGGCCGCAACGTGATGGTCCCGCCGAGCGGGCACGCCGCCGGGGTGTGGGCGCGCAGCGACGCCGAGCGCGGCGTGCACAAGGCGCCGGCCAACGAGGTCATCCGCGGGGCGGTGGACCTGGAGATCCGCCTCAGCAAGGGCGAACAGGACCTGCTGAACCCGATCGGCGTCAACTGCGTGCGGGCCTTCCCCGGACGCGGCATCCGGATCTGGGGCGCGCGCACCCTCTCCTCCGACCCGGCCTGGCGCTACCTCAACGTGCGCCGGCTCTTCAACTACCTGGAGGAGTCCATCCTCCTGGGGACCCAGTGGGTCGTCTTCGAGCCCAACGACGACCGGCTCTGGTCCAGCATCCGCCGGAACATCACCGCGTTCCTCACCGAGGAGTGGCGGCGCGGGGCGCTGTTCGGCCAGACCGCGGCCGAGGCCTTCTACGTCAAGTGCGACCGCGACAACAACCCGCCGGAGTCCATCGACCTCGGCCAGGTGATCTGCGAGATCGGGGTCTCGCCGGTGAAGCCGGCGGAGTTCGTGGTGTTCCGGCTGTCCCAGTTCTCCGACAGCACGAGCCTCGTCAACGAGTGACCGGCACCCGCACCCGGCACCCGGTCGGACCCCATCGGAAGGTGACAACTAGCCATGGCTGAAGGCGATCCGCTCTCCACACACATCTTCGGCGTCCAACTCGGCGGCTACAACGTCGAGTCCGTCAAGGAGATCAGCAACCTGACGGTCGACCAGGAGGTCGTCGAGTACAAGCAGGTGACCCAGGAAGGGAAACTGATCGTCCGCAAGCAGCCGGGCGCCCGCATGCCCGGCGAGGTGACGATCACCCGCGGCCTCGACAAGAGCAGCGCGTTCTCGAACTGGATCAAGGAGACCCTCAACAACGGGGCGATCAACACCGCGCGGCAGAACCTCACCATCGAGGTCAAGGACACCACCGGTGCCACCCTGCGGCGCATCCAGCTGACCAACGCCTGGGCGAGTCGCTGGGAGGGCCCCACGCTCACCGCCGGCGAGTCCAGCGCCGCGTCGGAGACCGTGACCATCGTGTTCGAGGAGATCAGCGTAGAGTGAGGCGGAAGATCGGCCTGGAGGAACTCCTCGAACGGGCCCCGGCCGCGCAGCACGCCGCGCCGCCGGCACAGCAACCCGCGGGGCCGTCGGGGCTCTCCGGGCCGTCCGGCCCCCAACGGCGGGCGCCGCACACCGAGTTCGAGTTCGAGCTGCCGCTCGGCTACGTCGACGACGAGGGCACCGTCCACCGGCACGGCACCATGCGCCTGGCCACCGCCCGCGACGAACTGATGCCGCAGATCGACCTGCGGGTCAAGGAGAACCCGGCCTACCTGAGCGTGGTGCTGCTCAGCCACGTGATCACCAGGCTGGGCGACGTCACCGACGTGCACGCCGGGATCGTCGAGCGGATGTACGCCACCGACGTGGCGTTCCTCCAGGACCTCTACCAGCGGATCAACAGCGAGGGCCACACGCGCGCCGCGGTGACCTGCCCGCACTGTGACGGCGCCTTCGAGGTCGACCTCGCCGGTGGGCGCCTGGGGGAATCGTGACGTACGCGCCTGCTCGGCTGTACGAGGAGATCGCGTACATCGCCTACCACTTCCACTGGCAGCGGGAGGACATCCTCGACCTGACCCACCGTGAACGCGGGCAGTGGGTGCGCGAGATCGCGCGGATCAACACCCGTGTCAGCGAAGGCGGGTGAGTCGGATGGGGCTTCGGGACTGGATCGGCCGCCGGCGGACCGGCGAGGCGGCGGGCGGCCGTGCGGGCGGTGCTGCAGCCGGCAGTGCTGCCGACGGCGCCGCGGGCGCGGACGCCGGCTCCGGCCACGGCGCTGACGGCGGCGCCGTTCGGCGTGCCCCGGCGGCGGGCGACGGGGGGTGGCGCGCGGTAAGGCCGCTCGTCCCCACCCTGGCCGGGCCTGCGCACGGCGTCAGCGACGGCCTGCGTTTCCGGTCCCGGCTCGCCTCGTGGCAGGACCCCTCGCTGAGCGGCCCGCTCGGCCACGCGGTCCTGCCGTCCGCCCCGGCGGGGATCCTGCGGGCGATGGCGCGACCGATCGCGCCGCCCGCCGCCGTCGGGGGCGGGGCCGGGCTCGCCATGCCGGTGGTCGCGGATGCGCCCGGGGCCGGCGAAGCGCAGCCGACGACGGACCCGGGCGAACCGGGTGCATCGGGTGCGGCGGGTGCGTCGGGGGGAACTGGGCGGGCACGGGCGGTCCAACGGTCCGCCCCGGTCCGGCGGCTTCCCGTGCGGTCGGCGGCGCGAGCGGCCAGCCCGGACGGGGCCGGCCGGCCGACGGCTCAGGCCGGCGCTCGGGCGGACGGTCGGGACGGCGCTCGGGCGGACGGTCGGGACGGCGGCGTCGGTGGTGGCGATGCCGGCGCTGGTGCGCCGACGCCCGCCGAGGGTGCCGTGACGTCGCCTTCGCGTGACGCGGTGGGCCAGGCCCGCCCGGTACGGCCCCGTCGCGTCGGTGGATCGCTGGTCGTGGCGCGGCGTCCCCGGACCCTGTCCGCGCGTCCGGTGACGGCGCACCCGAGCCGGGACCGGACGGCGGGTGCCGAGGCCGAACCGCCGAGCCGTGCCACGGATCGGACCGTCGGGGTGGGCTCGTCCGATCAGGGCGGCGCTGCCGCACCAACGGCCGCACGAACGGCCACGGGGGCGGACCGTACCGCTGCGCCTGCGCCTGCGCCTGCGCCTGAGCCCGCGTCCGCGCCTGAGTCCGCGTCCGCGCGGAACGATCGGGCCGGAGGGGCCGTCCAGCGGGCGGCCGCCGCCGGGCCCGCCCGTCCGGTCCTCGGTGCGCCCCTGACCTCCCTCCCCGCGAGCGCTTCACCTTCGCGCACGCCTTCTCCTTCGGCTTCGTCTTCGTCTTCTTCGCCCGTGATCGCCACCGGACCGCAGGACCGCGACGCCGCGTCGGGTGCGCCGGCCATGCCGGTCGTGCCGGCCGTGTCGGCCGCTGCGGCCGGGGTGCTCGGCACGGCGACCGGCGGCGCCGAACAAGGCCGGCCCGACACCACCCCCGACCGGAGCACCCGTACGGCCGCCGAGCCGGGCGGTACGGCACCGTCGCGCCCCGAGCGGGGGGCGGCCGGCGCGGCACCCGTCCAGCGCGCGCCGTCCGGGGCCGGTTCCTCCTCGCAGGCACCACCGGCGTCCGGGTCGTCCTCGTCGACCACCGAGCGCGTCGGCCAGAGCCCTCCGGACCCGGCCCCCACCCGCACCCGTGGGGGCCTGGGTGCGCCCCTCGACGCGCTGCCGCCGACGGCCACCGCGCCGGGCCGCACCGCCCCGCTGCTCGGCGGGCGGGCACCGGTCCGACGGATCACCGGCCCGACGGCGGGCGCTGCCACCGGCGGCACCAGCGGGCGCGCGACCGAACAGGGCACACCTGCCACGCCGGCCGCGCCTGCCACGACGCCCCCGGCCGGTGAGGCGATGCCGGTGCAACGTGCCGTTCGGGCTTCCGGTGACGGCCCTGCGGAGCCGATCGCCGGGCCTCGGGGCAGCGACGGTGGGCGAACTCTGCCTCAGGGGCGCCCTGTTGACGGTGGTACGGCGGTGCCGGCAGCGCCGACCGTTCGGCGTTCCGGTGGCGGCTCGGCTCTGCCCGCCGGCTCCGCCTCTGTCTCCGCCACCGGCGGCGGGCCGGCGGTCGGCGAGGGGCCGCGTGTGCAGCGCGCCACCCGGCCCGGTGGCGATGCCCCGGCAGGGCCGGCCGCCCCTGCCCGGAGCGGTTCGGTCGGCGCGGGTTCCGACGCGCGCACGAGTTCCGGACCCGGCGGGAGCGGACCGGCGGCCGGGGGAGCGGGACGGTCCGACGTGCCGCCGTCCGGCACCGGTCACGCGCACCGAGCCGGCGGTTCGCCACAGCCCGTCGGCCCCGCGGCCCCGACCCGCCCGGCCGGAGTCCCCGGCCTGGGTGAGGCGCCCAGCGGAGCCGGAGCCGGAGCCGGAGCCGGAGCCGGAACGGGAACCGGCCGGGTGGTGGCCGCGCGGCCGGTGACCGCAGGTTGGGGCGTCCAGCGTGCCGTGGCACTCAGCGGCCCGAGGCGCGGACTGATCGGCGAGCGCCCGATGAGGTTCGCCCTCGCCACCCCGTCGAACCCGCCCGCTCCCGGCGCGCGCAGCGGCCCGAAGCCGCCCGCGCCCGCACCGCCCGTGGTGCCGGCCGTATGGCCCAGGGCGCTCCAGCCGCGTACGGACGGTGAACCGGCTGCCGGATCGGCCACCGAGTCGGCGCCGCGCGACGGCCGGAGGCGTGGATCCTCGGCCGCCGCGCCGCGCTCGCGGCACACGCCCGGCCCGCGCGACGGCGGCACTGTGCCGGGGCGGTCGGTGGTGCCGGGAGGTCCGGCACCGTCCGGCGTTTCGGGCGCCGCACCGGTGCCGGGCCGGCCGTCCGCTGCGGGCGCGCCGCGCGGGGTCGCGGGTGCGGTGCAGCGTTCGGCGGCGCACGTCGGCGGCCAGGCCGTGGCCGGTTCCCCGTCTGTGCAGGGGAGTTCGGTGCCGGGCCGGTCGTCCGGACCGGGCTTGGTACGCGGGCTCGTGGCTGCGGTGCAGCGTTCGCGGGCGCGGCGTCCGTCGGCGCGCGGCGGAGACGGGACGGTGGCTGCCTCCGATTCCCCTTCGGCGCACGGGGGTTCGGCGGCGCAGCCCATGCCCGAGCGCGAGCGTTTGTGGCGTTCGTCGGGCCGGAGGGACGGTCGGGTGGGGCCCGGCTCCTCCCCGGGGCACGGCACTTCCGTCTCGCCGGTCGGCGCCGTCGGGCCGACGGACGCGCCGCGTGTCCGGCCGGGCCGCCCGGAAACGGCCGTGCCGCACACCGGTGGCCCGGTGCCGTCGGCGACACCGCAGCCGCAGGCCGGCGGCCCGGGCACGGATCTCCCGGCCGTGCAGCGTGCCGTCGCACCGGCGGCCGCGGGGAGCCCGGCGCCCGGCGGCTCTGCTGCGTCGTCGGCCGTGGCGCGTGCGCCGCGCCCGCCCGTGGTCCGGCTCGCACCGCCGACGGCGGCGTCGCTCCAGCGGCTTCCGGCGCCCCCCCGGCCGGGGCAGCCCGCCCCGCAGCTCTCCTCGCAGCTCTCCTCGCAGCTTCCCTCGGCAACCTCGTCCTCGCCCGTGGCGCTGCGCGCCCTCAGCGCTCCGTCGGCTCCATCTGCTCCGTCCGTACCGTCCGTGCCGGGGGCGTTCGCACCGCCGTCGCCCGGGACGGCGCGGGTGTTGCAGCGGGTGGCGGAGCAGGCGGGCCTGACCGGGGTGCCGTTGACCGCCGTGCCGGCCCGTACGCCGACGACCACGGTGCAGGCCGCCCCGCAGTCCACCCGGCCCGCCCATTCCACCCGGCCCGCCCGGACGTCGTCCCCGCCCGAGACGGGCGGACCGCCGGTCGAGACGGGCGGCCACGGGCCGGCCGACCTCGACGAACTGGCCCGGCGCCTGGTCGAACCGGTCGGACGGCTGCTGCGCACCGAACTGCGCAGGGGGAGGGAGCGCGGCGGGCGACCGTACGACGGGCGCCGCTGAGCGCGGACCGCGAGCGGCGGCCGACCGACTCCGGCACCAGCCGGAACGAGAACCCGAAGCAGGAACAGGAACGGGAAACAGGAATCAGGATGCGGAACCCATGACCGACAACATCTTCGCGACCAGTGTGTTCTTCAGCCTGACCATCGGCGGCAACGACCTGGGGGAGTTCACCACCTGCTCGGGGCTCGGCGCCCAGGTCGAGATCGAGCAGTACGCGGAGGGCGGCAACAACGGCTTCGCCTGGCAGCTGCCGGGCCGCATCACCTGGTCGAACATCACGCTCACCCGCGCGGTCACCGCGGACACCGCCAAGATCGCCCGCTGGCTGGGCGAGATCGTCCGGAAGGTCGAGCCGAAGGACGGCGAGATCGTCGCGCTGCGGCCCGACCTGAGCCGGATCGTCGGCTGGCAGGTGCTCGGGATCGTCCCGGTGCGCTGGGAGGGGCCGTCCTTCGACCCCTCCAACTCCCAGGCCGCGATGGAGACCCTGGAGATCGCCCACGTCGGCCTGCGCCCCTCCTGAGGACGCCGCGGCCCCATCCGGCGGGTCCCACCCGACCGCACTCGGCCGCGCCCCGCACAGCACAGCCGTTCCGGCCCAGCTGCCCCCCACCCAGCCGCCCCACCCACGTAAGGAGCACCAGGATGTCCTCGGCGGTCCCCGCGAGCGTCACCCGGGCCCAACTGACCATCATGGAGCCCCCGTCGACGGTCGGCGCCCAGCCCGGCGGAACGCTCGCGCAGCTGCGGCTCCAGTTCAACCCGGCGACCCTGGTGCTGCGCAAGACCACCGAGTGGCGGCGCACGCCGTCCCGGATGGCGGGCGAGTCGGCGCTGCCGGAGTTCGTCGGCAGCGGTCCGCGCTCGCTCTCCCTCGACGTGTTCCTGGACTCGACCGCGACCCACGACAACTCGGTGGAGCGGGCGGTGGAGAAGCTGATGACGGCGTGCGTGCCCACGGCGGCCAGCCTGGCCCGCAAGACGCCGGCCAGCCCGTGGATCCGGCTGGACTGGGGCACCCTGAAGACGACCTCGTTCAACGGGGTGATGACCGGCCTCTCGGTCACCTACACGCTCTTCGACGTCAACGGCAGTCCGCTGCGGGCGGTCTGCTCGCTCACCATCGACGAGGCCAGCGTCGACCCGGCCGGCCAGAACCCGACCTCCGGCTCGCCCGAGGCCCGCAGCACCCACCGGGTGATCGCGGGCGACAGCCTGCCGCTGCTCGCCTGGCGCGCGTACGGGGACGCGACGGGGTGGCGCACCATCGCGGAGGCCAACGACATCGACGACCCGCTGGCCCTGGTGCCGGGCTCGGAGCTGATCGTGCCGGGGATCGACGAGCTCACCCGGGTCGGGCAGTCATGACCACCCCCGAGGCCCGGGGCGGCCGCTCCTTCGCCGCGGATCCGGTCGTCGAGGCGCCGGGCCCGCTGCCGCCGATCTGGGCGACCCAGCTGGTGTCCTGCGACATCGAGGAGAGCGTCGGCCTCCCGGACACCGCCGTCCTGAGCTTCCGGGACGCGGACCACAGCTTCCTCGCCGCGACCGGGATCACCATCGGGACCAAGCTGCGGGTGTCCGTGGTGACGGTGCAGGGGAACACCCGGGTGCGGCTGTTCACCGGCGAGGTGACCGCGCTGGAGCTGGAGGTGGACACCACCGGCTCGTACACCGTGGTGCGGGCGTCGGCGGTCACCCACCGCCTGATGCGCGGGCGCCGGGTGAAGGGGTTCCGCAACATGACGACGGCCGACATCGTCCGGGAGGTCGCCTCGGGCGCGGGCCTGCCCTGCGGCCGGATCGACTCCTTCCCGGTCGTCCACCAGCAGCTCTCCCAGGCGAACGTCCCGGACTGGGAGTTCCTGCAGTTCCTGGCGCAGGAGAGCGGGGCCCAGGTGCGGGTGGACGACGACGGCCGGCTGGAGTTCGTCCGGCCCGAGCCCGCCTCCGGGGCGCCGGCGCCCTCCACACCCGCGCCGCAGAACCCGATGGTCCTGGAGTACGGCCGCAACCTGCTGGAGCTGCGCGGCGTGCTGACCGGCGCCGCCGGCGCGGACACGGTCGAGGCCCGCGGCTGGAACGTCACCACCAAGAGCGCCCTGGTCGCCACCGAGCCGTCGGTGACCTCCCGGACGGTGCTGCCGGGGATGAGCCCCGCGCAGGTGGCCTCCGCGTTCCCCGGCCGGGCCCGGCTGACCGTCGCCGACACCCCGTACCGCACCCAGGCGGAGACGACCGCCGTCGCGCGTTCGCTGGCCGCCTCGGTGGCCTCCGGCTTCGGCGAGCTGGAGGCCGTCGTCGAGGGCAACCCGCGGCTGCGGGCGGGCACCGCCGTCGCCCTGGGGAACGTCGGCGCCGCCTTCTCGGGCCGCTACACCGCCACCGGGGTGCGCCACCTGCTCGAACCGTTCCGCGGCTACCGGACCACCGTGGTGGTCAGCGCGTCGCCCGACCGCTCCCTGGCGGGGCTGGTCACCGGCGGCAACGCGCCGCCGCGCGGTCCTCGGATGCCGGGCCTGGCCGTCGCCGTGGTCACCGACGTCCGGGAGCCGGGCGGCGGGCAGCGCGGCTGGGTGAAGCTGAAGTTCCCCTGGCTGGACGACACGTACGTCTCCGACTGGGTGCGCACCGTGCAGTTGGGCGGCCACGGGGGCGGTGGCGTGGTCAGCCCCGAGGTCAACGACGAGGTGCTGGTGGGCTTCGAGCAGGGCGACCTGGACAGCCCGTACGTGCTCGGCGGGCTCTACAACGGCGTCGACCGGCCCTCGCCGCACGACGTACCGCTGGTCGACGCGGGCTCCGGCAAGGTCAACCGCCGCTCCGTGGTGTCCCGTTCGGGCCACCGCCTGGAGCTGCTGGACGTGCCGGGCGGCGCCTCCGGCGTCCGGCTGGCGAGCGGGGACAAGAAGCTGGAGGTCAAACTCGACCAGCAGAACGGGGAGATCGTCCTGACCGTCCACGGCGTGGGCGGCGCGGCGGGGAGCACGGTGCGCCTCGACTCCTCCGGCATCACCCTCGACGCCGGCACCGGGACCGTGAACGTGCGCGGCGGCTCGGTCACCCTGCGGGGCACGACCGCGGTCACCGTGGACGGCGGCGCCGAAGCCGTGGTCAAGGGAGCGCTCGTGCGCATCAATTGACGGAACATCAGTTACGGATCGACAGTCAGTAGTCAGTAGTCAGTAGTCAGTAGTCAGTAGTCAGTAGTCAGCAAGCAGCAAGCAGCAAGCAGCAAGCAGCAAGCAGCAAGCAGCAAGCAGCAAGCAGCAAGCAGCAAGCAGCGAGAAGCCGGCGGCCACGCGCCCACCGGCACCACCGGAAATGGAGACCGTACATGCCCCCCGCAGCCCGGACCGGCGACCTCACCGATCACGGCGGCGCCCTCACCACCCCGCCGCCGGGCGCCCTCAGGGTGGCGACCGTGCTGATCGGCGGCCGCCCCGCCGCGGTGGTCGGCAGCATCCACGCCTGCGTCCCGCACCTGGAGATGGGCCCCGCCAACCTCGTCGAGCCCGGCCTGGGCACGGCGACCAGGGGAGTGGTCCTGATCGGCGGCCTCCCCGCGGCCCGCATGGGAGACAAGACGACCTGCGGCGCCACCATCACGAGCGGCGCGTTCAACGTGCTGATCGGAGGCGTCGCATGACCAGCAGCTTCATCGGCCGGGGTTGGGCCTTCCCGCTGCGGGTCAACGCCACCGGCGGCATCGGCATGGTGGACCGGGACCGGGAGATCGCGGAGGCCGTCCGGCTGATCCTCGGCACCGCCCCCGGCGAGCGGCCGATGCGCCCGGAGTTCGGCTGCGGCATCCACGAGTACGTCTTCGCGCCGGGCGACTTCACCACCGCCGGACGGATCGCGCGCGAGGTGCGCATCGCACTGGAACGCTGGGAGCCGAGGATCGAGGTCGACGACGTGGTGATCGCCTTCGACAGCGTCGACGAGGGCACGCTCTACATCGACGTCCACTACACCGTGCGCGCCACCAACGACCGCCGCAACCTGGTCTTCCCCTTCTACACCATCCCGGAGTCCCCGGCCGCGGTGAACGGGGGCGAGAACTGATGGCCCTGCCCTCCCCGAACCTGGACGACCGCCGCTTCCAGCAACTCGTCGACGAGGCCAAGCGGTACGTCCAGCAACGCGCGCCGGAATGGACCGACCACAACGTCTCCGACCCCGGCGTCACCCTCATCGAGACCTTTGCCTACCTGGTCGACCAGCTGCTCTACCGGCTGAACCGGGTACCGGAGAAGAACTACTCCGCCTTCCTCGACCTGCTGGGCATCCGGCTCTTCCCGCCCGCCGCGGCCCGGGCCGACATCGACTTCTGGCTCTCCGCCCCGCAACCCGAGACGGTCCTGCTGCGGGCGGGCACCGAGGTCTCCACGCTGCGCACCGAGACCGACGACGCGGTGGTCTTCTCCACCGCCGACGACCTCCCGATCGTCCCCAGCTCGCTGGACCGGCTGCTCACCGTCAGCGCCTCCGGGGAGCAGACCGACTGCACGGGCCGACTGACCGACGGCGCGGACGTCCGGTGCTTCCAACCGCACCCGGTGGTCGGGGATGCCATGCTCTTCGCGCTGCCGGCCGTGGTGCCGCGCTGCATCCTGGTCGTCCGGCTGGACAGCCGGGTGGAGGGCGTCGGCGTCGACCCGCGCCAGCCGCCGCTGGCCTGGGAGGTGTGGGACGGCGCGCGCTGGACCGCCTGCGAGACCGGCAGCGACACCACGGGCGGCCTCAACCGGCCCGGCGAGGTCGTGGTGTTCGTGCCCGCCGGGCACACCGCCTCGGTGGTCGCCGGCCGCCGCGCCGGCTGGCTGCGCTGCCGGGTCACCGAACCGCAGCCGGGCCAGCCGTTCTACTCGGAGTCCCCGACCATCCGCCGGGCCGAGGTGTTCACGGTCGGCGGCACCGCCACCGTCGTCCACGCGCAGACCGTCACCGACGCGCCGCTCGGCACCTCGGAGGGCGTCGCGGGCCAACGCTTCGGGCTCTCCCGGCCGCCGGTGCTGCTCGACGGCGAACCCCCGGTGGTCGAGGTCGCGGCCGGCGAGGGCTGGGAGCCCTGGACGGTCGTCGAGCACTTCGGCGAGTCCTCGCCCGTCGACCGGCACGTCGTGCTCGACGCGACCACCGGCGAGTTCCTCTTCCCGCCCGCGGTAAGGGAGCCCGACGGCAGCCTGCGCGCCTTCGGTGCGGTGCCGCCCAAGGGCGCCCGGCTGCGCGTCCCGCACTACCGCACCGGCGGCGGCACTGCGGGCAACGTCGCCCGCAGCACCATCACGGTGCTGCGCAGCTCCGTCCCGTACATCGCCCGGGTCGACAACCGCGAGGCGGCCAGGGGCGGGGTCGACGGCGAGACCGTGGAGAACGCCAAGCAGCGCGCCCCGCACCAGCTGAGGCTGCAGGAACGCGCCGTCACCGCCGGCGACTTCGAACTGATCGCCCGGCAGGCCGCGCCGTCCGCCGCCCGGATCAGCTGCGTGCCCGCCACCGGCGGGGAGGCCGGCGCGGTACGGGTGCTGGTCGTCCCCGACGCCGTCCCGGACGACGGCGAGCGGCTGCGGTTCGAGCAACTGATCCCCGACGAGCAGGTGTTGGCCACCGTCGCCACGGCCCTCGACGAGCGACGGCTGATCGGCACCCGGATCGTCGTACAACCCCCGGCCTACCAGGGCGTGACGGTGGTCGCCCGGCTCACCACCCGCGCCGCCGACCCCGACCGCGTCCGCGAGGAGGTGCTCGCCGCCCTGTACGGGTACCTCAACCCGCTGCGCGGCGGCGCCGACGGCGCGGGCTGGCCGTTCGGCCGGGCCGTCCAGTACGGCGAGGTGTTCGCCGTCCTCCAGCGGGTCGCCGCCGTCGCCGGCGTCGAGGAACTGCGGCTGTTCCCGGCCGACCCGATCACCGGCCGCCGGGGCGCGCCCGCCGAACGCGTCGAGGTCCCGCCGGACGCCCTGGTCTTCTCGCACCAGCACCAGGTCGTGGTCACCCCGGCCGCCGAGGACGGCAGGTCATGAGGGCCGCCGTCCCGGGCCTGCCCAGCCCGCACCCGATCGGCGAGCTGCTTCCGGCGCTCTTCGCCGACGACGACTTCGCCCAGCGGTTCACGGCCGGCCTGGACACCGTCCTCGCCCCGGTCTTCGCCACCCTGGACAGCCTGCCCGCCTACTTCGAACCCCGGCTCGCGCCGGCCGACTTCGTCGACTGGCTGGCGTCCTGGGTCGCGGTGGACGTCGACCCGACCTGGCCGATGGAGGTGCGCCGGGCGGTGGTCGAGCGCGCCGTGGAACTGCACCGCTGGCGCGGCACCCGACGCGGACTCACCGAGCGGCTGCGGCTGGTACTGGGCGCCGGCGCCGAGATCGTGGACGGCGGCGGCACCACCTGGTCCACCGCCCCCGACGCCGCCCCGCCGCCCGCCACGAGCGGTGACGTGCTGGTCCGGGTCTGGCCCCTGCACGGCCCGGCACCGGACGAGGACCAGGTGCTGTCCGTCGTCAGGGCGGGCTGCCCGGTCCACCTGACCTGCCGGGTGGAGATCCTGCCCGGCCCACCCGGGCGAGCGGAGGGCTGACGGATGCCGGTGTGCCCCGAATGCGGGACGGCGAACGCGGAGGGGGACGACTTCTGCGGCAACTGCGGTGCCTACCTGGGGTGGTCGCACGGTACCGCCGCTCCGGCGGCTGCGGCCCCGGCGTCGGCTGCGGTGCCGGCTGCGGCTGCTGCCGGGCCAGGGGCCGCGCCGGGGGCGCCCGCCGAGCCCCCGGCGCCTGCTGCGGCGTCCGCCGTGCCCGCCGACCCGGCCGCGTCCGCTGCGCCTTCTGCGTCCGCTGCATCTCCTGCGTCCGCTGCGCCCTCTGCGTCACCCGGGCCCGAGACCGCGCGCACCGGGTCCACGTGGCGGAACGTGTCACGACGGGTGACGCGCGGCAGGAGGGAGCAGCCGCCCGCCGCGGACACCGAGACGCCGACTCCGCCCGCGGTTGAGACGCTGACCCGGCCGGCCACCGAGCCCCCGCACGAGAGCTCCACCCGGGTACGGCCGGCTTCGGTTCCGTCATCGGAGCCGGACCCGGACCCGGGCTCGGCCCCTGTTTCGGACTCCGCCCCGGCCGCTGCCCCTCCGCGGACGCCCGACCCGGTTCCGGCGCGGACGCCCGAACCGCCCCCGGCACCGACGCCCGACCCGGTTCCGGCGCGGACGCCCGGACCGCCCGCGACTCCGACCGGGGCCGTGCAGGCCGACCCGGTGGCCGTGCAACCCGCCAAGCCCGTCGCGCCCCGCCCCGTCGTCAGAACGGCGGCGGCCGACGCCGCCCAGGACGGCCCGCCCTGCCCCCGCTGCGGCACGCCCAACCTGCCCGAGCGGAAGTTCTGCCGCCGCTGCGCGGCCCCGCTGACCGTCACCGCGGCCGCGCCCAGGCTGCCGTGGTGGCGCACCCGTTGGCCGTTCCGGCGCCGGGTGCGCATGGGCGGCTCGGGCAACGCGCTGCGGCGCACCATCGCCCTGCTCGTGCTGGTCGCGGTGGTGGTGGCGGGGATCCTGCTGTACCCGGCCGGGAAGAAGGCCTTCCAGGACGTGCTGGACAAGCTCGGCAGCACCGCGCCGATCACGCCCTCCCAGACCTCGGCGAGCGCCGCCGTGGAGGGACGTCCCGCGAGCGCCGCCGACGACGGCCTGACCAACACCTACTGGGGAGCGCCCGCGGTCGGGGACTCGATCAGCTTCGACTTCCGCACCCCGTTCCGGCTCGTGGACCTGATCGTCCACACGGGCGACTCCACCGACCCGGAGCGCTTCCGGCAGCAGGCCCGTCCCATCGTCCTGTCCCTGGAGGTCACGTCCAAGGACGGGGAGCTGCACCGGAAGCAGATCTCGCTCAACGACCAGCCGGGCCCGCAGACCGTGGTGACCGGGATCAGCGACGTCGTCCAGGTGAAGCTCACCGTCCGCGAGGCCGCCGGAACCGGCCCCGGCCGGGCGATCGCCCTGGCGGAGGTGGAGTTCTTCAAGCGCACCTGAGCCCGCCCACCCGCCTGCTCGGCGGCCGGCGTGTCCGCTCTTCTCTTCCTCTTCCCGACGTACCAGAAGCCGGTCGTCGGGATGCTCAGCTCCATGCGACCTGATCACCGAGGCGCTCGCCGCGCCTCGGTGATCAGCGCGCGGAGCGCGGCGGCCACGGGCGCCGGGCGCTCCTGCATGGCGACGTGGCCGGTGTCCGGAAGGGTGAGCAGACGGGCGTCGCGGAAGGCCGCGTAGGCGCGGGGTGCGGTCCGGAAGGGGACGAGGCGGTCCTCGCGGCCGTAGACGAGCAGGGTGGGGGCGGTGATCCGGTGGGCCAGCTGCCAGAGCGAGGACGGGCCCCGCTGCAGGAAGGCGCGGACGAGTGCGCGTACGCCCGCCGGCAGCATGCCGGCGGTGTGGGGGAGCCCGGCCCGGCGCAGGCGTTCGCGGGCCTCTGTCGCCCGCTGCTCGGGGCCGACCCGGGCGGGGTCGGCGTAGATCAGGCGGTAGAGGTCGTCGAGCTGCCGGTCCTGGTCCTGGGCCGACAGCAGCCGGGCGTACAGGCGGGGGGCACCCGGCAGGGCGAGCAGGGACACCCGGAGGGCCTGGATCGGCGGCAGGGCCGGGAGCACGGGGGACACCAGCGTCAGGGTGGCCACCAGGTCCGGGCGGCGGGCGGCGAGCCGCAGGGCGGCCAGGCCGCCCAGGGAGTTGCCGACCAGGTGGACCCGGCGGTGCCCGGCGCGGTCCAGGTGGTCGGCGACGGCGGCGGCCTGGCGGGAGACGGTGACGACGCCGTCGTGCGGGGGCACCGACCTTCCGTAGCCCGGGAGGTCGAGGGCCAGGCAGTGCACCGAGGTCCGCAGGAGGCCGATCAGGGCGGCCCAGTTGTGGGTCCAGCCGCCGAGGCCGTGCAGGAAGACGGCGGTGTCGGCGGCGGGGGCGCCGCCGGTGGCATCGGTGACGGGAGAGGTGACGGGGGAGTACTCGGCGGCGAGGGGCGGGTGCACGGTGGTCGGTTCCTCGGTTCCTCGGTGCTTCGCTTCTTCGGTTCTTCGATTCCTCGGGTCGGACGGTCGGACGGTCGGCGTGGTCCGGGTGCCCGTACGTGTCGGCGGATCGGTGCGGGGCCCGGCGGTTCAGCGCACGGCCTGTTGGCGCCGGGGTCCGGCGGTCTCCGCGATGGCGTGCCGGTAGTGCCCGATCAGCCGGTCGCCGACCGCCTCCCAACTGCGGTCGGTGACGGCGGCCCGGCCCGCCCGGCCGAGTTCCGCCCTCAGCCCGGCGTCGCGGGCCAGGCGTTCCACCGCCGTGCGGAACGCCCCGCCCGCACCGGGCGGGACGAGGAAGCCGGTCCGTCCCGGGACGACGAGGTCCAGCGGCCTGCCGGCCGCCGGGGCGACCACCGGCAGTCCGCTGGCCATGGCCTCCTGGACGGTCTGCCCGAAGGTCTCGAACGGTCCGGTGTGCGCGAACACGTCGAACGAGGCGTAGAGCCGGGCGAGTTCGTGTCCGGTGCGGCGGCCCAGGAAGAGCGCGTCCGGCAGTGCCGCCGCCAGCGGGCTGCGGCAGGGGCCGTCGCCGACGACCACCAGCCGTACGCCCGGGAGCCGGGAGACCTCCGCCAGCCGGTCGACCTGCTTCTCCGCGGCCAGGCGCCCGACGTACCCCACCAGCACCTCGCCCTGCGGGCCCAGCCTGCGGCGCAGGGGCTCGTCCCGGTGGCGGGGGTCGAAGCGCGCGCAGTCCACCCCGCGCGGCCACAGGTGGAGCCGGGGTACGCCCTGCGCGGCCAGCGCGTCGAGCGAGGCCCGGGACGGTGCCAGCGTCCGCGCGGCGGTGCCGTGGATGTGCCGCAGGATCCGCCAGGCCGTGCGGGCCCCGGCGTCTCCGGCCAGCGGCAGGTAGGTGCGGGCGTAGGCGGCCAGGTCGGTCTGGAACACCGCCACCGCCGGGGTGCCGGCCCGTCGGGCCGCCGCCGCGCCGACGGCCCCGAGGACGAACGGCCCCGCCAGGTGGACGACATCGGGCCGGTGCCGCTCGATCGCCTCGGCCATCCGGCGCCCGGGAAGCGCGATCCGCACCTCCGGGTAGCCGGGCAGCGGCAGGGAGGGGACGTGGGCCACCCGGTAGCCGTGCGGCCGCTCGCCGGCCTCTCCCGCACGACCTCGCCGGGGTCGCGCCGCCGGGGCCAGTACCAGCACGGCGTGGCCGCGGGCCGCCAGGTGCTCGGCGGTCCGCAGCACGCTGTGGGCGACGCCGTTGAGCTGCGGCGCGAAGGACTCGGTGACGATCAGGACGCGCAGCCGGCCGTCGTCGGAGGCCGGGAGTCCTGCGGCCCGAGCGGTCCGGCCGGTCGGTACGGCAGGGCCGGTCGGTACCGCGGACCGGACCCCGCTCACCGGGCGGCACCGGCGGCGGCTTCGGCTTCCGCTTCGGCCTCAGCCTCTACATCGGCCTCTGCCTCTACATCGGCCTCTGCCTCTGCCTCGGCCTCTGCCTCGGCGTCGATCTCGGGGGCGATCCCGGCTCGGGCCCCGACTGCCGCCCCGTCCCCCGCCGCGCGGCCGACCTCCCGCAGATCCCGCAGGATCTCCCGGAACGACGCCGCGAGACCGGCCTCGCAGTACTCCACACCGATCTCGGCACAGTACGCCCGCACGATGTGTGAGGCCGCGCCGAGCGATGCGACCGGCATGGCCGGGAAGAGGTGGTGCTCGATCTGGTAACCGAGGCCACCGAACACGAAGTGCACGACCCGCCCGGCACGGAGGTTGCGGGAGGGCAGGACCTGCCGCCGCACGTAGTCGCCGTGCGCCTCGTCCGCGCCGGTCATCGGCATGCCCTTGTGGTTGGGCGCGAAGATGCACCCCAGGTACACGCCGAGCACGGCCCCGCACACCGCGGCGAACGCGAGCGCCTGGAGCGGCGTGAGGACGACGAGCAGGAGTCCTGCCGCCAGGGCGTAGTGCAGGACGGCGAGGGCCCGCTCCAGGGCCGGGTACCGGACCTGACCCCGGACCAGGGTCAGGCAGGTCGCGACGACGAGGCCGAGCGCCTGGAGGGAGAGCAGCGGGAAGAACAGCTCGGCCTGGCGCCTGGCGACGGTCCGGCGCAACCCCCGTGTGCGACGGGCCTGTTCGACGGTCCGGACGAAGAGGATGGAGTCGGCGGCCGGATCGCGGCCCTCGCGGTTCGGGTGCGCGTGGTGGCGGTTGTGGTCGCTGACCCACCAGCCGTAGCTCATGCCGACCACGAGGTTCCCGAGGACGATTCCCGCCAGGTCGGTCGCCCGGCGCCCGGAGAACACCGCGTGGTGCGCCACGTCGTGGCCGAGCAGCGCCAGCTGACCCAGGACGAAGGCGAGCAGGGGTGCGAGGGCGAGCTGCCACCAGGTCGCGCCGAGGGCGATGAACCAGGCCAGGAGCAGGGCGAGGGCGGCCAGCAGGGCGGTGCTCCGGCCGGCGTAGTAGAGGGGGCGCGTGCGGAGGAGTCCGGCCTCCTGGACGCGTCGGCGCAGCTCGGCGAAGTCGCCGCGCCGGGCCGTGCCGACGGTCGGGCTCTCCTGAACGGTCATGCCACCATCCCGGTGTCGGGTCGCCCGGCCGACCGCGACCGACTTCCGCGCGGCCCGGACCGGGAACGGCCCAGCCTTCCGTACCCGTACCTCCGACACCTCGATCCGGCCCGTGTCGCCCGGGACATGGACCGATCGGGCGGACGGCGGTCCTCGGCACTCCGCTGCACGTCCGAGCTCCGCCCGTCCGTTCGAGTCCCGCGAACGGCCTCCGGGGTGCGGAGTGGGGTGCCGGGTACTGGGTGGGGCGGGGAGAGACGATCGACCACCAGTTGTGCTGTTCAGCCGTCATTTACCGTACGTCGACGTACAGTTGGGGTGCTTGGCATGCACACTTCAGGAACTGCGGACGTGAAGGAGCATCTCTCGTGACCACTCACCTCAGGCGTCCCGCCCTCCGGCGCACGGTACCGGCGCTGATGGCGACACTGTGCGGGATCGCCGGCGTCGCCACCGTCGGCGCGACCCCGGCAGCGGCAGCCGACCAGCGGCACGCGATCTACGCGATCGCGCACCGGGTCGACACCGTGGCGGGCGTGGACGCCGCCCTCAAGCACGGCGCCAACGGCATCGAGATCGACGTCTGCGCCTGGTGGAACCCGAACGAATGGCGGGCCTACCACGACTGCTCCTCGGCCGGGGAGAACCGTCTGGGCCCCAGCTTCGACAGCATGATCGACCGTATCCTCTCCAACGCCAACGCGGGGCGCCGGCTCTCCCTGGTCTGGCTGGACATCAAGGACCCGAACTACTGCGGGGAGCAGCCGAACCGCACCTGCAGCGTCGCCGGGCTGCGGGACAAGGCCCAGCGGCTGACGGCCGCCGGGATCCAGGTGCTCTACGGCTTCTACGAGTACCACGGCGGCAACACCCCGGACGTCGGCGGCCGGGGCTGGAAGAGCCTGGAGGGCAAGCTCGGCCCCCTGGAGGGCATCACGACGACGGGGAGCCGCGACACGGTCCGCAGCGCCTTCGAGCGTTCCGGCTCCGGCTTCCCGGCCGGCCACCGTGCGATGGACTACGGCGACAGCGACATCACCAAGGGGTTCGGCAACTGCACGGAGCCCACCTACAACACCTGCACGGAACTGAAGAAGGGAGCGGCGGACCGCGCCTCCGGGCAGCTCGCGGCCACGCTGTCCTGGACGACCACCTACAACGACCCCTGGTACGTCGACAAGCTGCTGGGTGACGCCCGGGTGGACGGCATCATCGCCGGCTACGGCGCCTTCACCGGAGTGCGCGAGTACGACGACAGCTGGCAGTGCGCCAACGCCGTCAACCTCGTCCGAGACTGGGTGAACCGCCACGGCTCCACCCACCGCATGGCCACCAGCGGCGACCGCCTCTTCAAGTAGGGGACGACCTCCGGCCGCGCCCCGGTACGGGCCGGGCGCGGCCGGGCGCGGCGCGGGCCGGGGCATTTGTTCTCGGGCACGGAGTAGGAGTAGTGTTCTCTAGTCGCTCGGCAGGGAGCACCGGACACGCATCGGCGCGGACGGTCCCGGGGCGGCCAATCCTCTGAAACACCACTTCCCAGGTTCGGGCTGGG
>NZ_JBITTM010000047.1:0-73663 GCF_044541955.1 Kitasatospora sp. NPDC085464
GCCGCCGAACAATCATTGCTGAAGAACCCCCATCCGGTTTCCGGATGGGGGTTCTTCGCGTTTCCCGGGACTTTCTCCCGGCGTGCTTTCCCGGAAATCCGATGATCTGGTGTTGCTTCAACCGTGCAGGTGGTCCTAGGTCCACCTCGGGATTGGGGTACCACGGCCAGTGTGGGTGGCGGGCGGTTCGTGAACACTGAGGGAGGACGATCGGTACCGGCATCAGGAGCTTCCCGTGACAACAGCGAGTCGTACGAGCGGCACGTCCGTACGTGCTCAGGCCCGGACGGCCTTCGTGGCCGGCGGTGAGGGGCTGGCCCGGCTTGCGGTGGTGGTGCTCGCCGCGGTGCCCGGGACGGTGCTGCCGCTGGGCGCCGCGATCATCGCGGGCGTGGTGACGTCCCAGTTGTTGGAGGCCTACGACCTCCAGGTCTTCTTCGCCCTCCTGGTGGGAGTGGCCGTCGGGGCCGTCGTGGCCGCCAACAACATCCGCCGCACCGCGAACCGTACGCGGGGACTGCTGGAGCGCTGGTTCGGGATCCGCCTTCCTGCGGTCTACGGAGCGATGCCGGGGCTGGAGCTGGACGACCGCGGGCACTGGTGGACGGGGTACTCGTACCACCGCTCGCAGACGGTGGCGAAGTACGCACAGCTGGTCCACTGGGGCCTGCGGGACAGCACCACCCGCGGTGAGTTGACCTGGCTCGCCGTGAACCCGTTCCTGGCCCTGGCCCTGGCCGGGCCGGTGGCCGCCCTGCTCGTGGTGGGGGCGGCCTACACCCTGGCGGGGCCGGTTCCGTCGGCCGGGTTCGGGCCGCTGAGCGCGCGCTCGGTGTCGATCCTGCTGAGCGGCGGGCTCGGGGCCGCCATGATCGTCGTCGGGATACTCGTGGCACCGTTCGCGGTGCGTGCGTACGCGGAGGCGGCCCGCCGGGTGCTGGACCGGGACGGCCGGGCGACGCACGCCCAGCTGACCAGGCGGGTGGCCGAGTTGACCGAGACGCGGGCGGACGCGGCGGGCAACCAGGCGGCCGAGCTGCGGCGGATCGAACGGGACCTGCACGACGGCGCGCAGGCGCGGCTGGTCGCGATCGGGATGACGCTGGGGACCATCGAACACCTCATGGACACCGATCAGACGGCGGCCCGGGAGCTCCTCGCCGAGGCCCGGCAGTCCTCGGCCCGGGCCCTGCAGGAGCTGCGGGACCTGGTGCGCGGCATCCACCCGCCGGTGCTCGCCGAGCGGGGCCTGGGCGATGCCGTCCGCGCCCTGGCGCTGGACAGCTCGCTGCCGACGGAGGTGTGCGTGAGTCTGCCGGACCGGCCGGCGGCCCCGGTGGAGGCCGCAGTGTACTTCAGCATCTGCGAGCTGATGGCGAACGCGGCCAAGCACTCCGGCGCCGAACAGGTGTGGGTGGACATCCTGTACCGCGCCGGCTTCCTGCGGGTCACGGTGACGGACGACGGCGTGGGCGTGGCCGATCCCTCGCGGGGGACGGGACTGCGCGGGATCGAGAAGCGATTGGGTACCTTCGACGGTGTCCTCGCCATCGACAGCACGTCGGGCGGTCCCACCACCATCACCTTGGAGTTGCCGTGCGAGTTGTCCTCGCCGAGGACCTCTACCTCCTTCGCGAAGGCCTGATCAGGCTGCTGGAGGCCCACGGGTTCACCGTGGTCGCGGCGGTGGAGACCGGGCCCGAGCTGCTGGAGGCGCTGCTCACCCACCGCCCGGACGTGGCCGTGGTCGACGTCCGGCTGCCGCCGACGCTCACCGACGAGGGGTTGCAGGCCGCGCTCAAGGCCCGCCAGAAGATCCAGGGCCTGCCCGTCCTGGTCCTCTCGCAGCACGTCCAGCAGCTGTACGCGCGGGAGTTGCTGGCGGACGGCACCGGCGGGATCGGGTACCTGCTGAAGGACCGGGTGTTCAACGCGGGGCAGTTCATCGACGCGGTCCGCCGGGTGGCGGCGGGCGGGACGGCGATGGACCCGGACGTGATCGCCAAGCTGATGCAGACCACCTCGCGCCGGCCGGGCCCGCTGCTGCGGTTGTCCCCGCGCGAGCGCGAGGTGCTGGAGCTGATGGCCGAGGGCTGTTCCAACTCGGCGATCGCCGCCCGTCTTTCGGTGAGCGACGGCGCGGTGGCCAAGCACATCGCCAACATCTTCACCAAACTCGAACTGGCCCCGGCCGAGGACGCCAACCGTCGGGTGCTGGCCGTGCTGACGTACCTCAACGGTACGGCGGGGCAGAGCCGCTGACGGTCCGGCCGGTCCCCAGTTGCGGGCCGGACCGTCCACGGCCGCCGGCGTGCCGTGGACCGTGACACCCCAGGCTGCGGGAACGCTTAAACAGGTGTACGAGTAAACTCCGGTTGGCCGAGCCCGGTGGCTTTCAGCCATCCGGCGGCCCGACCAGCGGGACCCGACAGTCGAGGCAGCGTACGGCCGCAGCCGACATCCAGGGGTTGATAGACGTAATGGCACGCCCAACGCTCACCAAAGCCCACCGAGGCCTACTCGGCCTGGTCGCGGCCGGTGCCTGCATCATCTCGGGCATCGGATTCGCGGGCTCGTACAACGCGGTGCGCGAGCTGGCCCTGGAGAAAGGTTTCGGCGCCTTCTCCTACGCCTTCCCGATCGGCGTCGACGCGGGCATCGTGGTGCTCCTCGCGCTCGACCTGGTGCTGACCTGGCTGCGGATCCCCTTCCCGATGCTCCGGCAGACCGCCTGGCTGCTGACCGTCGCCACCATCGCCTTCAACGCGGCCGCCTCCTGGGGCGACCCGCTCGGCATGGGCATGCACGCCGTCATCCCGGTGCTCTTCGTCGTCGTGGTGGAGGCCTCCCGTCACGCGGTCGGCCGGATCGCGGCGATCACGGCGGACCGCCACATGGAATCGGTCCGGGTGATGCGCTGGCTCCTGTCCCCGGTGCCGACCTTCCGGCTCTGGCGTCGGATGAAGCTCTGGGAGCTCCGCTCCTACGACGAGGTCATCCGACTGGAACAGAACCGTCTGGTCTACCGGGCGCAGCTGCGCTTCCGCTACGGCCGCGGCTGGCGCCGCTCGGCGCCGATCCAGGCGCTGCTGCCGCTCAAGCTCGCCAAGTTCGGCGTTCCGCTGGACCCGGGGCTGCTCGACCGGCTGGACGACGAGGCCCGCGAGCGCGAGGCCGCCGAGGTGCCGGCTGGTCAGGAGTCGCGCGAGCCGGCTCCCCAGGGGGCCAGGGCCACGGCCATCGCCCCGGCGGCCGCGGCCCCGGCCGGCGCACCGCAGCAGCTCCAGCACCCGCAGCAGACCACGCAGGCCCCGCAGGCCGCCCGCCCGCAGCAGGCCCCGCTGGAGCCGCAGGCCCAGCCGCAGTCCGCGGCGGCCCAGGCCGACGCCCCGGCGGCCGTCGCACCGATGCCCGCCGAGGTGGCCGCGCCCATGCTGGCGAAGCTGGCGGCCGTCCGGTTGCGCGCCGCGCAGGAGCCGGAGGCGGCGGGGGACGCCGTCCCGGAGCCGCACCGCGAGGAGCTGAACGTCTGGACCGAGCGACCGGTCCGCACCACCGGTCACCCGGCCGACGCCGGTCCGGGCGGGCGGGTTCCCGGCCAGGCCTCGCCCTGGTTCAAGCCTCCGCGCCCGGTCGCCGACGAGCCCGTTGCGGCCGCCGCTCCTGCCCCCGGCCCCGCCTCCGTCCCGGCGCCCGCCGGGTCCGGGCCCCGGCCGCAGGCCCAGCGGCCGGCCGCCCCGCAGCAGCCCGAGCAGCCGGTCGCGCAGCAGGCCCAGGCGCCGCAGCAGCCGGGGCAGCCCGCTTCGTCCGGGCAGTCCGCCCAGGCCGAGCAGCCGGTTCCGGCCGAGGAGCCCGCCCAAGCCGAGCACGCCGAAACCCGCCCGGCGGCCTCGCGGCTCGACCCGGACCTCGCCTACGAGGCCCTCGTCTCGTACATGGACAACCACGGCCACCAGCCCGACCCGCAGCGCCTCGCCGACTGGCTGACCAGGGAGTACGGCGTCACGGGCAAGGGCCCCGACGGCTCGGTCCACCCGAAGGAGGTCGCCGAGCTCTTCCCGGCGCTGCGCGACCGTTACGCCGCCGCCGGGAGGGACTGACCGCAGCGGTCCACCGTCCGGCGCTCGGTCGGCCATTGACGGCCGTCCCCACCGCAGCTACCTTCGCCTCAACAAATTGTTGAAGAGCTGGTTCGGCATGGAGGAGTGCGGATGTCGCAGGTCGAGGTGGACGGAAACGGGCCGACGGGCGGGGCTTCCTTCTCTGCTGCCGCCCTGGCCGCCGTGGAGGCGCTGCTCGCGCCGGTCGACGCCGACCTGGCGCGCCGCTACCCGGGCGACTCCGGGACCAGGCAGCCGGTGCACACCGTCTACGTCCCGGCCGACGCCTTCGCCGCCGACACCGTACGGGAGTGGGGCCGCCAGGCGCTGGCGGCCTTCGACGCCCACGCCGGCACCCCCGCCGAGCTGGCCCGCGCCCTCGGCGTCGCCGACGACGCCCTGCTCGCCGACGTGCACGCCCGGGTCCGCGCCAAGCTGGAGCGCGAGCCGATCGAGGACCTGCGGATCGACTTCGAGGACGGCTACGGCCCACGCCCCGACGCGGAGGAGGACGCGGCCGCCGTCCGGGCCGCCGGACTGGTCGCCGCGGCCGTGGCCGGGGGCGACGCCCCGCCGTACATCGGCATCCGGATCAAGTGCATGGAAGGGCCGGTCCGCGCCCGCGGCATCCGCACCCTGGAGCGGTTCCTGGCCACCCTGCTCGCGGAAGGCGGCCTGCCGGAGGGCCTGGTCCTGACCCTGCCCAAGGTGACCTACGCCGAGCAGGTCACCGCACTGGTCCGCCTGCTGGAGGACTTCGAGCGCCGGGCCGGGCTGCCTGTCGGCCGCATCGGCTTCGAGATCCAGATCGAGACCACGCAGGCCATCCTCGGCCCGGACGGCCGGGCCACCGTCGCCCTCATGATCGAGGCCGCCGAGGGGCGGGCCACCGGTCTGCACTACGGCACGTTCGACTACAGCGCGGCCTGCGGGGTCAGCGCCGCCCACCAGAGCATGGACCACCCGGTCGCCGACCACGCGAAGGCGGTCATGCAGGTGGCTGCGGCCGGCACCGGCGTCCGGCTCTCCGACGGCTCGACCAACGTCATCCCGACCGGCTCCACCGAGCAGGTGCACGCCGCCTGGAAGCTCCACCACGACCTGGTCCGCCGGTCGCTGGCGCGCGCCTACTACCAGGGCTGGGACATGCACCCGGCGCACCTGCCGACCCGTTACGTCGCCGTGTACTCCTTCTACCGCGAGGGCCTGGCCGCCGCCGCGGCCCGGCTGTCCGCGTACGTCGCCAAGGCGGGCGGCGACGTGATGGACGAGCCGGCCACCGCCCGCGCGCTCAGCGGCTACCTGCTGCGCGGCCTGGACTGCGGCGCCGTCGACCTCGCCGAGGTCACCGCGCTGACCGGGCTGGACCGCGAGCGGCTGAACACCCTCGCCGGCCGCTGACCTCGCGGCCGCCGGTCCACCGGCCGGTGCGCCAACTAGGCTGGCGGTGCCGCCCCGGCGACCGGGGTGCGCCGCCAGCCGTCGCCGTTCCCGGGAGAAGCACCGCGCCATGTCCGCCACGCCGGAGCCCACCGCCAGGCCGTACCTCACCATCCGGCGGGCCGGCAGCCACGAGACCGAGATCAAGAAGTCCCGGTTCATCTGCCACCTCGCCCGGGTCACCGACGAGGAGGAGGCGCAGGCCTTCATCGCCGGCATCCGCAAGCAGTACTGGGACGCCCGGCACAACTGCACCGCCTTCGTGGTCGGCGACGAGCAGCGCCGCGAGCGCTCCAGCGACGACGGCGAGCCCGGCGGCACGGCCGGGGTACCGATGCTGGAGGTGCTCCGCCGACGCGGCCTGACCGACACGGTCGCCGTGGTCACCAGGTACTTCGGCGGGATCAAGCTCGGGGCGGGCGGCCTGGTGCGGGCGTACGGCAACGCGGTGTCCGAGGCGGTGGACGGGATCGGCCTGCTGGAGCGCCGGCCGGTCGCGCTGCTCGCGGTGACGGTGGACCACGTCCGGGCCGGGCGGCTGGAGAACGACCTGCGGGCGGCCGGGTACGCGGTGAACGACCTGGCCTACGAGGCGTCGGGGGTACGGATCGAGGTGGGCGTGCCGGAGCCCGGGGTGGCGGCCTTCCACACCTGGCTGGCCGAGGCGACCGGGGGCACCGCTGCGGCCGTCCCGGCCGGACGCACCTACGTCGAGGTCCCGGTCTGAGCACCCGGCGCGGCGGCGCCGGTCCGCGTGCGCATCGGGCGCGGCCCCGGGGCCGAACCCGTGGTACCGGTCGCGAACCACGCGGCCCCGGCGGGCTGCCCGTCGGCCGTCCCGTCCCGGCGCCCGCCGGGAACCGCAGCTCAGCGGGGCACGACGGGGCCCGAGCGGGGTCCGGGCGTCCGGGCGGGAGCCCGTGCGGCGCGGCACCCCGCGCACCCTCCGCGGGCGGCGTCCGGTAGCCCAGGCCCTGCGCCACGCGGAAGACGGCTTGAACAGATTCACTCGAACGTAGGGTCGTGGCCCGGAGTTGGAACTTCCGCTCCGGGCCATGGCGTTTCCTGGGCAAGGATCCGGCGGAACCGGACGAAACCCATCGATGGAGGACACAGGACCCCACCCCGCACCACGGAGGTATGCGCATGACCTCAGACCGTTGGACTTCAGACCGTTCGACCCCGACCCGCCCGACCTCGAACCGCGCCCGCTCGCACGCCGGTTCCGACCTCCCCGGCCCCCGCGGTCCCGCGACGCCCTACCGGATGACCGTCACCACGGCGCTCCCGCACGCCGAGGCGGTTTCTCTGGCCGACCAACAGCTCGCCTCCTGGCTGAAGCAGGAGGGCTGCGACGAGCCCCCGCCGGCGTCCGATGCACCGCCCCCCGAGCCGCCGGGCCTCGCCGAACGCCTCCGCCTGGGCGAGCGCGTCCTGCTCGACCGCGACCACGGCCCGCTGCGCGGCGGCCCGGGCGCCGGCCGCTACGACCGCCGCCGCCTGCGCACCCCGGCCGCGCACGGCACCCAGCAGCTCACGCTCACCGTGGCCACCGGCGCCGACGGCTCCACCTGGGTCCGGCTGGAGGCCGAGACGCACAGCACCGGCAGCGGCGTACGCACCCCCTGCCGGGTGCCGGTGCCCGAGCTGGCCCGCTCGCTGCTGCCGCTGCTCGACGCCGCCGACGGCCCGGCCGCCGTCCACACCGCGCCCCGGGTGATCACGGCCGCCGAGGTCGACGCCCTGATCGACGAGCTGTGCGACCCGGAACGCCGGCTGCCCACCGTGGTCGCCAGCGTCCCGGTGAACCTCCCGGTCGACCACTGGGTGGCGGACGTGGTCGGCCCGCTCTGTCACCAGCTGCCCGGCCTCGCCACCGCCTACGTCCTGGATCCCGGCGCCCGCACGGGATTCAACGTCGCGCTGGAGTACCACTCGGTGTACGGCGGGGCAGTGCGCACCTACCTGCCCGAGGTGGACCCGGCCTCCCGGCAGGACGGCGCGCGACACCCGGTGCTCGCCCGGGGTCGAATAGAACAGGACCTGCGGCGCGCCGCCGGGCTGCTCGCCCGCGAACCGCGCCGCCTCGCCGCCGACCAGCCGCTGCCGGTACCGCTGGCGGCCGTTCCGGTGCTGCGCGTCCCGCCGCCGCAGCTCCGCCCGGCCTCCGGGCGGGCCGCCGACTCGACCGTCGTGCATCGGAGTGCCGCGCACCCGGGTGCCGACGGGGCCGTCGTCCGGGCCGAACTGGCCGCCCTCGCCCATGAGGAGCAGCAGGACCGCGCCGAGCAGCAGGCCAGGGCCGACGAACTGGAGCGGGTCCGGCACAGCTTGCGCCTGGAGCGCCGCGACTGCCACGACACCCGGGACGCCCGGGACGGCCGGGACGCCCACGAGGGTCGTCTCCGGTCCGGCCCCCGCGCCCTGACCGGCCGCCACTGCACCACCCCGGGCGCCGGCCCGGCACTCGGTCCGCGCTTCGCCGCCCAGCCCGCCGACCCCTGCGGCAAGCCCGAGAGTTTCACCGAACTCATGTCCAGGATGGGCGAGTTCACGCTGCTGACGTTCACCGGGGACCAGAAGAGCGCGCTCGCCCTGGACGAGCTCCAGCGCGTCGGTGCCGGCTGGGCCCGGCTCGCCTGGGATGGTCTGACCGCCCTTCAGGAGTACGCCGAGGCGGCCGTGTGCGGCAGGGCCGGCGGCGACTTCAAGCAGTGGTGCGAGCACACACCGGAGGGCTGCCACCGCTTCCCGCCGCGCAAGGCCGTGCGCGGGGAGTCCAGGACGGTGTTCAGCCACACCAAGTGGAAACGCGAGCGGATGCTGCCGGTGCCGGAATGCGTCGACGCCTCCCGGCGTGCGTTCATGGGCGCGCACCTGCGGATCGGCGGCGGTCGGACCGCGCCCCGGCTGCACTACCTGGACGACTGTTCCGGCAGTGGCCGGATCTACGTCGGTTACATCGGTCTGCACCTGACCAACACCCGGACCAACTGACGGGCTTGGCTGACCGTCGCGCCCGTTCGGTGGACAATGTCCGGCAGGGGGTGGGTCCGCAGGCTCGCCGACCGCCCCCGGGCAGGCGCCGGACGAGCATGGGGGAACGACGACCGATGCAGCACTCAGCAGACGGCCGGTCCGACGGCAGCACCACCGTCCGGGTCCCCCAGCCGGGCTTCCTCGCCTCGGTCTTCCGCGACCTCGGCGTCGACGAGGCCGCGGAGTCGGACGCCGACGCCACCGGCCGTCCCGGCGGGGGCCCGGCCGGTGACGGTCCGGTCGGTGACGGCCCGTCCGTCCCGGGCCCCGCCGGGGGCGCAGGCCGGGGCGGGGCCCGCCCGCGCGCCGTCGATCCCGGCCCGGCCGCGCCCGACGCGGGTGAGCCGGACGCGGCCGAGCCGGGCGCCGGTGCCCCCGGCCCGGCCGACCCGGACGAGGCCGTCGCGTCGCACGCCCGGGCCGCCGCCCTGACCCACCACCGCACGGTCACCGTCCAGGCCGAGCACGACCGGCTCACCGACCTGCTGCGGCGGGCCGCGCTGCCCGTCTCGGCCATGGACTTCGAGAGCCAGCTGCGCCACTACGAGCCCCGGCCCTACCCGGCCGACGGCCCGGGCACCGCCGACGTGCCGGAGCCCCGCTGGGAGGACTTCGCACCCGCCGAGCCGGCCTCGGCCGACCCGTCCCGCCGACTGCTCGACTCCGGCTACCAGCGCGAACTCGCCGGGGCCAGGCTCGCCCACCAGCGCGCCCTGCGGGAGTGGCGCACCCGCCGGGCCGAGGCCGGCAGTCCGGCCGCGGACGAGTCCCGCCGTGCCCACGAGGCGGCCGAGGAGGCCCGCGCCCGCGCGGTGCGCGAGTACAACGAGAGCCTGGAGGAGTGCCGACGGGCCTACCGGCTGGCCGAGCCCGCCGCCGTGGAGTCACTGCTGGAGCGGGCGCTGGCCGCGGCCGAGACCGCGACCCAGGACCTGCCCGCCGCCTGCCGGGCGGTGTTCCGTCCGCTCACCCGCACGGCGGTGCTGGACCTCGATCTGCCGCCGCTCGACCTGGTGCCCTCGCTCGCCGGCTACCGGCTCGCCCCGGACGGCGACATCGTCCCGGTGCCGCGCCCGCCGGCCGACCGGGCCACCGACTACCTGCGGCTGGTCGCCCGGCTCGCCCTGCGCGCCCTGCAGGCCGCCGACGCGGTGGACACCGACGAGATACTCGCCGGCGTCGTCCTCAACGGCTGGCTGCGCGAGCCCGGCGCGGCCGAACCGCTCTGCCTGGTCAGCGTGGACGCCGACCGCGACGCGCTGGCCCGCACCCGGCTGCTGCCGCCGGAGACCCCGTACGAGGAGCGCGACGACGAGGGCGTCTACGCCGACGCCGAGCAGGACGAGGCCCTCGTCCGGCTGCGACAGCTCGGTGCGGCCGTCACCCCGGACCCGTACGACCGGGCGGGTGTCCGGCCGGCCGCCCGGGCCGGGGCCACCGTGCCGGCCGCGTCCGACCTGTCCGCCAACGAGTTCGCCCAGCTGGTGCGCGACCTGCTCACCCGGGGCGGGATCGCCCAGTGGAGCGTCCGGCTGCGCGGCCCGGCCGGGCTGGTCGCCACCGGGGAGGGCGCACCCGGCAGCGCACTGCCCGGCCGCTGGGTGGTCTGGGCCTCCCGGGGCCTGGAGCCGGTCGCCGCGGAGGAGCTCGTCACGCTGGCCGAGGCGGTCGACGAGGAGTCCGCCGAGCGCGGCCTGCGATTGACCACCGGCGGCTTCAGCGACGAGGCCCTGGACCTCGCCGCGGAGGACGGCCACCGCCACATCCACCTGGTCGACGGCGACGGCGTCCGCGAGCTCGCCCGCACCCACCTCGGTCTGCCGCTCGCCGTCGGCCGCTGACCCTCCCACCAGCGGCATCACCCCGACAGTCCGTCCGGCGGGCGCCCCGTCACGTCCGGACCGAGGCTGGGGAACGGGCCCCGGCCCCGCCCGGCACCCCGGTCGACAGCCGTCGAACGGCCGTCCGGTACGGTCGGCGGTCGGCCCGGCGACGGGCGGACCCCAGGGGGAGAGGAATGGGCAGAGCGCTCGGCAGACCACACGACGGCACCGGCCACCCGGCCGCACCTGCGACGGAGGCGGCCCGATGACCGCCGTCCTGGTCGCCGCGGGGGCGTTCCTGATGACCCTGATCGGCGGCTTCGTCGCCCAGCGCACCGGCGACCGCCGCCACCTGGTGCTCGGCTTCGCGGCCGGACTGATGCTCGGCGTGGTCGCCTTCGACCTGCTGCCCGAGGCGATCGACCAGGCGCCGGGCGAGGTGCACGGCGTCCCGCAGGCACTGCTGATGTTCGCGGCCGGCTTCCTCACCATCCACGTCGTCGAGCGCGCGGTGGCCATCCACCGCGGCCACGAGGGCGAGTACGCCGAGCACACCCACGGCGGCCACCACCACGGGCACGCCCACGGCGCCGGGCACCAGGGCGTCGGGCTGACGGCCGCCCTGGCGCTGGTCGGCCACAGCGTGATGGACGGCTTCGCGATCGGCGCCGCCTTCCAGGCCGGCACCACGGTCGGCACCGTGGTGGCCATCGCGGTGGTCGCCCACGACTTCGCCGACGGCTTCAACACCTATACGATCACCCGGCTGTACGGGAACAACCGGCGTCGGGCGTTGACGCTGCTCGCGGCCGACGCGATCGCCCCGGTGTCCGGCGCCGCGATCACCCTGGCGTTCACCATCCCGGAGCACCTGCTCGGCCTCTACCTGGGCTTCTTCTCCGGCTTCCTGCTCTACCTGGCGACCTCCGACATCCTCCCCGAGGCGCACAGCCCGCACCCCTCCCGCAGCACCCTGCTGTGCACCCTCGCCGGGGTCGGCTTCATGTGGCTGGTGATCGGCCTCGCCAAGTGAGGCCGCCGAGGCCGCCGAGGCCGCCGAGGCAGCAGGGAGGCCGGGTGACCCGGCCGTCCGGGGTCAGCGGACTTCCGCACCCCCCGAGGACTGCAGCCGCTCCCACCCCTCCCGCATCGCGGCCAGCGCCTCGGTGATGGCCGGCCGCCGGGACGCTCCGGATCGCCAGAGCGCGAAGACCCGCCGGCTCGGCTCCGGCGTCACCCGGCGGGCCGCCACCCCGGGCGGCAGCGGCCCCCGCCCGAGCTTCGGCACCAGGCCCATCCCGAGGCCGGCCGCGACCAGCGCGATCTGCGTCTCGAACTCGCCGACCTGGTAGCGCACGTCCGGCTCCTCCCCGACCTCGCGCAGGGTGCGGACCAGCCAGTCGTGGCAGATGTTGCCCGGCGGCACGCTGATCCAGCGCTGCCCGCACAGCCGCTGCACCGGTACGGGGTCGAGCGCGGCCAGCTCGTCGTCGGCGGGCAGCAGCAGGTCCACCGGGTCCGTCCCGAGCTCCATCCGGGAGACCCCGTCCTGCACCGGGAGCGGCACGGTCGGCCAGTCCTGGACCAGCGCCAGGTCGACCTCGCCCCGGGCCACCAGATCGGCCGCCGGGTACGGATCGCGCTCCAGCAGCCGTACGTCCAGCTCCGGGCAACGCCGCCGCAGATCGGCCAGCACCCCGGGCATCAGCCCGCGCGCCCCGGACGCGAACGCGGCCACCAGCAGCCGCCCGACCGCCTGGCCGCGCTGCTCCTCCAGCCGCACCTCGGCCTGCTCCACCAGCCCCAGCACGGTCTGCGCGGTGCCGGCCAGCTCGCGCGCCGCGTCGGTCAGCACCACGCCCCGGCCCTGCCGCTCCAGCAGCACCGTCCGGGTCTCCCGTTCCAGCTTGGCGATCTGCTGCGAGACCGCCGAGGGCGTGAAGCCGAGCGCGGCCGCCGCCCCGCCGACCGAGCCGTGCACCGCCACCGCGTGCAGCGCCCGCAGGCGCCCCAGGTCCATCATGCAGCGATTCTAAAGTGTCTCCTTCAGTATTCATCGCTGGTGCTACACGGTTCCGCGCCGCCATGCTCGACCCATGACCGCGACACCCGCCGCCGCGCGCGGCACCGGCAGCACCGCCAGCGCCGGCAGCACCGGCAGCACCGGCGCCATCGGCACCACGAGCACGACCATGAGCGCGAACACCAACACGACCACGAACCCGAACCCGAGCACGAGCGGTACGGCGACGGGCGGCAGGGGCATGCGCGCGCCCCACATCGCCCTGGCCGTCCTGGTGGCCGCCGTCTGGGGCCTCAACTTCGTCCTCATCCACGTCGGACTGGACAACTTCCCGCCGCTGCTCTTCTGTGCCCTGCGGTTCGCCGTCGTCGCCGTGCCGGCGGTCTTCTTCGTCGGGCCGCCCAAGGTGGCCTGGCGCTGGGTGGTGGCGGTCGGCGTGGTCCTCGGCGTGGTCAAGTTCGGGCTGCTCTTCCTCGGCATGCACGCCGGGATGCCGGCCGGCCTCTCCTCCCTGGTGCTCCAGGGGCAGGCCGGTTTCACCGCGCTGTTCGCCGCGGTGCTGCTGCGCGAACGCGCCGGCGGGCAGCGGCTGCTGGGCCTGGCCGTCGCCTTCGCGGGCATCGCGCTGAGCGCGTACGACCAGGGCGCCGGAGGCCCGCTGGGCGCCTTCGTGCTGGTCGTCCTGGCCGCCGTCGCCTGGGGCCTGGCCAACGTGCTGACCCGCAAGGCGGCGCCGCCGGACGCGCTGCGCTGGATGGTCTGGGTCAGCGCCGTCCCGCCGCTGCCGCTGCTGGGCCTGTCCCTGCTGGTCGAGGGCCCCGGGGCGGACCTGCGCGCGCTGCGCGACATCACCCCCGCCGGGCTCGGCGCGATCGGCTACGTCGGGCTCGTCTCCACCCTGCTGGGCTTCGTCGCCTGGAGCTTCCTGCTGCGCACCTACGACGCCACGGCCGTCGCGCCCTACTCGCTGCTGGTGCCGGTGTTCGGGATGTCCTCGGCCTGGCTGCTGCTCGGCGAGCGGGTCACTCCGGCGGCCGCTGCGGCCGCGCTGCTGGTGATCGCCGGGATCGGGATCACCGCGCTGCGTCCGGGGGTGCCGAGCGCCGTGGCGGCCCGGCTGCGAGGAACCGGGCCTCGGCGGAGCGCAGCACTCGCAGCAGCACCTCCTCGTCGGCGGGGCTGACCTCGCCGAAGTACTCCTGGGCCACCTCGTCGCGGACCTGTCCGATCCGCTCCACCGCGGCGCGACCGGCCTCGGTCAGCAGGATCCGCACGGCCCGCCGGTCGGCCGGGTCGGGGCTGCGCTCGACCAGGCCGGCCTCCTCCAGCGCGTCGACCACGGTGGTGGCCGAGCGCGGGGCGATGTGCAGCTTGTCGGCGAGGTCGCTCAGCCGCATCGCGCGGTCCGGCGTCTCGCAGCCCGGCACGTGGGCGAGGGTGCGCAGCGCCCGGGCCTGGCCGGGGGTGATGCCGTACGGCTCCAGTCGCCAGCCGGTCTGGCGGCGGATCCGCTTGATCGCCCTGGTCATCGCGTCGGCCAGTTCGGCGGCGGAGGCGGGGGAGTCGGCGGAACCGCCGAACGCGGGGGACTCGGGGGAGCCGGGGGAGCAGGGCCGGGGGTCGGAGGAGGAGTCCGCCGGGTCGTCGGTCGGCGTGGTGGTCATCGGCGGTCTCCTCGGCTGGTGTCCGGCCAAGCCTAGCGACCGGTCCGGCGCTCCCGGTGGGTCGGCCGACGACGGTCGGAGAAATATGTTGAGCTTAGCTCAGTATCTGCGTTAGCGTAGGCGTCAACTGAGGGGACCCTAAGTCCCCTCCATCACCCTGGAGGGCCCATGCCCGTTTCCACCGCACGCGTCACCACCGACCGCCCCGGCCGGTACGCCAAGCAGCTCGCCGCCCACATGGGGCGCAAGATCGAGGCCGCCTACTCCGAGGAGGCCGGCCGCGGCACGCTGGTCTTCGGCGCCGGCACCGCCACCCTGGAGGCGCAGCCCGACGCGCTGCTGCTCACCGTCGAGGGCGAGCGCGAGAACCTGCCCGGCCTGGAGGACGTCGTCGGCCGCCACCTCGTCCGCTTCGGCGCCCGCGACGAGCTCGTCGTCGAGTGGCACCGCGACAACGGCGAGGCCGGCCTGGTTCACCGCAACGAGGACCCCGAGGCCTGACGCCCCCCGACCTCCGGCCGGGGCAGCCACCGGTCGAGCGGCCACAGCACCAGGACGGCCAGGCACCAACTGGCCACCACGTCCAGCAGCCAGTGGAAGTCGCTCCACACCAGCCCCGCGCCCACCCCGAGCGCCAGCACAGCCGCGCCCGCCGCCAGCCCCCGGGCGGCGCGCGGCCCCGACACCCGTGCCAGCAGCAGCGCCGCCACCCCGTACGAGATCGTCGCGGTCGCCGTGTGCCCGGACGGGTACCAGCCCCACTGCTCCGGTGTCAGCGGATCCCCGAGCGGGCCCGGCCGGGCGAAGGTCGCCTTCGCCGGGACCACCAGCAGCGGGATCAGCCCCGCCGTCAGCGCCGCCACCGGCAGCGGCAGCCACCAGCGGCCGGCCCCGGACCGGCGCCACCACCACGCGGCCGACCCGCCCGCCAGCAGCAGCGCCGGGATCGCCGGGACGCTGCTGCCCAGATCCGACAGGGCGTGGCCGAGGTGGTCGAACAGTGCGCTCGGGGCATCGCGGCGAGCCGTGTGCACGGCCCGGCGGACCCAGCGGTCCAGCCCGAGCAGCGGCCCGGCCACCGCCACCTGCCAGGACACCGCCAGCAGCACCACCGCCACCACCACCGGCACGGCCGACGACCGCGCCGCCCGGGCCGGGCCGGCGGACCACCGGCCCGGCCGGACCGGGACAGCGGACAGCCGCCCCGGAGCAGGGGGGAGAGCTCCGGGGCGGCTCTGATGATCGCCGTTCCGCGCGCCCCGGGGGGTGTGGGTCGGACGGTCGGTCGATCGGCCTTCGGTATGCACCACCCCTCCCGGGGCGGCCTGGTTGTCCTCGCGGGGCGCGCGCGGACCCACCCCCGAGGGAGGCTCCGCGGACGGCTCCGCCAATGGCTGAGGCTCGCTGTCCATCTGCGATGACACTACGTCAACAGCCCTTCCACGCCGAGTGCCTTCAGCGATTCCGCACATCATCTTCACCCCGCCCCGGGCAACCTCCGGGGTCCCCCGTCGATCATGCCCGGCCGCCGTGTCGGGCCCGCGAACGGCTTCCCCGCACAACCGAACGGCCCGTGCGGACCAAAGGTCCCCACGGGCCGTTCAGCGCTGTCCGGACATCCCTCCGGCGGGCAGGTGGCGCCTCGATCAGGCGGCAGTGACACCCTGGAGCGCGAACGCGCCCTCGATGATGTCCAGACCCTCGGTGAGCAGGTGCTCCGGGATCACCAGCGGCGGCAGGAAGCGCAGCACGTTGCCGTAGGTGCCGGCCGTGAGGACCACCAGGCCCTCGGCGTGGCAAGCCTTGGCGATCGCGGCGGTGACCTCCGGGTTCGGCTCCTTCGAGCCCGGCTTCACCAGCTCGACGGCGATCATCGCGCCGCGGCCGCGGACCTCGCCGATCACGTCGAACTTCTCCTGCATCGCCCGCAGGCGGCCCAGCATGACCTCGCCGATCCGCTGCGCCCTGCCGTTGAGGTCCAGCTCCTTCATCGTCTCGATGGAGCCCAGGGCGGCCGCGCAGGCCACCGGGTTGCCACCGTAGGTGCCACCCAGGCCGCCGGCGTGCGCAGCGTCCATGATCTCGGCGCGACCGGTCACGGCGGCCAGCGGCAGACCGCCGGCGATGCCCTTGGCGGTGGTGATCAGGTCCGGGACGATGCCCTCGTCGTCACACGCGAACCACTGGCCGGTGCGGCAGAAGCCGGTCTGGATCTCGTCCGCGACGAACACGATGCCGTTCGCCTTCGCGTACTCCACGATCGCCGGCAGGAAGCCCTTGGCCGGCTCGATGAAGCCGCCCTCGCCCTGGATCGGCTCGATGATGATCGCGGCGACGTTCTCCGCGCCGATCTGCTTGTTGATGATGTCGATCGCCTGCGCGGCGGCCTCGGCGGCGCAGTTCTCCGCACCGGTCAGCCAGCGGTAGGGGTAGGCCACCGGCACCCGGTGGATCTCCGGGGCGAACGGACCGAAGCCCTGCTTGTACGGCATGTTCTTCGCCGTCAGACCCATGGTCAGGTTCGTACGGCCGTGGTAGCCGTGGTCGAACACCACGACGGCGGTGCGCTTGGTGTAGGCGCGGGCGATCTTCACCGCGTTCTCGACCGCCTCGGCGCCCGAGTTGAACAGCGCGGTGCGCTTCTCGTGGTCACCCGGGGTCAGCTCGTTCAGCTGCTCGGCGACGGCCACGTAACCCTCGTACGGGGTCACCATGAAACAGGTGTGCGTGAAGGCGGCCAGCTGCTCGCTCGCCTTGGCCACCACGGCCTCGGCGCTGTTGCCGACGTTGGTCACGGCGATGCCGGAGCCGAAGTCGATCAGCGAGTTGCCGTCCACGTCCTCCAGCACACCGCCGTTGGCACGGGACACGTACACCGGCAGGGTGGTGCCGACGCCGGCCGCCACCGCACCCAGCTTGCGGGCCTGCAGCTCCTGCGACTTCGGACCGGGGATCGCGGTGACCAGACAGCGCTCCTGCGGGAGCGGCGTTGCGGCGCTCATGGGGTTTCTCCAGACTTCTCGGCTCGGTGGTTCGCAGGCTACGGCCGCCCTCCCCGCCCAGGCATGCGCCACTCGGTAGCAGTGAGCCGTCCGACTTGTCCTGCGCGGCCAGCGCGGGTTGCGCGACTACCCGCAGGCCCCGCTCCACTACCCTGAGCGCGGGCGTGTCGCCGGTACGGCGGCATGGGTATGGCGGCACCGACGGCGGTCGGGCCGGGGCGGGCGAGGGAGCGGGGCCGTACATGGCACAGGACGGGTCACACCACCACGGCGAGCGCACCACCACCAGACCCCCGACCCCCCTGCCCCACCAACGGCCCGGAACGGCTGCGGACGGGTCCTTCGACCTCCCGGCTTGGGTCGCGGTTCCCCGGCCGGACGCGGCGCCGGGGATCTTCCGGCAGGGTTACAAGTGGATCGACCCCACCGAGGCGGAGGAGTCGAAGGTCCCCACCGGACAACTGTTGTGGCGTGCCGGGTTGAATCTGGTCGCGACCGTCGCGACGTACTACATCGGCACGCTCGTGCTGGTGTGGGCGGCGGGGCTTCTCGGTTGGTTTGCCGGAACGTCGCCGGAACAGTTCAACACCGTGCAGATCCTCATCAACCTGATCACCATCGGTTGCGCCGCCGCCGTGTTCTGGCGCACCGGCCGGTGGCGGGAGGTCGGCCGACGTTTCCTGACACCGACCGGGTGGCGGACGAACGTCTCTCCGGTCCTCGCTCGCGCCATCACCCATGAGGGGCCTGCTCCGACCAGGCCGCACGTCCACTCCGAACCGGCGTCCGTCACCGACCCGTGGTTCGCCCAACGATCGGGCGGGGCGTCGGCAGCGGCGGAGACGTTGGACCGGGCAGAGATCGGGGACGTCGACTACGTCCGGATCCAGCGGGCATGGGAGTCCGCCCAGGCGGATGCCGTCTTCCTCCCCGCTTTCGTCGATCAGGTGCTCTCCCGGGGCGCAGCGGCCTTCTCGCACCCGTCGGAGGCGCGGGACCTGGCGACTCGGAAGGCGTGGCACGACCTGTTGCTGCAACAGGTGCGCCTCGGTACGACCCAGGACGTCGTGAAGAACCCGCACGGGCACCGGTCGACCGGATTCGCCTTGGACCCCACGGTCCTGGGGACCTCGTTGCTCGCTGTCGGTCCTGCGGGAACCGGTAAGACGGTGCGGCTCGCAAGACCGGTCACGGAGGCCCTGTGCCTGCAGACGCTGGCCGGAACGGCGTGCGCAGTGGTGGTGGGAGCGGCGGACGCGGACCTCGGCCCGGACTCCTGGTACGACGTAGTGATCGCGCCGGGCGAACCGGGTTCGGTCTATGGACTGGACCTCTACGGAGCGACCCAGGACTCGGACGAGGCGGCTGCGAGGCTGGCCGACGCGCTGCTGCCGGACGAGTTGATCGCGCGCGCGGAGAGTGCCCGGACGACCCTTCAGCAAGTGGTCGGGCCGTTCCGTACTGCTTACGGGCGTTATCCGGGAGTCCGCGAGCTGCGGGCGCTGCTGTCCGGAGAACCCGAGGTGATGGAGCCGCTGGTCAAGACCCTTCGGGCAACGGGCCAGCTGGCTGTCTACGAGCGGGACCTCGACTTCCGGCAGCGCCAGCAGGAGCGAGCCGACGACCCGGGGATCCTGCTGGCGGACCGCTTGGCACTGCTCGATCGGCCGGCTTTCGCGGGGGCGTTCGCTACGGACGGTACGGGGCGTCTGCCCTTCGCCATGCGGGCGCTCGACCACCCGTTGCGAGTTCGGGTGAAGCTGCCCGAGCGCAGTCATCCGGAGGCTGCCCGGATCCTCTCGCGTCTTGTGGTCGGCCAGTTCGTCGTGGCGGCGGCCGCCCGCGAGGACCGTTCGCTGTTCGCCGGGCTGGTGGTGGACGACGCGTCCGCCGCCGTGGACGCGAACACCATCCGGGGTCTCCAGCGGATGCGGGGAGCCAACGCGGGTGCGGTGCTCCTGCTCCGTACCTTGATGGACCTGCCGGAAGCGCTCCGGACGCCGCTCTTCGGGGCCGTGGGGTGCCGCATGGTCTTCCCCGGCATCGCTCCGTGGGATGGCAAGTTCTTCTCCGAGGCGTGGGGCACACACGTCGTCCACGAAACCGAGGTCACCCACACCCCCGACACCTCCGGTGGGGTGATACGGCGGGCGGGGCGGGTCGGGCGGAAGGCGTTGTCGGGGACGACGGCGCAGACGGAGTCGGTGACGACGCGGGACGTGGAGCGGCTGCGGTGGTCGCCGTCGGACCTGGCGCACGCGTTGCCGGCGGGGCACGCGGTGGTGTCGTTGACGGCGGTGTCGGGGGAGCAGGTGCCGCCGTTGCTGGTGGATCTGCGGGGGTGAGTTCCGGGCGGGCCCCAGGGCGCGGCGGGAGACGGGGTGGAAGTCGCCTTCGAGGTGGATTCGGCAGTGCCGGTTGTCCGGGGCGTCCATAATGAAGGGGAGAGACCCTCACCATTCCCACGCCCCTCTCCTCGCCCGGCCGCAATGGCGCGGTCAGGTCGATCCCCCGAAGGTGCCATGCCCCCCACACTCGCCTCCGTCGTCCGCAACAGCTCGCTCCATCTGACGGTCCTCGCCGGCGCGGACCACCTGGAGCGGCCGGTCCGCTGGGTGCACACCAGTGAGCTGGACGACCCGACGCCGTTCCTGGAGGGTGGCGAGCTGCTGCTCACCACCGGTATCAAGCTGGGCCGTACGGCGGCGCAGTTGCAGGCGTACGTGCACCGGCTGGCCGATGCCGGGGTGGTGGGGCTGGGGCTCGGGGTGGGGTTGTCGCACACCGAGGTGCCGCAGCCGCTGGTGGACGCGGCGGCGCAGCGGGGGCTGCCGCTGCTGCGGGTGCCGGAGCCGACGCCGTTCATCGCGATCAGCAAGGTGGTGTCGGCGGCGCTGGCCGCGGAGCAGTACGAGGCGGTGACGACGAGCTTCGAGGCGCAGGAGGAGCTGACCCGGGCGGCGCTGGGCAAGGACGGTACGACGGCCGTGGTGCGCCGGTTGGCGGCGCGGCTGGGTGGCTGGGCGGCGCTGTACGACGGGTCGGGCGCGCTGTCGGTGGTGGCGCCGGACTGGGCGGCGCGGCGGGCCGGGCGGCTGGCGGCGGAGGTGGACCGGCTGCGTCGGCGGCCGGCGCCGTCGAGTGCCGCGCTGCAGGGGCGCGCGCCGGGGATAGACACGGCCGACGAGGACTACGTGGTGGTCCAGTCGCTGGGGGCGGACCGGCGGGCGCGGGGTTTCCTCGCGGTCGGGACCGAGGACCGGATCACGCCGACCGAGCGGTACGTGCTGAACGCGGCGGTGGCGCTGCTGACCCTCACCCTGGAGCGCTCGCGCGAGCTGCGGCAGGCGGAGGAGCGGATGGGCGCCGCGCTGCTGCGGATGGTGCTGGCGGGTGAGGTGGTGACGGCCCGGCAGGTGGCGGCGGGGCTGTTCGGCGGTCTGCCGGAGGGGACGATACGGGTCCTGGTGGCGGGTGCCGGTGCGGGGAACGCGGATGCCGCGGAGGCGCTCGGGGAGCTGGGCGACCGGGCGGAGCAGGCGGGTTCCCGGGTGGGCGAGAAGCTGCTGGTGGCGCGGGAGGACGGCGCGCACGGGCCGCGGCTGATGGTGCTGGCGCTGGACAACGGCGCGGTGCACCGGGCGTGCCTGGGTGCGGTGGAGGAGCACGAGGGCCTGTCGCTGGGCGTGTCGGCGCCGGCCGCGCTGGAGGAGGCCGGGACGGCGCACGCGCAGGCCGAGCGGGCGCTGGCGGTGGCGCTGCGCGGCGGCCGCCGGGCAGTGGACCACGAGGAGGTCGGCGCGGGTTCGCTGCTGCCGCTGCTCGGGGAGGACGCGGTGACGGCGTTCGCGGAGGGGCTGTTGCGGCCGCTGCGCGAGCACGACCGGACGGCCCGCGGTGACCTGGTGGCGTCGTTGCGGGCGTGGCTGTCCAGGCACGGCCAGTGGGACGCGGCCGCGGCGGACCTGGGGGTGCACCGGCACACGCTGCGCTACCGGATGCGGCGGGTCGAGGAGCTGCTGGGCCGATCGCTGGACGACACGGACGTGCGGATGGAGCTCTGGCTGGCCCTCCGTTCCGGCGAGGAGTAGACCGGCCCGGCCGGTACCGGCCCGAAAGCCTTGCCGCACCGCTCCCCGAGGCCTGCACGGACACCCGCCCCGGGCTCGTCCGGACACCCGCCCGAAGGGTCGCCCGAACGCCCGCTCGGGCGCTCCGCTGGACGCGGTGGAGTGGCCCCGGACCCGAACGCTCCTAGTCGGCCAATCCGGTCGGCGCGCCGACCCACCTACCCTCGGGTTCTGGTCCCACGTCCGTGCGGGCCGTACGACGACGAGGAGAGGGCCGGTACCACGGTGACCACCACGTACGATTTCTGGCTCGCCGGCCGCCGGGCGAGCGGTGACGCCGACTTCGAGGTGCACAACAGCTGGGACGGCCGTCTGGTCGGCAAGGTGAGCATCCCGACCGAGGCCCAGGTCGAGGAGGCGCTGAACGCCGCCGTCGCTGCGCTGCCGGTGTTCGCCGCGACCCCGGCGCACCAGCGTGCCGCCGCCCTGGACCACGTGGCCAAGCGGCTGGCGGAGCGCACCGAGGAGCTCGCCCAGCTGATCACCGCCGAGAACGGCAAGCCGATCAAGTGGGCCCGCGGCGAGGTCGGCCGCGCGGTGTCGGTCTTCCGCTGGGCCGCGGAGGAGGCGCGCCGCACCAACGGCGAGACCATGCGGCTGGACACCGACCCGGGCGGCGTGGGCCGTTTCGCGGTGGTGCGCCGCTTCCCGCGCGGTGTGGTGCTGGGCATCGCCCCGTTCAACTTCCCGCTGAACCTGGTCGCCCACAAGGTCGCCCCGGCGATCGCGGTCGGCGCCCCGATCATCCTGAAGCCCGCTCCGGCGACCCCGCTGTCCGCGATGGTGCTGGGCGAGATCCTGGCCGAGACGGACCTGCCGGCCGGTTCCTGGTCGATCCTGACCGTGCCGAACGACCGGATGCCGGCGCTGGTGCAGGACGACCGCCTGCCGGTGATCTCGTTCACCGGTTCGGACAAGGTCGGCTACCAGATCATGGACTCGGTGCCGCGCAAGCACTGCACCCTGGAGCTGGGCGGCAACGCCGCGGCCGTGGTCCTCGCGGACTGGTCCTCGGAGGCCGACCTGGACTGGGCGGCCACCCGGATCGCGATGTTCGCCAACTACCAGGGCGGCCAGTCCTGCATCTCGGTGCAGCGGGTGATCGCCGACGCGTCGGTGTACGACGCGCTGGTGGAGAAGGTCGTGGCCAAGGTCAAGGCGCAGGTCACCGGTGACCCGAACGACTCCGCGACGGATGTCGGCCCGCTGGTCGACGAGAACGCCGCGAAGCGCGTGGAGTCCTGGGTGGAGGACGCGGTCGCCAAGGGCGCCAAGGTGCTGACGGGTGGCACCCGCGAGGGCGCGACCTACGCCCCGACCGTGCTGGCCGAGCTGCCCGAGGACGCGATCCTGGCCAAGGCCGAGGTGTTCGGCCCGGTGCTGTCGCTGCACAAGGTGGACGGTGTGGACGAGGCTTTCGCCGCCGTCAACGACTCCGCGTTCGGCCTGCAGGCGGGCGTGTTCACGCACGACGTGCAGACCGCCTTCCGCGCCCACCGGGAGCTGGAGGTCGGCGGTGTGATCATCGGCGACGCGCCGTCCTACCGCGCCGACCAGATGCCGTACGGCGGCGTGAAGGACTCCGGCGTCGGCCGTGAGGGCGTCAAGTACGCGATGGACGACTACACGGTCGAGAAGGTGCTGGTCCTGACCGGCCTCGACCTCTGATCGACTCGATCCCGGTCGGTCGGTTCGACCGCTGAACCGGCCGACCGTTGAACCGACCGACCGTTGAACCGGCCGACCGCCGAATCGGCCGACCGGCCATCCGGCCGATTGGCCGACCGATCGACCGATCGAGTGATCCGCTGACGCAGGGCCCGGTTCGACGAACCGGGCCCTGCGCGCGTTCAGCCGTCGTGCCCGGCCGCGGCGGCGACGGCCTCCTCGACGGTGGCGTTCCCGGCGACCAGCTCCAGGGTGAGTCCGGCGGTGCCGGGTTCGTGGAGCAGGGCGGCCAGGACGGCGGCCACGTCGGCCCGGTCCACCGCGCCGCGGGCGACCGAGGGGGCCAGCCGGACGAGGCCGGTGCCGGGGCCGTCGGTGAGCCGCCCCGGACGCAGCACCGTCCAGTCCAGCGCGGTCCGGGCCCGTACCGCGTCGTCGGCGGCGCCCTTGGCGCGCAGGTAGGTCTCGAAGACCTCGTCGGCGGGGTGGTGGGCGGCGGCGTCGGCGCCCATCGAGGAGACGATCACGTACCGGCGGACGCCGGCGATTTCGGCGGCGTCGGCGAGCAGGACGGCGGCGTCCCGGTCGACGGTGTTCTTGCGAGCGGCGCCGCTGCCCGGTCCGGCTCCGGCGGCGAAGACCACCGCGTCGGTGTCGGTGAGCAGTTCGGCGAGCCGGGGGGCGGTGGTGGCCTCCAGGTCGAGCAGCAGCGGCTCGGCTCCGGCGTCGATCAGGTCCCTGGCCTGTTCGGGGCGGCGGATGATCCCGGCGGGGCGGTCGCCGCGTGCGGCGAGCAGCCGTTCCAGTTCCATCGCGATCTGTCCGTGGCCCCCGGCGATGACGGTGCGCATGGCTCCGACGGTAGCCCGGGGGTGCCCGGTCGTCCTGGGGAAGCCCGGGGGCGGCCCCCGGGGATGCGAGGGGAGCACCGGGGACGCGAGGGGAAGCCGGCGGAGCACCGGGGAGGTGCCGGGGACCGGTGCGGTCGCGGACAGGACACAATGGGCCCATGACTTCGCTCGCCCACCCGCAGCTGCGCTTCACGCCCACCGTGGCGGACCCCTCCGGCCCCCGGGAGCTGGTGATCCTCGGCTCCACCGGGTCGATCGGCACCCAGGCCATCGACGTGGTGCTCCGCAACCCGGACCGCTTCCGGGTGGTCGCCCTGTCGGCGGCCGGTGGCCGGGTGGAGCTGCTGGCCGAGCAGGCGCTGCAGCTGGGCGTGCACACCGTGGCGGTGGCCGACCCCGCGGCCGAGCCGGCGCTGCGCGAGGCGCTGGCCGCGAAGGCGGCGGGCCGTCCGCTGCCGGCCGTGCTGGCGGGCCCGGACGCGGCGACCGAGCTGGCCGCCGTGGAGTGCCACTCGGTGCTGAACGGCATCACCGGGTCGATCGGCCTGCGGCCGACGCTGGCCGCGCTGGCGGCCGGCCGGGTGCTGGTGCTGGCCAACAAGGAGTCGCTGATCGTCGGCGGTCCGCTGGTGAAGGCGGTGGCGAAGCCGGGCCAGATCGTGCCGGTGGACTCCGAGCACGCGGCGCTGTTCCAGGCGCTGGCCGGCGGGACCCGTGCCGAGGTGCGCAAGCTGGTGGTCACCGCCAGCGGCGGCCCGTTCCGCAACCGCACCCGTGAGCAGCTGGCCGGGGTGACCCCGCAGGACGCGCTGGCGCACCCGACCTGGGCGATGGGCCCGGTGGTCACGATCAACTCGGCCACCCTGGTCAACAAGGGCCTGGAGGTGATCGAGGCGCACCTGCTGTACGACGTGCCGTTCGACCGGATCGAGGTCGTGGTCCACCCGCAGTCGGTGGTGCACTCGATGGTGGAGTTCACCGACGGGTCGACGCTGGCGCAGGCCAGCCCGCCGGACATGCGGATGCCGATCGCGCTGGGCATGGGCTGGCCGGACCGGGTGCCGGACTCCGCCCCCGCCTGCGACTGGACGAAGGCCGCCACCTGGGAGTTCTTCCCGCTGGACGACGTGGCGTTCCCGGCGGTGGAGCTGGCGCGCGAGGTGGGCACCCTGGGCGGTACCGCCCCGGCCGTGTTCAACGCGGCGAACGAGGAGTGTGTGGAGGCATTCCTGAAGGGCCGCCTCGCCTTCACCGGAATCGTGGACACTGTTGCCAAGGTCGTGGCCGAGCACGGACAGCAGGACGGTCGGTCGGCGGCCCCGGGAACTTCCCTGACGGTGGAGGACGTCCTGCACGCGGAGGGCTGGGCGCGCGCCCGGGCCCGCGAGCTGGCGGCCGGCTGACGGTCGGCCGACGGCGGACTGACGGCCTCGATAGCGGTAGGACGAGACGATGAGCGGAGCGGCATGACGGAGGACCAGCGGTGGCAACGGTTTTGACGGTGGTCGGCATCCTGGTCTTCGTCATCGGGCTGCTCATCTCGATCGCCTGGCACGAACTCGGCCACCTCTCCACGGCCAAGCTGTTCGGCATCCGGGTGCCGCAGTACATGGTCGGCTTCGGCCCGACCCTCTGGTCGCGCCGCAAGGGCGAGACCGAGTACGGCATCAAGGCGATCCCGTTCGGCGGGTACATCCGGATGATCGGGATGTTCCCGCCGGGCGATGACGGCCGGATCACCAAGCGCAGCAGCTCGCCCTGGCGGACCATGATCGAGGACGCCCGCGAGGCCTCCTACGAGGAGCTCCAGGAGGGGGACGAGCACCGGCTCTTCTACACCCGCAAGCCCTGGAAGCGCGTCATCGTCATGTTCGCCGGGCCGTTCATGAACCTGGTCCTGGCGTTCGGGCTCTTCCTGACCGTCATGATGGGCTTCGGCGTCTCCATGAACGTGCCGACGGTCAGCACCGTCGCGCAGTGCGTGGTCAAGGCGGGCCAGCCGACCGACAACTGCCCGGCGGGCGCCCCGCAGACGCCGGCCGCGCAGGCCGGGCTGAAGGCCGGGGACAAGATCGTCTCCTTCGACGGCGACCGGATCCGCACCTACGACCAGCTCCAGGCGGACATCCGCCGGTCGGCCGGACGGACCGTCCCCGTGGTGGTCCAGCGGGACGGGCAGCAGGTCACCCTCAACCCGACCATCGCCGTCAACGACGTCCAGAAGTACGACGGGAACAACGTCCCGATCAAGGGCCAGACCATCCAGGCCGGGTTCCTCGGATTCACTCCGGCGAGTGGTGTCGTCCGGCTGGGCTTCGGGCAGTCGCTCGACCGGATGTACGACATGGCCGAGGGCGGGGTGAAGTCGCTGGTCGCCCTGCCGGGCAAGATTCCCGGGCTGTGGAACGCCGTCGTCGGCGACGCCCCGCGCGATCCGGACTCGCCGATCGGCATGGTCGGCGCCGCCCGGGTGAGCGGCGAGGTCTTCTCGCTCGACATCCCCGGCACCCAGCGGATCGCGTTCTTCGTGAACCTGCTGGCCGGCATCAACCTGTCGCTCTTCCTCTTCAACATGCTGCCGCTGCTCCCGCTGGACGGCGGCCACATCGCCGGCGCGGTCTGGGAGGCGGTCCGCCGCCGATTCGCACAGCTGTTCAAGCGGCCCGATCCGGGCCCGTTCGACGTCGCCAAGCTGATGCCGGTGGCGTACGTCGTGGCCAGCATCTTCATCGGCTTCACGCTGCTGGTGATGGTCGCCGACCTGGTGAACCCGGTGAAGATCAGCTAGGGCGCTCGGGTACGGCGGGTGTGCTGGGGCCCGCTGCCGTGCCGTACCGTTGAGGCCGGGTGCGCGACGTCAGCGCACCCGGCCTCGGCCGTCCCAACGGCCGGGCGGTCGACCACACCTCTACCCCGGGGAACCCTGCGCACATGACCGCGATCTCGCTCGGTATTCCGTCCCTGCCGCTCAAGCCGCTCGCCAAGCGCCGGCACTCCCGGCAGATCATGGTCGGCAACGTGCCGGTCGGCGGCGACGCCCCGATCTCGGTGCAGTCGATGACCACCACCGTGACCTCGGACATCAACGCCACGCTGCAGCAGATCGCCCAGCTCACCGCGTCCGGCTGCCAGATCGTCCGGGTCGCCGTGCCCTCGCAGGACGACGCCGACGCGCTGCCGATCATCGCCAAGAAGTCGCAGATCCCGGTCATCGCGGACATCCACTTCCAGCCGAAGTACGTCTTCGCGGCGATCGACGCCGGCTGTGCGGCCGTGCGCGTCAACCCGGGCAACATCAAGGCCTTCGACGACAAGGTCGGCGAGATCGCCAAGGCCGCCAAGGACGCGGGCGTCCCGATCCGGATCGGCGTCAACGCCGGCTCGCTCGACAAGCGCCTGATGGAGAAGTACGGCCGGGCCACCCCGGAGGCGCTGGTCGAGTCCGCGCTGTGGGAGTGCTCGCTGTTCGAGGAGCACGACTTCCGCGACATCAAGATCTCGGTCAAGCACAACGACCCGGTTGTGATGATCAACGCCTACCGCCAGCTCGCCGCCGCCTGCGACTACCCGCTGCACCTCGGCGTGACCGAGGCCGGTCCGGCCTTCCAGGGCACCATCAAGTCGGCGGTCGCCTTCGGCGCGCTGCTGGCCGAGGGCATCGGAGACACCATCCGGGTCTCGCTCTCCGCCCCGCCGGCCGAGGAGATCAAGGTCGGCAACCAGATCCTGGAGTCGCTCGGGCTGCGCGAGCGCGGCCTGGAGATCGTCTCCTGCCCGTCCTGCGGCCGCGCCCAGGTGGACGTCTACAAGCTCGCCGAGGAGGTCACCGCCGGCCTGGAGGGCATGGAGGTGCCGCTGCGGGTGGCGGTCATGGGCTGCGTCGTGAACGGTCCGGGCGAGGCGCGCGAGGCCGACCTGGGCGTCGCCTCCGGCAACGGCAAGGGCCAGATCTTCGTCAAGGGCGAGGTCATCAAGACCGTCCCCGAGTCGAAGATCGTCGAGACCCTGATCGAGGAGGCGCTCAAGCTCGCCGAGCAGATGCAGGCGGCCGGCGTCGAGGCGGGGGCGCCGACCGTCGTCGCGGGCGAGTGAACCCGTAGCGTGTCCTGATGGCGCGGGGATGCCCGCGTGAAGTCTTCCGGAAGCGGGGCCGTCCGTTCGTGGACGGCCCCGCAGCCGTAGCCGGGTGGGGCCACGGAGTAGGGTGCGGCCAGAGTCGTCTCAGTGAGGTGCTGTCTCGATGCTCGATCGAGGTGTGATGCTCCCGAGCTCTTTCCAGGCCGCCCGGGCCCTGGCCACCACCCGGGTGCTGGAGCCGCCCGACCTCGCGGACGCCCTGGAGATCCTCCACCGCGACCCGGTCGCCAACGCCTTCGTCGCGACCCGCGTCGAGGCCGTCGGGCTCGACCCGTGGCGGCTCGGCGGGGAGATGTGGGGCTGGTACGACGGGGACGGCGCGCTGGACGCGCTCTGCTACGCCGGGGCGAACCTGGTCCTGGTCGACGCCGGGCCGGAGGCGGTCGCGGCCTTCGCCGAGCGGGCCCGCCGGCAGGGGCGGCGCTGCTCCTCGATCGTCGGGCCGGCCGAGGCCACCGCGGGGTTCTGGGCGCTGATGGAGCGCAGTTGGGGCCCGGCGCGTGAAGTCCGCGGCCACCAGCCGCTGTTGGCCACCTCGGTGCCGTCGGCGGAGATCGCGCCGGATCCGCTGGTCCGCAGGGTGCACCGCAACGAGGTCGAGACGCTGATGCCGGCCTGCGTGGCGATGTTCACCGAGGAGGTCGGGGTGTCGCCGCTGGCGGGGGACGGCGGGCTGCTCTACCAGGCCCGGGTCGCCGAACTCGTTTCCACCGGGCGGTCGTTCGCGCGGTTCGGGGAGGACGGGCAGGTCGTCTTCAAGGCAGAGATCGGGGCCGTGACGCAGGGCGCCTGCCAGATCCAGGGCGTCTGGGTCGCGCCGGAGCACCGGGGCCGGGGGCTGTCGAAGTCGGGGATGGCGGCCGTCCTGGACATCGCGTTGCGGGAGGTGGCGCCCGTGGTGTCGCTGTACGTCAACGACTTCAACCTGCGGGCCAGGGCGGCCTATCGCCGGGTGGGGTTCCGGGAGGTCGGGGCGTTCATGAGCGTGCTGTTCTGAGGCCGTCGTCCGCACCGGACCGCGGTGTTCGGATCTTCCGCCGCGTCGCGGGGCCGCTGGTAGTAACGTCCGGAGCATGGATCAGCTGACCGGGGTGACGATCGGGGCCATCGACCTTGCGGCCTGGGCGCCGCAGGCGCTGGAGGTCCAGGCGGTGGCGTTCGGGCTGACGCCCGAGGAGGTCGCGGTTCGGCTGCACATCGTCGGGCGGCACGCCCAGCAGCCGGGGGTGATCGCGTTCGGCGCGATGAGCGAGGGGCGGCTGGTCGGCTTCGGGTACGGGATGCCCAACCAGCGCGAGCACTGGTGGAGCACGGTGATCGAGCCCTACCTGACCGTCCGGGGGCACGCGGACTGGCTGGACGGCGTCTTCGCCGTGACCGAACTGCACGTGCTGCCGGAGTTCCAGGGGCAGGGCGTCGGTTCGCGGCTCATCCGGACGCTGTGCGAGCGCTCGGGGCTGGACCGGAGCATCCTGTCGGCGATCGACGCGGAGACGCCGGCGCGGCGGTTGTACCGGGCGCTCGGGTACCAGGACCTGGCGCGGGCGGTGCGCTTCCCGGCGACGGAGCGGCTGTACGCGGTGATGGGGGCCCGGCTGCCGCTGCGGAGGTCGGGAGGCTGAGCGGGGCCGCCCGGACGGAGCGCGGTCAGAGCGAGCCGGCGAGTTCGAGGTGGAGTTCGGCGTCCTCGCGGCGGTCCGCGGCGAGGGAGCGCAGCGCCAGGTCGACGGAGCGGAAGAGGGCCCAGCCGCGCAGGCGTTCCTGGTCCACGTCGAGCGCGTCGGACAGCTGGTGGAGGCGCCGGCGGACGGCGGCGGGGACGCCGGGGGAGCCGAGCAGGGTGTCCGCGCGGTCCAGCGCGAGGCGGGCCAGGTCGTAGGCGCGCTCGCCGACGACGGGGCGCGGGTCGATGGCCAGCCAGGGGGCGCGGTCGGCGGCGAGGACGTTGCCGTGGTGGAAGTCGCCGTGCAGCAGGAAGGACTCCGCGGCGGAGTCGGCCAGGCTCCGGGCGGTCTCCAGGGCCTCGTCCACCAGGGCCTGCGCCTCCGCGGCGGCCGGGTGGGCGCGCTGCTCCACGACCCGGTCGGCGGTGGCGGCGACCCGCTGGGCGAGGGTGGGGAAGGGGTGTTCCCCGGGGAGTTCCACCCAGAGCCGGTGCAGCAGGCTGGTGGCCTCCAGCATGGCCTTGGGCTCGGCGAGGGAGCGCAGCGGGATCTCGCCGTGCAGGCGTTCCAGGAGGAGCACGCCCTCGGAGGGGACGGCGTCGAGCAGGAGGACGGCTCCCCGGCCGGCCCAGTGGGTGAGGGCCGCGTGCTCGTGGGCGGTCTCGGGGGTGAGCAGGCCGGCCTTGAGGACGGCGGGTGAGAGGTCGTCGCGGTGGACGTACGCGACCAGGCTCAGGCTGCCGCCGGGGTCGAGGACGCGTTCCAGGGTGAGGTCCCAGGCGGCGAGGTGGGCGGCCGCCCGGGCGGGGAGGGCGGCGAGCCACTGGCGGCCCGCTTCGCCCTGCGTGGCGGTGACGGTGTCCGTCAGCCAGGTGGGGACGGTGATGGTGGGTGCGGCTCCCGACATGGGTCCATTGTCGGGCTTCGGCGGCGCGGGCGGGGTGCTCGGGCGGGTGGGTGTCGCGGTTCCCGGTTCTCAGCCGGCGGTGGGCGAGGGGGTCGGGGCCTGGTCCTGGATGCCCGGGAAGGGCTGGTCGGGGGCGCCCCAGCGGTGGGCGCGGAGGGCGCAGTCACGTAGGGCGAGGGCGGCGGTGAGCCGGTGCGGGGCGGGGACCGCGGCGACCAGGTCGGCGTAGACGGTGGTCAGGCGGGTTTCGAGGTGGGCGGCGAGCCCGGCGGCGTCCGCGGCGGAGGCGACCGGGAAGGGCAGCCGGTAGCCGCCGGCGGCGGGGGTGGGGGCGGCGCCGAGGGCGGCGACCAGGCGCTGCCAGGTGTCGCGCTGGGCCTGGTGGGCGGCGTAGGCCGTGCGGGCGTCGGCGAGTCGGGGGTCCCCGGGCAGGTGGGCGCCGACGACGCCGTAGCCGTAGACCGCGGCGTGTTCGGCGCCGAGGGCGTTCTGGAGCGCGGTGAGGGCCGCGGGGGTGGGGCTCGGAGCGGGGGCCGACGGGGAGGCGGTGGCGCGGGCGGGCGCCGGTGGGGCCGGGGCGCCCAGGACCGCCGCGTGGACGCCGTTGGCGGCGGCGGCGGAGGCGAGCAGACGGGCGAGGGACGGGCTCGCGGCGTCCAGGTCGGCGAGGCGGGACTCGCCGGTCCTGCGCTCCAGCTCGGCCAGGCCGGGACCGGCGGGGGTGGGATCTGCGGGGGAGGGACCTGCGGGGGAGGGAGAGGCGGACGTGGGAGCGGTGGTCACGGGCGGCGTGGGGACGGCCGCGGCGGTCAGGCCTTCGGCGAGGGCGGCGCGTTGCCGGGCGACCTCCGCGCGGAGGTCGGCGCTCCGGACGCCGGGCGGCGGGGGCAGGGTGTCGTACCCGGCGAGGAGGGCGTCGGTGGCGGCGATCGCGCGGAGGCGGACGGGGGTGTCCGGGTCGGGGCGCAGGCCCCCGGTGCCGGAGGCGGGGCCGGTGTGGTCGGCGGTGCAGGCGGTGAGGGTGAGCAGTCCGAGGGCCAGGAAGGTCCGTCGGCTGTGCGGCTGCATCGGGGTCACTCCGGGGCGTGTACGGGAGGACGGCCTCCCCGCCGGACCTCGTTGGCGTGAATGATTACAGAATCCCCACGTTCCGTGGCCCGGTTCGGGTACACCGGGCCCCGGGTGGGCGCGTGTGAGCTTGCTCGCAGTGGGTGGCGTGCGAGCGGTCGGGGGTGGTCCGGAATCGGTGGTTGGGGGCTTCACCGGCTAGGCTTTGGGCCGAGCTGCCGTGACCCGGTGTGGCGCCGAGGGCGCGGGGCGACCTTCTGACAACAGCAGACGCGGCCGAGGAGTCCACCCGGATGAGCACCACCCACACCGACCGGCTGCGAGCGTTGCTGGAGCCGCTGGCCGCACAGGCCGGACTGGACCTGGAGGACGTCAGGGTCACCAAGGCGGGCAGCCGCCGGCAGGTGCAGATCGACGTCGACACCGACGGCGGCGTGGACATGGACACCATCGCCGAGTTCAGCCGGGTGGTCGGCGAGGCCCTGGACGAGTCGGACCTGATGGGGGACGACGCCTACCTGCTGGAGGTCGGCTCGCCGGGTGCGGAGCGTCCGCTGGTGCTGCCCCGGCACTGGCAGCGGGCCGAGGGCCGGCTGGCCGCGATCCACCTGGTCGACGGCGGGGAGATCGTCGCCCGGGTGCTGGAGGCCGACGAGGACGGCGCGCTGGTCGAGGTGCAGCCGGTGAAGGGGCGCGGCCGCCCGAAGGAGCGCCGTCTGGAGTACGGCGAGGTGGCCCGGGCACGGGTCCAGGTCGAGTTCAACCGCAAGGACGACGAGAAGCTCCTGGACGAGGCCGCCGACTTCGACGAGGGGGACGACGGCGCCGAGTGACCCCCGGGTGCCGTACGACCATGACGAACGTGACGAAAGACGAGGAGGCGTAGCCGTGGACATCGACATGAGTGCCCTGCGCACGCTGGTCAACGAGAAGAACATCCCCTTCGACCTGCTGGTCGAGTCCATCGAGTCCGCCCTCCTCACCGCGTACCACCGCACCGAGGGCTCGCGCCGCCGCGCCCGGGTGCACCTGGACCGCAAGAGCGGCCACGTCACCGTGTGGGCCATGGAGGACCCGACGGAGCTGGACGAGGGCGTCGAGCCGAAGGAGTTCGACGACACCCCGAACGGTTTCGGCCGGATCGCGTCCAGCATCGGCATCCAGGTGATGATGCAGCGCCTGCGCGACGCCGCCGACGACCAGACCTTCGGCGAGTACGCGGGCAAGGAGGGCGACATCGTCACCGGTGTCGTCCAGCAGGGCAACGACCCGAAGAACGTGCTGGTCGACATCGGCAAGCTGGAGGCCATCCTGCCGCCGCAGGAGCAGGTCCCGGGCGAGGACTACCGGCACGGCACCCGACTGAAGTGCTACGTGGTGGCGGTCCGCCGCGGGGTCCGCGGGGCCTCGGTGACGCTGTCGCGCACCCACCCCAACCTGGTGAAGAAGCTGTTCGCGCTGGAGGTCCCGGAGATCGCGGACGGCAGCGTGGAGATCGCCGCCATCGCCCGCGAGGCCGGCCACCGCACCAAGATCGCGGTCTGGTCCCGCCGGGCCGGGCTGAACGCCAAGGGCGCCTGCATCGGTCCGATGGGCTCCCGGGTCCGCGCCGTGATGGGCGAGCTGCACGGCGAGAAGATCGACATCGTCGACTGGTCGGAGGACCCCCGCGAGATGGTCGCCGCGGCGCTGTCCCCCGCGCGGGTGACCAGCGTGGAGATCGTGGACGCCGCCCAGCGTTCCGCCCGGGTGATCGTGCCGGACTACCAGCTGTCGCTGGCGATCGGCAAGGAGGGGCAGAACGCCCGTCTGGCAGCCCGTCTCACGGGGTGGCGGATCGACATCCGGCCGGACACCGAGGGCCAGTCGGAGGACGGCGGCCGGGAATAGCCCGACCGGTCGTGCGTGTTGTCGTAGCCGTCCTCGCCGGTCCCCCGGGATCTGCGGGGCGGCGCCATGTCGCTTCGGAGGGGTAGACTTGCCTTCGTCTGGCCGGACGCACGTCCGAGCACGCCCGGAACGCACCTGCGTGGGCTGCCGCAAGCGAGCGGCCAAGCACCAGCTGTTGCGTGTCACGGCGGTCGAGGGCGAGTGCGTCCCCGATCCCCGTGGCGCACTGCCGGGCCGGGGCGCTCACCTGCACCCCGAACCGGCCTGCCTCGACCTCGCGGTCCGCCGTCGGGCGTTCCCCCGGGCCTTCCGGCTCCAGGGCGCGCTCGACACGGAGCGGCTCCGCGAGTTCATCGGGGAGCGGGTAGGCGGAGCCTCTTAGGCGGGCCACCTCCCGCGACGACCGCCGCTCCACGCGGCGGAAGAACCACCGCAACAAGCACAGCGTTCGGGAAGCCGCGCGCCGTGCACCAGTCAGGTACCTCGCGATGTGGAAGTAGGTCGAGATTGCGATGAGCACTCGATGAGTACGCGATGAGTACGCGATGGGTACGCCCATGAAGTAGCGACAGTCCGGCGGACGAGACCCCCGGACTCATAGACAGGAGTGAAGTGGCTAAGGTCCGGGTTTACGAACTCGCCAAGGAGCTTGGCTTGGAGAGCAAGGCCGTCATGGCCAAGCTGACCGAGCTCGGTGAGTTCGTCCGTTCGGCGTCCTCGACGATCGAGGCGCCGGTCGTGCGCAAGCTGACTGACGCGCTTGGTGTGGCCCCCACCGGTGGTGGCGCTGCCAAGCCTGGCCCGCGGAAGCCCGCGGCGCCCCAGCCCGCGGCTGGTGCCGCGGGTGCACCCAAGCCGGGTGCTCCGACCCCGGGTCCGCGCCCTGGCGCGACCCCTGGTCCCCGCCCCGCACAGACCGCAGGTCCCGCTGCCGGATCGGCTCCCGCCGCTCCGGCCGCCCCCGCCCCCGCTGCCCAGCGTCCGGGTGCGCCGACTCCGGGCCCGCGCCCGGCCGCGCGTCCCGCCGCCCCGGCGGCTCCGGCGGCCCCGGCCGCGCCCGCGGCCGAGTTCTCCTCGCCGGCTCCGGCCGGTGACGCCCCGCGTCCCGCCGCCCAGGCCCCGCGCCCGAGCGGCCAGGCCTCCGGCGGCGCCCGTCCGGGCCCCCGTCCGGCCGGCCCGCGTCCGGGCAACAACCCGTTCACCTCGGGCAGCGCCACCGGCATGGGTCGCCCCGGCGACCGCCGCCAGGGCGCCCAGGGTGGCGACCGTCCGCGTCCGGCCGGTGGTCCCGGTGCCGGTGCCCCCCGTCCGGGTGGCGACCGTCCGCGTCCCGCCGGTGCCCCGGGTGCCGGTGCTCCCCGTCCGGGTGCTCCGCGTCCGGGTGGTCCCGGTGCGGGTGCCCCCCGTCCGGGTGGCGACCGTCCGCGTCCGGCCGGTGCCCCGGGTGCCGGCGCTCCCCGTCCGGGTGGCGACCGTCCGCGTCCCGACGGCATGCCGCGTCCGGCCGCGCCGCGTCCCGGCGGCCCGACCCCGTCCGGCATGCCGCGCCCGAACCCGGGCATGATGCCGCAGCGTCCGGCCGGCCCGCGTCCGGGTCCCGGTGGCCGTGGTCCGGGTGGCCCCGGTGGCCGTCCGGGTGGTCCGGGTGCCGGTGGCGCCCGTCCGGGCTTCCAGGGTCGTCCGGCCGGTCCGGGCTCGCGTCCGGCCGGTGGCGGCGGCTTCGGCGGTCCGCGTCCCGGTGGCGGTGCCCCGGGTGGCGGCGGCGGCTTCGGCCCGCGTCCCGGCGGCTTCGGCGGTCGTCCCGGCGGCCCGGGTGCCCGTGGTGGCACGCAGGGCGCCTTCGGTCGTGGCCCGGGCGGTCGCCCGGCGCGCGGTCGCAAGTCGAAGCGGGCGAAGCGCCAGGAGTACGAGGCCATGCAGGCCCCGTCCGTCGGCGGTGTGATGCTGCCTCGCGGCAACGGCCAGACCGTTCGCCTGTCGAGCGGCGCCTCGCTGATGGACTTCGCGGAGAAGATCAACGCCAACCCGGCCGCGCTCGTCTCCGTCATGTTCAACCTCGGTGAGATGGTCACCGCGACCCAGTCGGTCTCCGACGCGACCCTTGAGCTGCTGGCCGGCGAGATGGGCTTCCAGCTGGAGATCGTCAGCCGGGACGACGAGGACCGCGAGCTGCTGGAGTCGTTCGACATCGACTTCGGTGCCAACGAGGGCGACGAGGACCAGCTGGCCCCGCGCCCGCCGGTCGTCACCGTCATGGGTCACGTCGACCACGGTAAGACCCGCCTGCTGGACGCCATCCGCAAGTCCAACGTGGTGGCCGGCGAGGCCGGTGGCATCACCCAGCACATCGGTGCCTACCAGGTGGTCACCGAGGTGAACGGCGAGCAGCGTCCGATCACCTTCCTCGACACCCCGGGTCACGAGGCGTTCTCCGCCATGCGTGCCCGTGGTGCCAAGTCCACCGACATCGCGATCCTGGTGGTCGCGGCCAACGACGGTGTCATGCCGCAGACGGTCGAGGCGCTGAACCACGCCAAGGCCGCGGGTGTGCCGATCGTGGTCGCCGTCAACAAGATCGACGTCGAGGGCGCCGACCCGACCAAGGTCCGCGGTCAGCTGACCGAGTTCGGCCTGGTGGCCGAGGAGTACGGCGGCGACACCATGTTCGTCGACATCTCCGCGCGCCAGGGCCTGCACATCGACCAGCTGCTGGAGGCCGTGGTCCTGACCGCGGACGCCTCGCTGGACCTGCGGGCCAACCCCGAGCAGGACGCGCAGGGTATTGCGATCGAAGCCCACCTGGACAAGGGCCGCGGCGCCATGGCGACCGTCCTGGTCCAGCGCGGTACCCTCCGCGTCGGTGACTCGATCGTCGTGGGCGACGCCTACGGCCGCGTCCGCGCCATGCTGGACGAGAACGGCAACAGCCTCGCCGAGGCCGGCCCGTCCCGCCCGGTGCTGCTGCTCGGTCTGACCTCGGTGCCCCGCGCCGGCGACAGCTTCATCGTCGTCGACGAGGACCGCACCGCCCGCCAGATCGCCGAGAAGCGCTCGGCCCGCGACCGCAACGCCGCCTTCGCGCAGCGTCGGGTCCGGGTGTCCCTGGAGGACCTGGACAAGGCCATCGCCGCCGGCTCCATCGAGCAGCTCAACCTCATCATCAAGGGTGACGTCTCCGGTTCGGTCGAGGCCCTTGAGGACGCCCTCGTCAAGCTGGACGTGGGCGAGGAGGTCGAACTCCGGGTCCTGCACCGCGGTGTGGGTGCCATCACCGAGTCCGACGTGGACCTGGCGATGGGCTCGGACGCCATCATCATCGGCTTCAACGTGCGCGCCGAAGGCCGTGCGCGTACCGCGGCCGACAAGGAAGGCGTGGACGTCCGGTACTACTCGGTCATCTACCAGGCGATCGAGGAGATCGAGAACGCCCTCAAGGGCAAGCTCAAGCCGGAGTACGAGGAGGTGCGCCTCGGCGCCGCGGAGATCCGCGAGGTCTTCCGCTCCTCCAAGTTCGGCAACATCGCCGGTGTCCTGGTCCGCGACGGCATCATCCGCCGCAACGCCAAGGCCCGCCTGCTGCGCGACGGCAAGGTCGTGGCGGAAGCCCTCACCATCGAGGGTCTGCGCCGCTTCAAGGACGACGCGACCGAGGTCCGCGAGGGCTTCGAGGCCGGTGTCACCCTGGGGTCGTTCAACGACATCAAGGTCGAGGACATCATCGAGACCTACGAGATGCGCGAGAAGCCGCGCGCCTAGTCGGTGTCAGCCGGGGCCGGTCGACGGGTGGTATTTCCGTCGACCGGCCCCGGTCTCGCTGTGTAGGGTCCGGGGTAGTTCAGACGTAGCGGCGTCAGCCCGTTCCGGGCTGCCCCCCGAGGCCTTCCAGGTCGGCGAGACCTGTCACACATGTTCGTGGGAACACTCACCTTCGACCTGCTGCTGGGCGACGTCCACTCGCTCAAGGAGAAGCGTTCGATCGTGCGGCCCATCGTGGCCGAACTGCAGCGCAAGTACAGCGTGTGCGCTGCCGAGACCGGGAACCAGGATCTGCACCGCCGGGCCGAGATCGGCCTCGCGGTGGTGGCCGGCGAAGCCGGGTACGTCACCGAGGTCCTGGACAGCTGTGAGCGGTTGGTCGCCGGCCGCCCCGAGGTGCAACTCCTCTCCGCGAGGAGGAGGTACCACAACGACGACGACGAATGAGAGCTGTGGAGCCGGTCGGCGGAAGTCGCCGTTCTCACACAGATCAGGACCGAGAGCGCCCGCAAGGCCGGGCGCGGGCCGGTACTTTGGGGCTTGGGCCCCGACGGGTGCGCAGCTCGCCCGGGTACCGGGCCCACTGCACGAGGAGGCAACGTGACCGACACCGCAAGGGCGCGCAAGCTCGCCGACCGCATCCAGGTGGTCGTCGCCCAGACCCTGGAGCGGCGGATCAAGGACCCCCGGCTGGGGTTCGTGACCATCACCGACACGCGGGTGACCGGCGACCTGCGCGAGGCCACCGTCTTCTACACCGTCTTCGGTGACGAGACCGAGCGCCAGGCCACCGCGGCCGCGCTGGAGAGCGCCAAGGGCGTCATCCGCTCCGAGGTCGGCAAGATCGGGGTGCGCTTCACCCCGACGCTGACCTTCGTCGCGGACGCGCTGCCGGACAACGCCCGGAACATCGACGACCTGCTCGACCGCGCCCGGCACTCCGACGCCGAGGTGCGCACCCAGGCCGCCGGGGCGACCTACGCCGGCGACGCGGACCCGTACCGGGTCCCGGCGTCCGAGCGTGACGACGAGGACGAGTAGTCATGGCGGGTGAGCCGGCGAAGGCCGCCTCGCGAACCGGATCGACCACGGGGGCGCCCTCCACCATCACGGTGGAGGGTGCCCTCGCGGCGCTCCCGGGGCCGCGCGCCGAGGAGAGCGGGTTCGAGCTGGTCTGGCAGCAGGTGGTGGCGGAGATCGGGCGGGCCCGCTCGATCGACCTGATCTGCCACATCTGCCCGGACGGCGACGCGCTCGGCTCCTCGCTGGCGGCGGCGCTGGCGCTGCGCGCGCTCGGCAAGCAGGTGCGGGTCTCCTTCGGCGACGACCCGCAGGTCGTGCCCGAGTCGCTGGCCTTCCTGCCCGGCCAGGAGCTGATCGTGCCGGCCGCCGAGGTGCCGGACGTGCCCGAGCTGGTGCTGTGCTTCGACGTGGCCGCGGAGAGCCGGCTCGGCCTGCTGCACGACAAGGCCTTCGCCGCGCCCGTCCTGGTGGTGTTCGACCACCACGCCTCCAACCCGGGCTTCGGCACCCACCAGCTGATCGACCCGACCGCGCCGGCCACCGCCGTCCTGGTCGACGAACTGCTGCGCCGGCTCGGCGTCGAGCTCGACCGGGACCTGGCCGCCTGCCTCTACACCGGCGTCGCCACCGACACCGGCTCGTTCAAGTACCGGGCGACCACGCCCGCCACCCACGAACTCGCCGGGCGGCTGCTGGCCACCGGCATCCGGCACGACCTGATCTCCCGGCAGCTGTGGGACACCTCCTCCTTCGGGTACCTCAAGGTGCTCGCGGGCGCGCTCGACCGGGCCGTCTACGAGCCGGACGCGGCCGACGGCCTCGGCCTGGTGTGGACCTGGGTGCCGTACCAGGACCTGGCGCTGTTCAGCGTCACGGTCGAGGAGATCGAGGGGCTGATCGACATCGTGCGCCGCCCGGCCGAGGCCGAGGTGGCGCTGGTGCTCAAGCAGGACCCGGACGGCACGCTGCGCGGCTCCTCGCGCTCCAAGGGCGCGGTGGACGTCGCCGCGGCCTGTGCCGAACTGGGCGGCGGGGGGCACGTCTACGCGGCCGGATTCAGCGTCCGGGAGGACGTGGCCGCCGTGGTCGAGCGGTTCCGGTGCGCACTGCGCCCGGTACGTTGACCACCTGCTGACGTATTCCGAAGTTTTCAGAGAAAGAACTCGATGAAGCGCAAAGGCACCGGCCCGGACGGCCTGGTGATCGTCGACAAGCCCGAGGGCATCACCTCCCACGGGGTCGTCGCCAAGCTGCGGTGGCTGGCCGGGACCCGGAAGGTCGGGCACGCGGGCACCTTGGACCCGATGGCCACCGGCGTGCTGGTGATCGGCGTCGAGCGGGCCACCCGGCTGCTCGGCCACCTGATGCTCACCGCCAAGACGTACGAGGCGACCGTCCGGCTCGGCCAGACCACCGTCACCGACGACCGGGAGGGCGAGGTCACCGCCTCGACCCCGGCCGACGCCGTCACCCGGGAGGCGATCGACGCCGGGATCGCGGCGCTCACCGGCGAGATCATGCAGGTGCCGTCGAAGGTCAGCGCGATCAAGATCGACGGCAAGCGCTCGTACGCCCGGGTGCGCGAGGGCGAGGACTTCGAGCTCGCGGCCCGGCCGACCACGATCCACTCCTTCACCGTGCACGACCAGCGCGCGGCGGTCGCCGAGGACGGCACGCCGGTGATCGACCTGGACGTGACCGTCGAGTGCTCCTCCGGCACCTACATCCGGGCGCTGGCCCGGGATCTCGGCGCCGGGCTGGGCGTCGGCGGGCACCTGACCGCGCTGCGGCGCACCAAGGTCGGGCCGTACGGGGTGGAGTCGGCGCGCACCCTGGAACAGCTGGAGGAGGCGGTCACCGGCGACTCCGCCACGGGCCTGGAGGTGCTGCCGATCGCGGAGGCCGCGGCGGCCGCCTTCCCGCGCTGGGACCTGGACGAGGCCTCGGCGCAGAAGCTGTCGCACGGCGCGCGGCTCAAGGCGCCCGGGCTGGGCGTGGACGGGCCGATCGCGGTGTTCGGCCCGGACGGGCGCTTCCTCGCCCTGGTCGAGGAGAAGGGCGGGCAGGCGAAGCCGGTCGCGGTCTTCGTCGGCTGACGGCCCACCGCCGCCCGCGGCCCCACCGTCGCCCGCGGCCCCGCCGCCGCCCGCAGCTCCAGTACTGCGCGACATCCCCGCCGGGACTCCCGGCGGGGATTTCCCGTTCCGGGGGACCCTCCGGTCGGACCGGATCACCCGCACGAGGGAGCGCACGAGGTGAACGCCCGTGGTGAGCGGCGTGGGCGCGGTCGGCGCGCCGCCCCGGCGGGCAGGCTCCCGGCGGTGAGCGAGCGACGGTCGAAGGGGCATTCATGTCGGGGTTTCCGGAGGGCGATCCGGGGCGGTACCTGCTGCGGATCCGCGACCTCAACGGGCGGCTGCACGGCTTAGGGTTCGTCGCCGACCCGCAGGGCGGGGTGCTCACCGCGCACGAGAGCGTGGCCGGGCTGGACCGCGTCGTCCTGCACACCCCCGGCGGGCAGACCCGGGTGCTCGGCCCGGACGCCGTCCTGCCGCTGCCCGAGCACGGGCTCGCGCTGCTGCGCACCGACGCGGTCGGCGGGCTGCCGGTGCCCCCGCTGCCGGCGGCCGCCGTCGGGGGCGGGCACGAGGTGCTGCTGCCGGCGCTGGCGGGCGACGACGGCCGGGCGGTCGTGCTGCGCTGCGGGCTGCTCGGGGTCACCGGCGCGGGGTACGGCGGGCACCGGCTGGGCGGGGTGCTGCTGCTGGACGTGCCGGTGGTCGGCGGCGTCACCGTGCCGGCCGGCTCGCCGGTGCTGGACGCCCGCAGCGGGGCGGTGGTCGCGCTGGCCGCGCCCGCCGTCCGGGGCCCGCAGCACGGCGGGGCGCTGCCGGCGGTGGCGGTCGCGGGCGGGGCGGTGGAGGTCGCCGAGGCGCTGGCCGGGCTGCTGGCGCGCAATGCGGCGGCCGTGCCCGCGTACGGCCCGGCGCTCAACCTGGCCGGGGTGCTGAGGCTGGCTGCGGCCCAACTGGCCGGCGCCGGGGCCGGACCGGGCCGGGTGGCCGCACTGGCCGCCGACCGGGTGGACCGGCCGGACGGCCTGACCGGGGACGAGCCGGCCGCGACCGTGACCGCGCTGGTCGGCGCCCCCGGCAGCGGGCGCTCCACCGAACTGGCCGCGCTGGCCGCCCGCCGTTCCGGCGCCGCCCGTCCGCTGCCCACCCTCTGGCTGCGCGGCGCCGACCTGCGTGCCGAGGACCGCTCGCTGGCCGAACCGGTGGAGCGGGCGCTGGCCGCGGCGGCGGCCGGGCTGGAGATCCCGGCACCGGCGCCCGAGCCGGTCGCGGCGCTGTGCGCGGCGGCCGGACGGCCGCTGCTGGTCGTGCTGGACGGCCCGGAGGAGGCCCCGGCGCGGCTGGACGCCCGCTGGCTGCGCGGCGCCGGGCAGTGGCTGACGGGCTGCGGGGCACGGCTGGTGACAGCCTGCGGCGAGGAGCTCTGGGAGCGGCTGGCGGCCGAGACCTGGGGCAGCGGCACGGCGGGCGCGGAGCGCGCCGGGGAGCCGCTCCCGGACGGGGACCTCAGCAGCGCCCCCACCGTCCGGATGGACGGCGGCGGCCCGGGCGCGCCGAGCCTGGCCGGGCAGCGGCTCGGTCCGCTGCCGGTCGAGGCCGCCGAGCGGGTGCGCCGCCGGTACGGGCTGCCGCCCGGCCGCCCGGCCGCCGCCGAGGACGCCCGGCACCCGCTGGCCGTCCGGCTGGCCGGGGAGCTGTGGGCCGAGGGGCTGCGCGACGGGCCGGTGCGCCGGGGCGAGCTGTTCGGCGCCTTCCTGGACCTGCGCTGCCTGCGGGTGGCCCAGCGGCTGGCCGATGGCGGCCGGCCGCGCCGCCCCGGCGCGCACCGCCGGAGTGCGGCCCGGCCGCAGGGACCGCGCCACGGGCGGGTGCGCCGACTGGCGGCGGCCGTGGCGGGCCGGGTGCACGAGGCGGCCCGGCGGATGCTCGGCAGCGAGCCCGGCGGCCTGGACCGGGCCGGCTTCGAGGAGCTGTTCCCGGTCGACGGCGGCTGGGCCACGGCGGTGCTCGCCGAGGGCCTGTTCGTTCCCGCCGGGCCTGGATTCCGGTTCGCGCACGGGGAGTTCGCCGACTGGCTGCAGGGCCTGCACCTGGACCTGGACGCGGCGCTGCGGCTGCTGCTCGGCGAGGCCGCGGACACGCCCCCGTCGCCCGCCGGGGCGCCGGCGGAGCGCGGCCGGGCCGCCGGGGCGAACTCCGTCCCGCGGCACCGGATCGGCCCGGTCGCCGCCGCGCTGCGCCGGGTGGGCGAGACCTGGGGAGCCCCCGCGCTGGACCCGTGGCTGCACCGGATCTGGCGCGCACTGGACCTGCGCCCGCCCGGCAGCGACCCCGCCTGGTGGGCGGCCCGGCTGCTCACCGCCGGCCTGGCCGCCAGCCCCGAACCGGTCGAACACCGGGCGCTGCTCGACCAGTTGGCCGGCCGGATCGCCGAGCGGGCCGCTGCGGCGGGTGGCGCGGCAGGCGGGGCGGCGGTGCTCCCGGCCGCCGGGCTCGGCTCCTTCGGCCCGGCGTTCTGGGCCGGCCTCGGCTTGCCGGTCGAGGCCGAACTCGACCTGTTGCGAAGGCTGGTGGTCGCCGACGGCCCCGGCCGGCGCTACCTCGCCGCGGTGGCCGGGCGGCTGCGGAGCGACCCTGTCACGGTGTTCCCCCTGCTCTGCGCCTGGTTCGAGGACCCGCGCGGGCTGCCGGGCCGCCCGGGCGCCCACGGGTGCCCCGGCGTCGCCGACCTCGCGCACGACCTGCTGTACACCCACCGGTGGTTCGCCCTGGACGAGTTGGTCGACGCGCTGGCCGACGCCGCGCACCCGAGGGCGGACGCGCTGCTCACCGTGCTCGCCGCCGAGGAGCCGTCCGCGCTCTGCCGCGCGGTGGACCGCTGGAGCCACGACCCGCGGCCCGAGCGGCACGTCGCCGCGGCCGCGCACGCATTGCGGACCGCCCCGTACGCGACCGGTGCCGCGGCGGACCTGCTGCGTTTCGCCGCGCTGACCCTGCTCGCCCGCGAGGACGAGCCCGGCCTGCACGGCGCGGCGCTGGCGCTGCTGGTCGGCGACCCGGCGACCCGGGCCGAGTACCTGCCAGCCGCGCTCGCGCTGCACCGGGCGGGCGGCGACGCCTTCCTCACCCCGAGCGCGCTCGCCCCGGCCCTGGAGAGCGACCCGGGGCCCGTCCTGGCCGCGCTCGCCGACCGGCTGGCCGCGCCCGACCCGGCCGCCGCCGAGACGCTGCGGGTGCTGGCCGACGCCTCGGCGCCGGTGGCCGTGCGGCGGGGTACCGAACTGGCCGCCCGGCTGCTGGCCGCGCACCCGGGACTGGCCGGTCCGGTCGCCGTCGACTACCTCGGCCGCCGGCTGGCGCGCGCGTCCGGCGCCGGCCCGGCCGACCGGCTGGAGCTGCGGGTGCTGCTCGGCGCCGCGCTGGCCGCCGGTGCGGCGGCGGTGCGGCGGCCGTTCGCCGAGGTGCTGTCCGTCCCGGTGGCCGACCCGGCGGCGGACGCGCTGCGCTGCGAACTGCTGGACACCCTGCTCGCCACCGAGACCGACCCGGCGGTGCTGACCGCCGTCGTGGAGCGGCTGGCCGAGCACTGCGCGGCCGAGAAGCCGGCCCGGGCCCGCGCGGTGCTGGCCCGGACGACGACCGCGCTGGCGGACGCCGACGGGCTGCTGGTGCGCTGCGCCGGGCACTCCGCGGCCTTCGCCCGGCTGCTCGTCCGGTGGCCGAGCGACGCCGCCCCGGCCGCGCCGGAGGGCCCTCGGCTGGCCCGGATGCGGGCCCTGACGGCGGCCGGCCGGGACCCGCAGTACGCCGCCGCGGAGGCGGAACGCACGGCGCCGGACCGGGCCGTACGGCCGCCGGTGCGCTCAACCCGTATTCCGGTGCCTGAGCCGGGGCAGGCGCATGGCACGCTATAGGGGTTCGGGTTTTGAGCGTTTGAGCGTACAGAGGGTACGCGCCGTACGGAACAAGGAGCGGTTCGGGTGCAGCGCTGGCGTGGCCTGGAGGAGATCCCCGGTGACTGGGGACGCAGCGTCGTCACCATCGGCTCGTTCGACGGGGTGCACCGCGGGCATCAGCTGATCATCGGGCAGGCGGTCGAGCGTGCCCGCGAACTCGGCCTCCCCTCGGTCGTGGTGACCTTCGACCCGCACCCGCGCGAGGTGATCCGCCCGGGCAGCCACCCGCCGCTGCTCGCCCCGCACCCGCGTCGGGCCGAGCTGATCGCGGAGCTCGGCGTGGACGCGGTGCTGGTGCTGCCGTTCACCACCGAGTTCTCGAAGGAGTCCCCGGAGACCTTCGTCCGGCAGGTCCTGGTGGACGCGCTGCACGCGCGGGTCGTCATCGAGGGACCCAACTTCCGCTTCGGGCACCGGGCCGCGGGGGACGTGGCGTTGCTCACGGAGCTGGGCCGGGCGGACGACTTCGAGGTCGAGGTGGTCGACCTGCAGGTGTGCGGCACGGCCGGGGACGGCGAGCCGTTCTCCTCCAGCCTGACCCGCCGGCTGGTCGAGGCCGGGGACATGGCGGGCGCCAACGAGGTGCTGGGCCGCCCGCACCGGGTCGAGGGCGAGGTGGTGCGCGGCGCGCAGCGCGGCCGCGAGCTGGGCTTCCCGACCGCCAACGTCGAGACCGTCCCGCACAGCGCTGTCCCGGCGGACGGCGTGTACGCGGGCTGGCTGACCGCCGACGGCGAGAGGATGCCGGCCGCGATCTCGGTCGGCACCAACCCGACCTTCGACGGCACCGCCCGCACCGTCGAGGCCTACGCCATCGACCGGGTCGGCCTGGACCTGTACGGGCTGCACGTCGCGGTGGACTTCCTGGTCTACCTGCGCGGGATGGAGAAGTTCGACTCCATCGAGGCGCTGCTGGACCGGATGGCCGACGACGTCAAGCGTGCCCGCGAGCTGACCGACGGCGCCTGAGCGCGCTAGCGGCGTCGACGGGGTTCCGAGCCCCGGGGACGCCGGAAGGGCCCGCCGACCTGGTGCCGGCGGGCCCTTCCCGTTCCGTCACTGCCGCGGTGCCTGCGGCGGGTAGCCGTAGCCGGGCGGCGGCTGGTAGCCCTCCGGTGCGGCCGGCGGCGCGGGCGCGGGGGGCTGGCCCTGGCCGGGCGGGTAGCCGTAGCCGGGCGGCGGCGGCGGAGGCTGGTAGCCGTCCGGTGCGGGTGCCGGAGGCTGGCCCTGGCCGACCTGGTAGCAGTCGTAGTCGTAACCCGGCCGTGGCGTGCCCTGCTGTGGCCCCCAGGGCGCGCCGGGGGCGGGCTGCGGGGCCTGCGCGGCCTGGCCCTGGTAGGGCTGCGGCTGCGGGGCCTGCGGCTGCTGCCAGGCGGACTGCTGGGCGGCGGCCTGCTGGGCCCGGGCGATGTCCTCGCCGACCAGGGTGGCCAGTTCGAAGTACGCCTCGCGGACCTTGGGCCGCATCATGTCGAGGTTGACCTCGGCGCCGGCCGCCAGGCTCTCGTCGAACGGCACCACGACCACGCCTCGGCAGCGGGTCTGGAAGTGCGCGACGATGTCCTCGACCTTGATCATCTTGCTGGTCTCGCGCACCCCGGAGACCACCGTGATGCTGCGCTGGACCAGGTCCGCGTAGCCGTGCGCGGACAGCCAGTCCAGGGTGGTCGAGGCGCTGGAGGCGCCGTCCACGCTGGGGGTGGAGACGATGATCAGCTGGTCGGCCAGGTCCAGCACCCCGCGCATCGCGCTGTAGAGCAGGCCGGTGCCGGAGTCGGTCAGGATGATCGGGTACTGGCGGCCCAGCACGTCGATGACCTGGCGGTAGTCCGAGTCGTTGAACGTGGTGGAGACCGCCGGGTCGACGTCGTTCGCCAGGATCTCCAGGCCCGAGTTCAGGTCCTGCGAGGTGAACTGACGGATGTCCATGTAGCTGCGCAGATGCGGGATGGCCGTGACCAGGTCGCGGATGGTCGCGCCGGTCTGGCGCTTGACCCGGCGGCCCAGGGTGCCCGCGTCCGGGTTGGCGTCGATCGCGATCACCTTGTCCTGGCGCTCGCTGGCCAGGGTCGCGCCGAGCGCGGTGGTGGTCGTCGTCTTGCCGACCCCGCCCTTGAGGCTGATCACGGCGATCCGGTAGCAGCTCAGCACCGGCGTACGGATGATCTCCAGCCTGCGGGCCTTCTCGGCCGCCGCGGCCTTGCCGCCGAACTGGAACCGCGGCTGCTGGCGCTGCTGCTTGGGCTGGCTGCGCAGCAGCCGGTCCGAGGACAGCTCGACGGCGGCCGTGTAGCCGAGCGGCGCGCCGTGCGCGGTCTGCTGCGGGGCGGCGGCCTGCTGGAAGGCGGCGGGCTGCTGCGCCTGCGGCTGCTGCTGCCACGGCTGCGCGGGGCCCGGCTGCTGCGTCTGCTGCGGCTGGACGGGCTGGCCCGGGAGCGGCTGGCCGGGGAGCGGCTGGCCGGGCTGGGGCTGGCCCGGCAGGGGCTGGCCGGGCTGCTGGTACGCGGCGGGCTGCGGCCAGCCGCCCTGGCGCGGGTCCAGCGGGCCGGCCTGCGGGGCCGGAGCGGGCTGCTGCTGGGCGACGGGGGCCTGCTGGGCCTGGGCCGCCGCCTGCTGGGCCGCCCACGCGGCCTGCGGGTCCCAGGCGGCCGGCTGCTCCTGGGGGTGCTGCGGGCCCTGCAAGCCCTGCGGGCTCTGCGGCGGGAGCGGCTGGGCGGGCGGCTGCGCGTAGGACTGCGGCGGGACGGGCTGCCCCGGCTGCGCGGTCGCGGTGGGTGCCGGGGCCGCCGGGTACGGCTGGGGCGCGGGCTGCTGTGCCGGGGCCTCCGCGGCCGGCCAGGCCGGGGCGGCGGCCTGCGGCTGCTGCGGGGCGGCGGAGGCCGACGGGGTGGCCGTCGGGAACGGGACGTGCTGGGCCTCGGCCTGCACGGGCGGCACCGGGGGCACCGGCGCGACGGGTGCGGGGGCCGGCGCCGTGGCCGGGACGGGTGCCGGGGCAGGGGCCGGCACGGCGGTCGGCGCGACCTCGGCCACCGGAGTCGGGACCGGGGCCGGAACCGGCGCGGCCGTCGGGGCCGGCGCCTGGTGCGGGACCGGAGCCTGCGCCTGCACCGGAGCCTGCGCCTGCGCCGCCACCGGGGCAGCCGGGTGCGCCGCCTCCGCGGCGGGCGCGGGCGCGGGCGCGGGCACCTGCGCGGGCGCGTCGGCCGGCCCGGCGGACGGGCTCACCGGAACCGCCGGGGCGTCCGTCTGCACGTACCAGGACGGGGGAGTGTAGTCAGGCGCGTCCGACCAGTCGTCGTCGTCCTCTGCCGCGTTGTCGCCGACGTAGACGCCGTCCCGATCGCTGCTCACTCTGGCTCCCTCGTGTTCGCCGCCGCTTGTTCAGCGGTGCCGTTGCCGCATCAAAGACTAGGCCGTACGGCAACCCCTGCTGAAGGCGGCTTCGGTTCCGCGGCGGCCCGCCGGGTGCGGCGAGCCACCGCTCAGTCCATCCGGCGCGGGCCGCCGAGCACCTGCTGTTCCGCCTGCCCCGCCACGGCCCGTACGTACTGGCGACGCATCCGGGTCGCCCACAGGGTGAGGTCGTCGCCGAGGGTGGGCAGCGTGGCCACGTCCTCCGGCGGGAGCGACAGCACCCGGCCGGTCAGTTCCGCCTCCTGAGGGGAGATCCGCTGCACACCGACCAGGTCGGCGGCGTTGAGCACCCGGGAGGCGTTCGGCCCCAGGTACGGCAGCAGCGTCAGGGTGGTCTGCCAGGGCGCGGCGGAGAGCCGGCTGCGCGGCGGACGGGCGCCGAGGTCACGCACCACCAGGACGGGTGAGGCCACCGAGGCGCCCTGCGGCCCGAGCCGGCCGACCTGGTGGACCGTCACGCACGGCTGTCCGCCGCCGGCGGCCTGCGCCAGCGGTCCCCACAGCTGCCCGCGGGCGGTCTCCACCACGACCCGGGCGCCGATCGCGGCCGCGCGCAGGGCGATGACCTGCGCCGTCCACATGCCGCCGACCAGCACCAGGTCGTACGCACTGGGGCGGAAGAGGCCGAGCACCGCGGGCAGCCCCTGCGGGTCGACGCCGATGACCACGCCGTCGTCGCCGACCGGGAAGGCCAGCGCGGCGAGGTCGGCGGGTTCGAGCACGTGCTTCTCCCGGCGCGGGCCGCGCAGCCCGAAGCCGGGCAGGATCCGCGGCCGGGTCCGGCGCTGCTCGGCGCCGGGCTGCGGGCCGAGGGCGGGATAGGTCTGGTACGCCATCAGGACGCTCCTCCCAGCGGCAGGGTGGCGAGCATGCCGGGGGCCTGCTCCAGGTCGAGGCGGACGAGGCCGAGGCCCGCGCTCTGCGCCCGGGTCTCCACCTGGCGGCCGGCCTGGCCGACCTCGCTCTCGCTGCGCCCGGTCACCCGCAGGTGTCCGCTGACGGTCACCGAGCCGCCGGTGCCGTGTCCGGCGGTCAGGCTGAAGGTGCTGGCCAGGGCCGGGGTGCCGGTGATCAGGTTGACCAGGTCCGGCGCGGCGATCCGGCCGGGCGAGCCGCCGGGGCGGCTCAGCTGCGGCCAGCGGGAGATCCAGTAGGTGGTGTGCCAGCGGTCGTCGATCCGCCAGAACCGGTTGCCCTCCTGGGTGCGGCGGGTGCCGCCGCCGCCGCTGCCGGTGCCCTGGCGGCCGGCCGTCGCGATCGGGTTGGCGCAGGCGGAGATGGACAGGGCGGCGATCAGCTCGCGCTCGTCCAGCACGGTCGCGTTGAACCCGGCGCTGTTGAGCCGTCCGGCCAGCTGGTCGGTCACCCGCTGCAGCGCCTTGCGGGCGCCCTCCTCGCCGCCGCCGCGGGCGCGGACGGCGGTCGCCGCGCGCTCCGGGTCGAGCTTGAGGGCGACCCAGGTCAGCCGCAGCCCGGGGGTGGAGGTGCCGTCCGGCAGCTCGCGGTAGGCGCGGGCCGCCAGCGACTGCTCGGGCAGGTGCGGGGCCGGGGCGGGCTGGGTGTGCTGGACCAGCTGCACGGACTCCAGGGTGATGTCGTCCACCGTGAGCGCCGAGCAGATCACGTCCAGCGGCAGCGGCAGGGCGGTGCGCACCGGGCGCAGCGGCTGGTCCTTCGCCTGGACGAGCAGCACCGAGCTGAGGAAGGTGCCGTCGCCGACCATGCCGGTCTCGCGGCGCACCGGGCGGCCGCCGAACTCGGCCTCGGTGGCGTGGGTGCAGGTGCGCAGCCCCGGTTCGAGCTCCAGCGCCGGCGCCAGGGCCGGGTCGGTGCCGGCCGGCGGCAGCAGCGTACGGGCCTGCTTGCGGCGGGACTTGAGGGCGGATCGGACCCGCAGCAGCTCGGGGACGGTCCGGCCGCGCACCGGGACGGCGGCGAGGACGAGCAGTACCAGCGCGACCGCGCCGAAGCCGGCCGCGACCGGGCGGCTGATGGTCCAGCCGATCGCGACCAGGGCCACCGCGACCTCGACCAGGACGAGCTGTTGGAGTTTCAGCCGCCCGCCGAGCAGCCCGGGTCGGGGGTTGACGCGGACCTGGACGGCGCCGCCGCCACCCGCGTCCGGCTGGGGTCGGACGGGCCCCGGCTCGGCGGCCGGGCCGCCTTGCTGCGCCCGGCCGGACCGGCGCGACCTCCCGCCGCCCACGCTGCGGCGGCGTCCTGGAGCGGTCTGGCTTGGCATCCCCCGGTGGCCCTCTCTGATCCGTTGTCGCGGCCCGGCTGGCTGGTTCGCGGACCGTACCCGTACCGTACTCACCGTCTGCTGCCGCATCGTAGAGGGTTCGCGCCGGTTCGCGCCCGGCGGGTGGACCACGGGGCAGGTCGGTCTGACACGTCCGACAACGTCTGACTAGGGGGACGACGAGGATGGCATCGCGCCGGGACGAGCTCAACGCCTACACCTTCGCGCGCAAGCGGACGGTGGGGGCCTTCCTGCTGCCCTCCGGCGGCGGGAGCGACGAGGACGCGCCGCGTCCGGTGAAGGCGGTGCTCCCGAGCATCCTGGTCGGCGCGGTGGCCGTGGCCGGGTTCGGGGTCTGGGGGGTGTTCAAGCCCAGTGCCCCGCTGAAGTGGGACGACGGCAAGAACATCATCCAGGGCAAGCAGTCGACCACCCGGTACGTGGTGCTGACCGACCCGGACGGCAAGACCAAGCGGCTGCACCAGGTGCTCAACATGTCCTCGGCGCGGCTGGTGCTGCCCGCCGAGGCCAAGGTCGTGGTGGTCGACGACGGGGTGCTCGACCGCTACCCGAACCACGGTCCGACCATCGGCATCCCGTACGCGCCGGACAAGTTGCCGAGCAAGGACAACGCGAGCCAGTCGATGAAGTGGACGGTGTGCGACCGCCCGGGCTCGGACGAGAAGCAGGAGACCGTCAACCAGGCGGTGTTCGTGGCGGCGGGCGCGGACGCGGCGGCGCTCGCGGCCAAGGACCGGAAGCTCGGCCAGGACCAGCTGATGCTGGTGCAGCAGGCCGACGAGCAGCAGGTCTCCGCCGCGCCGGCGCCGGGTCAGCAGGCCGCCACGGGCCCGAAGGTCTTCCTGGTCGACGCGCAGGGCCGCAAGCACGAGATCGGTTCCCCGCAGTCGGACGACAAGGAGCGCAAGTCGCTGATCACCGCGGTCTTCGGGCCCAACGCGGTGCCGCAGCGGGTGAAGCGGGACTGGCTGGAGACCCTGGTCACCGGGACTCCGATCACCTTCCCGCAGGTCGAGGGGGCGGCGGACAGCCAGAACGCCAACTCCACCGTGCAGCTGGGGAACGCCGCCGACCGCCGGATCGGCCGGCTGGTGCACTACCAGGACCGCAACTACGTGGTCGGCAAGGACCGGCTCTTCCTGGTCACCCAGTTCCAGGCGGACCTGATCCGGCAGAACCCGGCGTTCCAGATGCTCTACAAGTACGACCAGGACAAGAAGCCGCGCAGCGACGAGATGACCCCGGCCGACCAGTCCGTGTCGGGCAGCGAGACCCCGCTGCCGGGCACGGCGGCCGACTGGCCGCTGAAGTCCGGTGCGCCGGTGAACAACTGGCAGGACCGCCAGGACGCCCGGCTGGTGGTGTGCAGCACCTTCGACGGTGTCGCCGAGGACGGGAAGGCGCCCAAGCGCAGCGTCTGGGCCGGGACTTCGTACCCCGCGCCGTACAACAACGGCGCCGGCGCCGCGTACGTGACCCCGGGTCACGGCCTGTTCTACCGCGCGCTGAACAACACCACCGCCGGCTCCGGCACCGACTTCCTGATCACCGAGACCGGGCTGCGTTACGCCGTTCCGGCGAACGGCGACGGCGGCCGCGGTGCGACCCCGACGCCGGGCGCGCAGCCCGGTCAGAGCGGTGCGGCGAAGCCGCCGACCCCGCCGGCGAGCACCCCGAACCCGGGGGCGCCGGACCAGCAGCAGGGCCAGCAGTCGGGGCCGCCGCAGGACGAAACCGGCGGCAACCAGGCGCGGTTGGGCTACCAGGGCCTCCAGCCGCTGCCGGTGCCGCACGAGTGGTCGGACCTGGTGCCGGCGGGCCCGCCGCTCACCGCGAAGAGCGCCGCGCAGCCGCAGAACGCCTGACCGGCCAAGCGCGGCAACGGAATTGGCCGCAGTGTCATGGTCTGGTAACTACTCCGTGCTCAGTGTTGGGCGAGCTGCGTGTGCCGACTACAGTGCTGCTGGGCATCACGCCTGTGATGCGGCGGTCGGGTCCTCCGGGGCCCTCCGCACACGCAATTGTTGTCTCATGGGGGACGGTGGAGCATGGCTCAGGGTCAGTTCACGATGACTGCTCAGGAAATGCTGGCTTTCGCCAATAAGATCGAGCAGGCCATCGGCCAGATCGAGGGCGAGCGCGCCAAGCTGATCAGCACGGTTTCGGGCATCACCGTCGGCTGGCAGGGCCAGGCGGCGACGGCCTACACGAACCTGCAGAACAGGGTCAACGAGGACATCGGGAAGCTCAAGGAGTCGCTGACCGCGATCAAGCACGCGATCGAGGCGACCACCAAGCAGTACGCGACCACCGAGGAAGAGCAGAAGGCGATGTTCTCCAACACCCAGGGCTGATCGGCGCACCCGCGCTGATCACCGGTCTGTTCCGAACCGCCGCTCGGCGGGGTGTCCGCGACTGACCGCGGGACGCTCCGCACCCTCGTCAAGGGAGACAACGTGTCCGACCACATTCTCGTCAACTTCCAGACCGTTCACAACGCCGCCGAAGAGGTCAAGGCCTCGGCCGGCCGCATCGAGCAGATGCTGAGCGACCTGAAGAAGGACGTCACCCGCATCGCCCAGAGCTGGCAGGGCAAGGCCCAGGAGGGCTACAAGATCCAGCAGGACAAGTGGGACTCGGCCGCCAACGACCTGCACACGACCTGCAACCAGATCGCGGCCTCGCTGGAGAGCGCGGCGCAGAGCTACCGCACCACCGAGGACAAGAACGCCAGCCTCTGGCACAACTGATCACGGGTTCCCATCGGGAACGACAGGGGCGGGTACCCGGGTTCCGGGCACCCGCCCCTCGGCGCGCGGCACGGGTGGACGACATGAGGGGTGGCAGGGTGGCCGGACGCGGGTACCGGAAGGCGGCCGCGGCACTGGCCGCGCTCGCGGTGCTGGGCGGCCCGCTCGCCGCTCCGGCGTACGCCGACGGCGGGACCGGCCTGGCCGCCGCGGGTGACTGCCCGAAGAACGCGCCCGACGTGCAGACCGTGCCGTGGTCGCTCCAGCGGATGCTGCTGGACGAGCTGTGGCAGGGCGGGCGGACCACGGGCAAGGGCGTGAAGGTCGCGGTCATCGACACCGGGGTCGACCGGGTCAACCAGCAGTTGGCGGGCCAGGTCGTGGCCACCGACCCGAACGTCGACAAGAACCCCCCGACGCTGGTCGACAAGGTCCAGGAGGGCTCCAACCTGCTGGTCAACCGGGACACGAAGGAGCCGATCCCCGGCCACTCGTACGAGGACCCGGTCGGTCACGGCACCAAGGTGGCCGGCATCATCGCGGCCCGCAGGAGCGACAAGACCGGCTTCGTCGGGCTGGCCCCCGACGCCCAGATCCTGTCGATCCGGCAGAACGACAGCGACGGCAACGGCGACGTCGCCACCCTGGTCCAGGCGATCAGGGAGGCCGTCGCCAAGGGCGCCAAGGTCATCAACATCTCGCAGGACGTGCGCGGCGCCGGTGACGCGCGCTTCGGCGGCTACCAGGAGCTGAAGGCCGCGGTCGAGTTCGCCGAGTCGAGCAAGGTCGTGGTGGTCGCCTCCTCCGGCAACGACGGCAAGGAGGGGGACACCTATCCGGGTGCCTTCCCGACCGTGCTGTCCGTCGGCGCCTCCGACCGCAACAACGAGCGCGCACCGTTCTCCCAGTACGGCTCCTTCGTGAAGGTGGCCGCGCCGGGCGTCGACATGCTGTCCACCGTGCCCGGCAGCGGCCAGTGCGTGGACAACGGCACCAGCTTCGCCGCCCCCTACGTCTCCGGGCTGGCCGCGCTGCTGGTCGGCGCCCACCCGGACTGGAAGCCGGCCCAGGTGCGGGCCTGGATCGAGCAGACCGCCCAGCGCACCCAGCGCGACCCGGACGTCTTCGTCGGCTGGGGCGTGGTGGACCCGGTCAAGGCCGTCACCAAGGCTCCCGACGTCGCGCCGATGGCCGCCACCCCGGACGCCCCGGTGCAGCTCGCCTCCGTGCCGATCGTGCCGCGGCCGGTCGGCCTCGGCGAGACCCAGGCCGACCGCGACGGCCGCACCGCGACGTACGTCCTCGGCGTCGGCGCGCTGCTGGTGGCCCTGCTGGTCGGCGGCGGCGTGGTGCTGCGCGACCACCGGCGCAAGTCCGCCGACTGATCCGGACGTCCCGGAAAGTTCCTCCGCCACGCGTGTAACACCGCCGCCCTCCCACCGCATCGATGAAGTGTCGGGGAGGACGGACCGCGGGGGGCGGCGGACATGGGGTGGATCAGGACCGGCCGGGAGGCCAAGGACGCGGAGTTCCTGGAACTCGTCGCCGGTCGCACCAACCACCTGTACCGCTCGGCCTGCCTGCTCACCAGCGGTGACACCCACTACGCCGAGGACCTCGTCCAGGAGGCCCTCGGGCGGATGTACGTGCTCTGGCGGCGCAGCGCCTTCACCGGCGGCCGGGAGCGGATCGCCAACCCGGCGGCGTACACCCACACCGTCATGGTGCGCACCTTCCTCGCCCAGCAGCGACGCCGCTCCAGCGGTGAGCGGCCCACCGACGCCCTGCCGGACTCGCCGGGGCAGGACGCCGACAGCAGCCTGCGGCTGACCCTCCTGGACGCGCTCGGCCGGATGCCGCCCAAGGACCGCGCCGTCCTGGTGCTGCGCTACTGGGAGGACCGCAGCGTCGAGGAGACCGCCGAGGTGATGCGGGTGTCCTCCGGCGCCGTCCGGACCCGCACCACCCGTGCGCTGGCCCGGCTGCGTGCCCTGCTCGGCGACTCGTTGGCCGAGCTCGCCGTCCGCTGAGACCGGCCCCGGCCCCGACCGGCACTTCCCGCAACCCGTGACCCGTGACCCAAGGAGACGGTGAAACAGCCATGTCCGAACCGGACAAGTTCGAGGACGATCTTCTCTATGCCATCACTCGTACGGGTGAGGGCTTCCGCGCCGAGCAGGGCGGCCTGGTCGCGGGCGGCTACCAGCGCGGCCGCCGCCGCTGGCGGCGCCGCTCGACCGCCGCCCTGGTCGGCGGCGCGGCCGCGCTGGCCCTGGTGGGCACCGGCGCGGTGTACCTGGTCGGCCACCCGGCGAAGGACGCGGGCACCGTGGCCGCGTCCCCCGTCCGGACCTTCACCGCCGGCAGCGGCACCCCCGTGGCCACGCCGACGACGGCGCAGCCCTCCGCCCCGAACGTGGTCACCGGCGACGAGGTGCTGGCGACCCTCCGGGCCCTGCTGCCCAAGGGCGAGACCACCCAGGGCAAGGGACGCGGCACCGACGACGAGCAGACGAAGGGCACCTTCGCCGCCGCGGACGTGGTCTTCGACGACGGCCGGGGCAAGTCGCTGATCCAGATCGGCATCCAGAAGCACCGCCCCGGCCAGGGGCAGCCGAACAGCTGCCCGGCGGACCTGAAGCTCGCCCAGCTCGACTCCTGCACCGGGACGACCCTGCCCGACGGCTCCCGGCTCCAGCTCCTGCAGGGGTACGAGTACCCGGACAAGCGGGCCACCACCAAGGAGTGGCACGCCCTGCTGACCGGTCCGGACGGCCGGGAGATCAGTCTGAGCGAGTGGAACGCGGCCGCGGAGAAGGGTGCGCCGGACAGCCGCCCCGAGCCGCCGCTCACCCTCGACCAGCTGAAGGCGATCGTCACCGACAAGTCCTGGGACCGGGTCGTCGCGTCGGTCGGGTTCGACGGCGTCGACGTCACGGCGCTCGACCCGGGCCTGTCGCTGGAGGAGCGGGAGGCCACCCTGACCCGGCTGCTGCCGCCGGGGGTGACCGTGACCGGTCGCAGCGGCAGTCCGCTGGCGGCCACCTTCCAGCTGGCCCAGGGCCAGACCACCGGCTCGGTGGTGCTGCGGGTGGAGAACCGCGCGAAGTCCGCGGACGAGCAGGCCTACAAGGACGCGCTCACCCTGCCCGACGGGAACAAGGTGCTCACCCGGGGCGGCCCGGACGGCGCCGACAAGATGCCGCTCACCGTGAACGCCCTGCACCCGAACGGCATCGCGGTCACGGCCGCCCAGGGCCCGAGCGGCAAGCCGCTGCTCACCGAGGAGCAGCTGCGGGCGATCGCCCTCAGCCCGGCCTGGAAGGCCGGGAAGTAGCGGTGCGAACGCGGCGGTGCCCCGGGCTTGGGGGAGGCCCGGGGCACCGCTGTGTGGGGGAGGTGGGGGAGGGGGTGGGGGTCAGTCCTGCTGGTCCTCGGGGAGGCTGATCACCCAGCGGGTGTCCTGCCGGGGGCGCAGGTAGAACAGCCAGTAGAGGGTGGCGGCGGCGGTGATGCCGCCGGTCCACAGCAGGGGCTCGGTGTCCAGCTGGGTCATCACGTAGACCAGCACGGCGATCAGGACGACCGGGACGGCTGGCCACAGCGGCATCCGCCAGGCGGGGGCGTGCTTGTGGTGGGCGCGGCGGGAGAGCAGCGCGGCGATCGCGACCAGCAGGTACATCCCGGTGACGGCGACGCCGGTGATGTTGCTCAGCAGCTCGCCCTTGACGAAGCAGAGCGCGGCGCCGGGCAGGCCGACCGCCAGGGTGGCGATCCAGGGGGAGCCGAAGCGGCCGAGGGTGCCGAAGGCCTTGTTGACCGGCTCCGGCCAGGCCTTGTCACGGGCGGAGGCGAACAGCACCCGGGAGTTCTGGATGACCATGACGATGCCGGCGTTGATGATGGCCAGCGCGACGCAGAGGCTGATGAAGGTGCCGACCGCGGAGTTGCTCCAGGCGGTGACCATGCCGGAGATGTCGCCGGAGGTGAGGGTCTGCAGGTCGGGGGCGCCCATGGTGATGGCGACGACCGGGATCAGGATGACGGCGGAGGAGATGCCGAGCGTCCACAGCACGGTGCGGGAGACGTTGCGGCGGGGGTTCTCCAGCTCCTCGGAGAGGTAGACGGCGGTGGAGAAGCCCTGGGTGATGAACAGGGCGATGCCGAGCGCGCCGACGATGGCGCCGATGCTCACCGTGGTGGTGGCGCCGCCGTCCCCGGTGACCACGCCGTGCAGCAGGCTGGGGGCGTGGTCGTTGGCGTGGGCGAAGCCGAGCACCGAGACGACGCCGGCCGCGATGACCTCCAGCACCAGGAAGATGCCGGTGATCCAGGCGTTGGCGCGCAGGTCGAGCAGGCCGGCCAGGGTGGCGGCCAGCATCACGGCGGCGCCGGTCATGGCCTTGTCGACGTGCAGCACGGGGGCCAGGTAGTCGGCGGTGCCGAGCGCGATGACCGAGGGGACGATCATCACCACGATCAGCGAGAGCACGAAGACCAGCCAGCCCATCAGCCGTCCGGCCAGGGTGCCGACCATCGCGTACTCGCCGCCGGCGCTGGGGATCAGGGTGCCGAGCTCGGAGTAGCAGAACGCGACGGCGACGCAGAGCACGGTGCCGATGGCGATGGCCAGGGCGGTGGCGCTGCCGATGCTGGAGAACAGCTCCGGCACGATCACGAACAGCGTCGACGCCGGGGTGACGCAGGACAGCGTGAGCAGTGTTCCGCCCACGACGCCGATCGAGCGCTTGAGCTGCTGGGGCGCGGCCGCCCCGGCCGCCGAGGCGGCTACGGTCTGTGGCGGGCGAAGCGTGTCGGTCATGTGGCTTCCGATCGGCTCTGTGCGGTCCTGGGGTGGGAGCGGTATCGCCTCCGCTGGCTGGTCGCTGGGTATCTGGTCCAGTCGCTCCCGGGCCGCAATGGAACCTTGGGCGTATTGATCGCGTCAACGTCGGAACTGCTTCGGAATCCGTTGCGGCAAAAGGCATAAACATGCGATCCGATGATCACGTTCGGTCATTGCGCCGTTTGTCCGACTTGTTACCTTGGCTGGATCGCACCTGAATCGAAGGTGAACAAAGCGCTCTGGTCGGGATTCGAAGGTGCAGATCCGGTCGGACGGTGGTAGGCCCAGGCGCCTTCCGAGGGGTGCGGCCACACCCCGGCCGGGTACGGGAACCGCAGCACCCGCCGGGAAAGATCTAGGTAACGTTTCAGCACCTGGGACGACGGAGGGGCCGGACTCGTCCGAGTCCGACCCCTCCGCTCACCGTCCGTGACGGCCGGCCCGGCTAGGCCACCGGCAGCCAGCCCGTCTGGACCATCTGCCCGTTCGTCGCGCGACGCGACACGTACACCCCGCGGCCCGGCGGCAGCGCCTGCGGCTTGACCGTCCCCAGCAGCGCGCCCTCGTCCCGGTTCCCGGAGAGGATCACGCCCTGGCCGCCCAGCTCGCGGATGCGCTGCATCACCGGCTCGTACAGCGAACGCCCGGCACCGCCCGCGCTGCGGGCCACGATCACCCGCAGGCCGATGTCCCGGGCGAACGGGAGGAACTCGGCCAGCGGTGCCAGCGGGTTGCCCGAGCCCGTCGCGACCAGCTCGTAGTCGTCGACGATCACGAACATGTCCTTGCCGCTGTACCAGCTGCGGTTGCGCAGCTGCTCCGCGGTGACGTCCGGGCCCGGCAGGCGGCGGGAGCAGGCCCCGCGCAGCATCTCCACCACGGCCGACATGGCCGGCTGCGCGGCCGCGTACTCGACCAGGTACTCCGCCGGCACCGCGCCCAGCAGCGCGCGACGGTAGTCGCCGACCACGATGCCCGCCTGGTCCGGCGTGTAGCGCTCGGTGATCTGCTTGATCAGCATCCGCAGCACCGCCGACTTCCCGGACTCGGTGTCGCCGAAGACGACGAACAGCGGGTCGGTCTCGAAGTTGACGAAGACCGGCGCGAGCTCCGCCTCGTCCACACCGAAGGCCACACCGCGCTCCGGGTGCTCGAAGCCCTTCGGCAGCGAGTTCCCGTCCAGGACGGCCGGCAGCATCCGCACCTGCGGGGCGCGCGGCCCGCTCCAGGCCCCGCCGATCGCCGCGACCAGCCCGGACACGCCCTCCTGCAGGTCGTCCACGCCGGAGGAGCCGTCCAGGCGCGGCAGGCCGGACAGGAAGTGCAGCCGCTCCGGGGTGATGCCGCGACCGGCCAGCGGCGGGACGTTCTGCGCCGCCCGGCGGTCCACCTCGGACTCCATCGCGTCACCGAGCTTCAGCTCGGTGCGGTTCTGCAGCAGGTCCTTCAGCGCCGGGCGGACCTCCGCGTACCGGGCCGCGGTGATGAGCAGGTGGACGCCGTAGCCGAGGCCGCGCTGGGCGATGTCGCCGATCACCGGCTCCAGGCCCTCGAACTCCTGCTTGAAGGTGTTCCAGCCGTCGATCACCAGGAACACGTCGCCGAAGGCCTCGTCCGGCAGCTGCCCGGCCGCCCGACGGGCCCGGTAGGTGCCGATGGTGTCGATCCCGGCGACCCGGAACAGCTCCTCGCGGCGGTTCATCACCCCGTGCACCTCGGAGACCATCCGGCGCACCTTGTCCACGTCCAGGCGCCCGGCCACCCCGCCGACGTGCGGCAGCCCGGACAGCGACCCGAAGCTGCCCGCGCCGAAGTCCAGCAGGTAGAACTGCACTTCGAGCGGGGTGTGGGTGAGGGCGAACGAGGCCACCGTGGTGCGCACCACGGTCGACTTGCCCGAACGCGGGCCGCCGACGACCAGGCCGTGGCCGGCCGCCCCCGCGTAGTCGACCTCCAGGATGTCCGTCTTCTGCTCGCGCGGCTTGTCCACGATGCCGATCGGCGCCCGCAGCCGGCCCACCGGGTAGCCGGTGGCGGTCAGCCCGCGCTCCGGCGCGACCTGCAGCGGCGGCAGCAGGTGGTCCATGCTCGGCGCCTCCTCCAGCGGCGGCAGCCACACCTGGTGCGCGGCCGGGCCCTGGCCGGACATCCGCTGGACGAACACGTCCAGCACGGTGTCCACCAGCGCGTCGTCCTGCTCCGGCACCGGCGGCGCCTCCTCCTCCACCGGGTCCGGCAGCTCCACGAAGGCCGCGGTGAACTCCACCGGGCGCGCGGCGACCCGCCGCCCGCCGGTCGACCGCTGCTGGCCCGGCGCCCGGTACGGCCCCGAGACGTAGGCGGCCTTGAACCGGTCCATCACGTCCTCGCCGAACTTGAGGTAGCCCACGCCCGGCACCGGCGGCAGGTGGTAGGCGTCCGGCACGCCGATCGCCGCCCGCGACTCCGCCGCGGAGAAGGTGCGCAGGCCGATCCGGTACGAGAGGTAGGTGTCCAGGCCGCGCAGCTTGCCCTCCTCCAGGCGCTGCGAGGCCAGCAGCAGGTGCACGCCCAGCGACCGGCCGATCCGGCCGATCTGGATGAACATCTCGATGAAGTCCGGCTTGGCGGTGAGCAGCTCGGAGAACTCGTCGATGATCAGCACCAGCGAGGGCAGCGGGTCCAGCGCCGCGCCGGCCGCCCGGGCCCGCTCGTACTCGTGGATGTTGGCGTAGTTGCCGGCCGAGCGCAGCAGCTCCTGGCGGCGGTGCAGCTCGCCCTCGATCGCGTCGCGCATGCGGTCGACCAGGGTGAGCTCGCCCTCCAGGTTGGTGATGACCGCGGAGGTGTGCGGCATGTCCGCCATGCCGGAGAAGGTCGCACCGCCCTTGAAGTCGGCGAGGACGAAGTTCAGGATCTCCGAGGAGTGCGTCATCGCCAGCGCCAGCACCAGGGTGCGCAGCAGCTCCGACTTGCCGGAGCCGGTCGCGCCCACGCACAGGCCGTGCGGGCCCATGCCCTCCAGCGCGGCCTCCTTGATGTCCAGGTAGACGTGCTCGCCGTTGGCGCCGACGCCGATCGGCACCCGCATCCGCTCGTGCTGGGCGCGCTGGCGCCAGCTGCGGTTCGCGTCGAAGGAGCCCGGGTCCCCGGAGTTCATCATGTCGGTGAAGTCCAGGTTGGACAGCAGCGGCTCGTCGTCCCCGCCGGCCGACACCCGGTACGGCGCCAACTGCCGCGCCAGCGCCTCGGACTGCCACACCGAGAGCAGGTCCGGCTTGCCGGTGTACGTCGCGCCGGAGGCCGAACGCAGCACCAGCTCCTCGGCGTTGACCGTCACCATCAGGTGCCCGCTGGGCTCGTCGACCTCGCCCGGGACCACCTCGATGACGGTCACGCCCTGCACGCCCTCCGGGCTCGCCAGCAGCGAGTCGTGCGGCACCCCGGCGCCGTCCATGACGACCACCAGGTGCGGCTGGTCCGCCGAGGGCGACGCGTCCCGGACGAAGCGCTGACGCCCGGCCAGCTCGTCCTGCAGCAGGTACTCAAGGTCGCCCAGGTCCGCGGCGAACAGCCGGCGCGAACCCGCGCCGTCGGCCTCCTTGCGGTGCTGGTTGTGCGGGAGCCACTTGGTCCACTCCCACTCCTCGGCCGCGCCGGGAGCCGCCGCGACCGCCACCAGCAGGTCGTCGGGCGAGTGCAGGGTGGTCAACTGGGCGATCATCGCCCGCACGTTGCCGTACACCGAGTCCGGGTCGCCGCACACCGTGATGTGGTAGAACGCCCGCAGCGACACCGCCAGCGGCAGGTCGTGCAGGGTGCCGTGTGCCTTCAGGAAGGAGTGCATGGCGGCCGCCGACAGCGGCTCCAGCTCGTCCATCGGCGCGGTCTGCGGCGCCACCAGCGGCGTGGACAGCTGCACCGGTCCGAGGCCCACCCGGATCTGCGCGAAGTCGCCGTCCGCGGTGCGCCGTTCCCACAGCCGCCGGCCGTCCTCGACGATCGACCACAGCTGGTCCGGCGCAGGGTTCAGGAACAGCAGCGCGCCGCGCTGGCGCTCCGCCGTGCGGCGCACCTGGCGGCGCGTCTGCTGCAGGTACTTGAGGTAGTCGCGGCGCTCGTCCGCCATCGCCGTCGAGCCGCCCTTGCGGGCCCGCACGATCTGGGCCAGCACCATGCCGACCGTCGAGGCGATCATCAGACCGCCCATGATCTTCATCGGGGCGGCCGCGCCGGGCGAGAAGAAGAACACCGCCGAACCGCCCATGCCGAGCATCGGCAGGATGCTCATCAGCCAGTCCTCGCCGCCCTGCCGAGGCAGTTCGGGCGGGCTCACCAGCTCCACCGGCTCGTCCGGCACGGTGGGCGGATAGGCCCTGGCCGGTCGCTTGACCGTGATCACACCCATGTGTCATCCACCCCGTGGCGTCGATCGATCACTTCGGCATCAGCCCTCACGCGACTGCGTACGGTCCGTACGGGAATCCGGCGGCTGAGGACGCCCCACACAGCGCAGCCCCCGTACCTTTGCGCAGGCGCCGATCCTAACGGTCGCTCCCGCACCGCCCGCCAGGCCCCGGTCACCAACCGAGCGGGTAGGGTAACGCCGCGCCAATTCGCGGCCCGGTCGGGCCGGTTCCACAGCCACACCGAGCGCCGCCGTGCCTCGGCACCGTCAACAAGGGGGAGCGCCACGTGCGTCGAAGGAACGAGGTGCGGCTCATGAGCGAGCGGAGCGGGCTCCTCATCGAACGCCGCGCACTGTGCGGAGCGCCTGCCGGGCGAAGCGAGGCCGGAGCATGAGCAGTGCTGCTGCCGCGACCGGCTACTGCCGGGTGACGGTCGTCGCCCCGGACCGCCGCATCGACGTCGCCCTGCCCGAGGACGTCCCGCTCGCGGACGTCTACCCCGAGGTGCTGCGGCTGGCCAACCAGAGCCAGCCCGACGGCACCCCGACCGGCTTCCACCTGGTCCGCCGCGACGGCACCGTCCTCGACAGCGGCCTGCCGCTGGCCGCGCAGCAGGTCCGCGACGGCGACCTGCTCGCGCTGCGCCCCTTCGCCGAGTCGCTCCCGCCCGCGGTCTACGACGACGTCGCCGACGCCATCGCCAGCGCCGTCGAGGCCGACCGCCGGTTCTGGTCCGCCGAACTGATGCGCGGCTTCGGCCTGATCGGCGCCGGGGTGCTGCTTACCCTGCTCGGCTTCGCGCTCTGGTTCTCCGACCTGCGCCACGACATGCACGGCCTGCCCGGCGTCCTGGCCTGCGTCACCGCGGTGGTGCTCACCGCGCTGGCCGGTGTGCGCGCCCGGGTCTACCAGGACGCCCACGCCGCCCTCGCGCTCGGCCTCGGCGCGCTGCCGCACGCCATGATCGGCGGCAGCGGCGTCATCGCCGTCGCCCATCCGTGGGACGGCCCCGGCCGGCTCCAGTTCCTGGCCGGCTGCGTGGCCGTCCTGGTGGTCGCCGTGCTGCTGACCGGCCTGCTGCCGGAGAAGGACGCGGTGTTCGTCGCCGCCGCCCTGGTCGCCGCCGCCGGCGCGCTCGCCACCTTCGCCGCCGTCCTGATGCCCGGGACCCCGGCCGGCCACATCGCCGCCGTCACCGGTGTCGCCGCCGTCGCCGCCGTCGGCTTCCTGCCCAGCCTCTCCGCCCGCTTCGCCCGGCTGCCGGTCGGCTTCAGCGCCCCCGGCCAGACCCGCACCCGCAGCCGCGACTACGACGAGGAGGCCGAGCGCGCCGAGGCCGTCCAGTACGAGAGGATCGCCCACCAGGCCCGCCGCGGCCACGAGGTGCTGGTCGGCCTGGTCGGCGGCTGCGCCGCGGTCGTGGTCGGCGCCTGCGCCGTCCTCGGCTTCACCGACGAGACCTTCCCCGAGCTGCTCGCCCTCGCCCTGGGCCTGGCCACCATGCTGCGCGCCCGGCTGTTCCGCTACACCGCGCAGGTCCTCAGCCTGACCGTGGCGGGCCTGCTCGGCCTGTGCCTGCTGATCGTCGGACTGTCCCTGCACACCCCGCAGTTCTTCCTGCGGGTGGCGGGCTCCACCACCCAGCTCGACCTGCGCACCGTCTGGCTGGCCGCCTGCATCGCCTTCGGCGCCGCGCTGCTCGTCGCGATCGCCCTGGTGGTGCCCCGGCTCGGTGTCTCCCCGTTCTGGGGGCGCATCCTGGACCTGGTCGACAGCCTCACCCTGATCTCGCTCGTCCCGCTGGCGCTCGCCGTCCTGGACATCTACCGGCTGGTCCGCGGCGCCACCGGCTGACCCGGCCCGCCCCCGGTGCCGCCCCCGGGCCCCGCTCCCCGGAGGAGCGCGCGCGACCCCTCCGGGCCGCCGAACGGCCGGGTGGGCGGCACTGGTACGCTTGGCCTTCGAGCGCAGCCGTGTGTCCGCCGCCCCTCCGTGGGCTGCCGAGTGCCGGCCGCGCTCACGACACCGAGTTCTCGATGAGTCCTGTGTTGTCGACCAGGACCGCTCGGTACACCCGAAGGAGTTGCAGTGGCTCTCGCCTCTGACGTCAAGAAGCAGATCATCGCCGAGTTCGGCCAGAAGGAGGGCGACACCGGCTCCCCCGAGGTCCAGGTCGCCATGCTCTCCCGCCGCATCTCGGACCTGACCGAGCACCTCAAGCTGCACAAGCACGACCACCACTCGCGCCGCGGCCTGCTGATCCTGGTCGGCCAGCGCCGCCGCCTGCTGCAGTACCTGGCCAAGAAGGACATCGAGCGCTTCCGTACGCTCGTCGACCGCCTGGGCATCCGCCGCGGTGCCGCCGGTGGCGCCCGCTAAGACCGCCGCTCGGGGCGGCTCCCCACACCGGGGAGCCGCCCCTCGCGCGTATGCCGCGGCCGTCTGGCCACGGCGCCCTGACATAACAACTCGCGCGCACCTCCCCAGGTGGCCGAGGATTGCACCGTAGGGTTGTGGGCATGCCGGGTGATGGCGCACCAGAGCGCCACCCGGGCAGACAGACCCCAACCCCCCGCGGGACGAAGGCTTCAAACGGAAGCCGCCCGCATCCGAGAGAGCGTCCAGACGCGGAACGCCCGTCCCGGCCCGGCAGCCGTGAGGCGCCGGTCCTCGGTAGTGGCCGTCGGAACCCCCGCAGACCGAGCGGGGCACTCCGGAGGCTTCGATCGAAGACCGGCCCGACTGCCGCCCTCCCTGACGAGGGCACCCAGGGCCACCCGACAGGAAGTGCGCGGGGGCGCTCTCCCGGAGACGTACGAAAGAGGAGATCTTCCAGGTGGAAGAGAACGTGTTCTACGCCGAGGCCGTGATCGACAACGGTTCCTTCGGCACCCGTACCATCCGCTTCGAGACCGGCCGCCTGGCCCGTCAGGCCGCCGGCTCCGCCGTGGCCTACCTGGACGACGACACCATGGTGCTGTCGGCCACCAGCGCGTCCAAGCAGCCGAAGGAGCACTTCGACTTCTTCCCGCTGACCGTGGACGTCGAGGAGCGGATGTACGCCGCGGGCCGCATCCCCGGCTCGTTCTTCCGTCGCGAGGGCCGGCCCTCCGAGGACGCGATCCTCACCTGCCGCCTGATCGACCGCCCGCTGCGCCCGTCCTTCGTCAAGGGCCTGCGCAACGAGGTCCAGGTCGTCGTCACCGTGATGGCGCTCAACCCCGACCACCTGTACGACGTGGTCGCGATCAACGCCGCCTCCGCCTCCACCCAGCTGGCGGGCCTGCCGTTCTCCGGCCCGATCGGTGGCGTCCGCGTCGCGCTGATCAACGGCCAGTGGGTCGCCTTCCCGACCCACAGCGAGCTGGAGTCGGCCGTCTTCGACATGGTCGTCGCCGGTCGCGTCCTGCCGGACGGCGACGTCGCGATCATGATGGTCGAGGCCGAGGCCACCGACAAGACCATCAAGCTGGTCGAGGGCGGCGCCGAGGCGCCGACCGAGGAGGTCGTCGCCTCCGGCCTCGACGCCGCCAAGCCGTTCATCAAGGTCCTCTGCGCCGCGCAGTCGCAGCTGGCCGCCCAGGCCGCCAAGCCGACCGGTGAGTTCCCGGTCTTCCTGGACTACCAGGACGACGTCCTCGCCGCGCTGACCGCCGCCGTCAAGGACGAGCTGGCCCAGGCCCTGACCATCCCGGGCAAGCAGGAGCGCAACACCGAGCTGGACCGCGTCAAGGCGCTGGCCGCCGAGAAGCTGCTCCCCGAGTTCGAGGGCCGCGAGAAGGAGATCAGCGCCGCCTACAACGCGCTGACCAAGAAGATCGTCCGCGAGCGCGTCATCACGGACAAGGTCCGCATCGACGGCCGCGGCGTCACCGACATCCGCACCCTGGCCGCCGAGGTCGAGGCCATCCCGCGGGTGCACGGCTCGGCCCTGTTCGAGCGCGGCGAGACCCAGATCCTGGGCGTCACCACGCTGAACATGCTCCGCATGGAGCAGCAGCTGGACACGCTCTCCCCGGAGACGCGTCGCCGCTACATGCACAACTACAACTTCCCGCCGTACTCCGTCGGCGAGACCGGCCGCGTGGGCTCGCCCAAGCGCCGCGAGATCGGCCACGGCGCGCTGGCCGAGCGGGCCATCCTGCCCGTGCTGCCCTCCCGCGAGGACTTCCCGTACGCCATCCGCCAGGTCTCCGAGGCGCTCGGCTCCAACGGTTCCACCTCGATGGGCTCGGTCTGCGCCTCGACCATGTCGCTGCTGAACGCCGGTGTGCCGCTGAAGGCCGCCGTCGCCGGCATCGCGATGGGCCTGATCTCCCAGGAGATCGACGGCGAGACCCACTTCGTCACGCTGACCGACATCCTCGGCGCCGAGGACGCGTACGGCGACATGGACTTCAAGGTCGCCGGTACCCGCAACTTCATCACCGCCCTCCAGCTGGACACCAAGCTGAACGGCATCCCGGCGTCGGTGCTCGCCGCCGCGCTGAAGCAGGCCAAGGACGCCCGCCTGCACATCCTCGACGTGATGAACGAGGCCATCGACTCCCCGGACGAGATGTCCCCGAACGCGCCGCGCATCATCACCATCAAGATCCCGGTGGACAAGATCGGTGAGGTCATCGGCCCCAAGGGCAAGATGATCAACCAGATCCAGGAGGACACCGGCGCCGAGATCACGATCGAGGACGACGGCACCATCTACATCGGTGCCGCCGACGGCCCGGCCGCCGAGGCCGCCCGCACCACGATCAACCAGATCGCCAACCCGACCATGCCGGAGGTCGGCGAGCGCTACCTGGGCACCGTGGTCAAGACCACGACGTTCGGCGCGTTCGTGTCGCTGATGCCGGGCAAGGACGGCCTGCTGCACATCTCGCAGATCCGCAAGCTGGCCGGTGGCAAGCGCGTCGAGAACGTCGAGGACGTCCTCGGCGTCGGCGCCAAGGTCCAGGTCGAGATCGCCGAGATCGACCCGCGCGGCAAGCTCTCCCTGATCCCGGTCATCGAGGGCGAGGAGGCCGGCGAGGCCGCTTCCGAGTGAAGCGCCGCTAGCTGACCCCTTGCGGCCCGTACGCCTCGCGGCGTGCGGGCCGCACCCCGTTGTCCACACGCTTACGTCCGCACGTGCCTTCCTCGCGTGCGTTTCCTCTGGAGGTACCCCCCGTGGCGCAGGCCCCGGCGGTAAAGCAGCGCCCCGGCACCACCCGGACCCTGCTCAAGGGCGTCGACGGCGCCGGCACGGTGCGCCGCACCGTCCTCCCCGGCGGCCTGCGGGTCGTCACCGAGACCCTGCCGACGGTGCGCTCCGCGACCTTCGGCATCTGGGTCGGCGTCGGCTCGCGGGACGAGACCCCGCAGCTCAACGGCGCCACCCACTACCTGGAGCACCTGCTCTTCAAGGGCACCGAGCGGCGCAGCGCGCTGGACATCTCGGCGGCCCTGGACGCGGTCGGCGGCGAGATGAACGCCTTCACCGCGAAGGAGAACACCTGCTACTACGCCCGGGTCCTGGACACCGACCTGCCGCTGGCCATCGACGTGGTCTGCGACATGCTCACCGGCTCGCTGATCCGCACCGAGGACGTGGAGGCCGAGCGCGGCGTCATCCTCGAAGAGATGGCGATGGCCGAGGACGACCCGGGCGACGTGGTGCACGACCTGTTCGCCAAGGTGATCTACGGCAGCGGCCCGCTCGGCCGCCCGATCCTCGGCACCCAGGAGACCATCAGGACGCTCACCCGGGACCAGATCGCCGGCTTCTACCACCGGCGCTACCGCCCCGAGCAGCTGGTCGTCGCCGCGGCGGGCAACCTCGACCACCGCAAGGTGGTCAAGCAGGTCGAGCAGGCCTTCGCCCCGGTGCTGGCCCGCTCCGACGCGGCCCCCGCCGAGGCCCGCCGCGGCGTCAAGGCGCTGCGGACGGCCGGCAAGGTCGAGGTGCTCAACCGCTCCACCGAGCAGGCCCACCTGGTGCTGGGCGTGCCCGGGGTGCCGCGGCACGACGAGCGCCGCTGGGCGATGGGCGTGCTCAACGCGGCCCTGGGCGGCGGGATGAGCTCCCGGCTGTTCCAGGAGATCCGGGAGAAGCGCGGCCTGGCGTACTCGGTCTACTCGTACTCCTCGTCGTACGCGGACAGCGGCCTGTTCGGCATCTACGCCGGCTGCCAGCCCAAGCGGGTCGAGGAGGTGCTGCGGATCTGCCGCGCCGAGCTGGCCAAGGTGGTCGCCGACGGCATCACCGAGGAGGAGCTGCAGCGCGCGATCGGGCAGATCTCCGGCTCCACCGTGCTCGGCATGGAGGACACCGGCTCGCTGATGAACCGGATCGGCAAGGCCGAGCTCAGCTACGGGCACCACCTCTCGGTGGACGACATGCTGGCGCGGATCGCCTCGGTGACCCTGGAGGACGTCCACGAGGTGGCCCGTGATGTGCTGGGCGCGTACCGGCCGTCCCTGGCGCTGATCGGCCCGGTCAACGACAAGCGGGCCGCCAAGCTCGCCGAGCTGCTGGTGTGAGAGGACTTTCGCTATGACGCTGCGTGTCGCCGTGATCGGGGCCAAGGGCAGGATCGGCTCCGAGGCGGTCAGGGCCGTCGAGGCCGCGCCCGACATGGAACTGGTGGCCGCCCTGGGCCGCGGGTCCGCGTTGGAGGAGCTGACCGAGGCCGGGGCGCAGGTCGTCGTCGAGCTGACCCACCCGGACTCGGTGATGGGCAACCTCGACCACTGCCTGCACCACGGCATCCACGTGGTCACCGGCACCACCGGCTGGACGGACGAGCGGCTCGCCACCGTCCGCGGCTGGCTGGACCAGGCCCCGGAACTCGGTCTGCTGATCGCGCCCAACTTCTCCATCGGCGCGATCCTCGGCATGAAGTTCTCGCAGATCGCGGCGAAGTACTTCGAGTCGGTCGAGGTGGTCGAGCTGCACCACGACCGCAAGGCCGACGCCCCCAGCGGCACGGCCACCCGGACCGCGCAGCTGATCGCGGCCGCCCGCGCCGAGGCCGGCCGCCCGCCGCAGCAGGACCCGACCACCCACAGCCTGCCCGGCGCGCGCGGCGCCGACGTGGACGGGGTGCCGGTGCACGCCGTCCGGCTGCGCGGGCTGCTCGCCCACCAGCAGGTGATGTTCGGCGACACCGGTGAGACGCTCACCATCCGGCACGACTCGCTGCACCACAGCAGCTTCATGCCGGGCATCCTGCTGGGCGCGCGCAGGGTCGTCGGGACGCCGGGGCTGACCTTCGGCCTCGAACACTTCCTGGACGTGTGACCGTGGTGATTCCAGGGAGCGTGACATGACCTCTCGTACCGGCTTCTTCGTCCTGTCCGGCGTGCTGCTGCTGGTCGCCCTGCTCTGCGTGGGGGAGGGCGTCCAGCTGATCGCCACCGGCAAGCCGCTGGGCATCGGCATCGGTGTCTGCGCCTTCGTCATCCCGGTGATCGGCGTCTGGTTCCTGCGCCAGACCGTCCGCTTCGGCCGGGACAGCGAGCGGCTCGCCCGGGAGCTGGAGGCCGAGGGCGGCCTGCCGGTGGACGAGCTCAAGCGCAGCACGGGCGGGCGGATCGACCGGGCCTCGGCCGACGCGGTCTTCGCGCGCCGCCAGGCCGAGGCCGAGGACGCGCCGGGCGACTGGCGGGTCTGGTTCCGCCTCGCCGTGGCCTACGCCGACGCCGGGGACACCCCGCGTGCCCGCAAGACCATGCAGCACGCCATCAAGCTGCACAGCACCGAACCCGCAAGGAGTAACGCGTGAGCGACGAACCGACAGCCCCCAGCTTCCGCAGCGACGTGACGGTGGAGCTGGTCCGCAGCTCCGCCGCCGACTCGGACGTCATCTGGGCGGCCCGCGTCTCGACCGCGGGGGAGCAGTCCCTGGAGGCGCTCTCGCAGGACCCGGAGAAGTCCAAGGGCCTGATCAACTTCCTGATGCGGGACCGGCACGGCACGCCCTTCGAGCACAACTCGATGACCTTCTTCATCAGTGCGCCGATCTTCGTGTTCCGGGAGTTCCACCGGCACCGCAGCGGCTGGTCGTACAACGAGGAGTCCGGCCGCTATCGCGAGCTGCACCCGGTCTTCTACGTCCCGGCGGAGGACCGCAAGCTGGTCCAGCAGGGCCGCCCGGGCAAGTACGAGTTCCACGAGGGCACGCCCGAGCAGCACAGGACCACGACCGAGGCGATGGAGGCCGCGTACCGCGAGTCCTACACCCGCTACCAGGAGATGCTGGCGGCCGGGGTGGCCCGCGAGGTGGCCCGCGCGGTGCTGCCGGTCGGCCTGTTCTCCTCGATGTACGCGACCTGCAACTCGCGCTCGCTGATGCACTTCCTGTCGCTCCGGACCAAGCGGGACAACGCGACGGTGCCGTCCTTCCCGCAGCGCGAGATCGAGATGGTCGCCGAGCAGATGGAGCAGCAGTGGGCGCAGCTCATGCCGCTCACCCATGCGGCCTTCGAGAAGCACGGCCGAGTCGCCCCCTGACCTGGGACGACAGGCATATGGGCAGAGTGTCTGGCATGTCTGGATTGCGGCTTTTCTAGCCGCTCCCTACATTCGTGAGCACGGATTCCGGTGCTGCCTGAACCCCCGAGCGGGCAGCACCGGAATCCCATTGCACCGCCCGTTCCCGCCGCTCATCGCCGCTGCCCCTGTCCGAACCCTGGACCGGTGTGGAAACCGCCCCACCGCCTACGAGTAGTTTTGGACGCATGGCTCCGATCTCCACCCCCCAGACGCCGTTCGGCCGGGTCCTGACCGCGATGGTCACCCCGTTCACCGCCGACGGCGGACTCGACCTCGACGGCGCCCAGCGCCTCGCCACGCACCTCGTCGACTCCGGGAACGACGGCCTCGTCGTCAACGGCACCACAGGTGAGTCTCCGACCACCAGCGATGCCGAGAAGGCCCAACTGGTCCGCGCCGTGGTGGAGGCGGTCGGGGATCGCGCCCACGTGGTGGCCGGTGTCGGCACCAACGACACCCACCACAGCATCGAGCTGGCCCGGCAGGCGCAGGCCGCCGGGGCGCACGGCCTGCTGGCCGTCACGCCGTACTACAGCAAGCCCCCGCAGGAGGGCCTGTACCGGCACACCGTCGCCTTGGCCGACGCGACCGAGCTGCCGGTCATGCTGTACGACATTCCGGGCCGCAGCGGGGTGGCGCTGAGCCACGAGACGCTGGTCCGCCTCGGCGAGCACCCGCGGATCGTCGCCAACAAGGACGCCAAGGGCGACCTCGGCGCCGCGGCCTGGGCGATCGCCCGCTCCGACCTGGCCTGGTACTCCGGCGACGACATCCTGAACCTGCCGCTGCTGTCGGTCGGGGCCGTCGGCGTGGTCAGCGTCGTCGGACACGTGGTGGCCGGCGAGCTGCGCACGATGATCGAGGCCCACCTGGCCGGCGATGTGGTCAAGGCCACCAGCGTGCACCAGCGCCTGCTGCCGGTGTTCAGCGGTATGTTCCGCACGCAGGGTGTGATCCTCACCAAGGCGGCGTTGGAACTCCAGGACCTGCCGGCCGGCCCGCTGCGACTGCCGCTGGTGGGCGCGACGGCCGAGGAGATCGCGCGATTGAAGCAGGATCTCGCCGCCGGCGGGGTACACCTCTAAGCAGACACAGACGTGCGCGCCCCGGCTCGCCGGACCCCCGGGTCCGCCGCTGGACCGGATCGAAGGCGCGAGAGCACAGACCCAGTAGGAAAACGACACTGAGTACGCACGCCATATGTCTCCGGGGGAGGACCCCGGGCATATGGCGTGCGTCGTGAGGAGAGTCTTTTGAGCCACCCGCACCCCGAGCTCGGCGCGCCCCCGGCCCTGAAGGAGGGCGCCCTCCGTATCACTCCGCTCGGCGGCCTCGGCGAGATCGGCCGCAACATGACGGTCTTCGAGTACGGCGACCGCATCCTGATCGTCGACTGCGGCGTCCTCTTCCCGGAGGACGAGCAGCCCGGCGTGGACCTGATCCTCCCGGACTTCAGCTACATCCGGGACCGCCTCGACAAGATCGACGGCATCGTGCTCACCCACGGGCACGAGGACCACATCGGCGCCGTCCCGTTCCTCCTGCGGGAGAACCCGGACATCCCGCTGATCGGCTCGAAGCTGACCCTGGCCCTGATCGAGGCCAAGCTCGCCGAGCACCGGATCCGCCCGTACGTGCTGGAGGTCAAGGAGGGCCAGCGCGAGCGCATCGGTCCCTTCGACTGCGAGTTCATCGCGGTCAACCACTCCATCCCGGACGCCCTCGCCGTGGCCGTCCGCACCCCCGCCGGCATGGTCGTGGCGACCGGCGACTTCAAGATGGACCAGCTGCCGCTCGACGGCCGCCTCACCGACCTGCCGACCTTCGCCAAGCTGGCCGAGGAGGGCATGGACCTGCTGCTGGTGGACTCCACCAACGCCGAGGTCCCCGGCTTCATCCCGCACGAGCGGGACATCTCGGCGGCGCTGCGGAACGTCTTCGCGAACGCCGACCGGCGCATCATCGTCGCGTCCTTCGCGAGCCACGTGCACCGCATCCAGCAGGTGCTGGACGCCGCGCACGAGTACAAGCGCAAGGTGGCCTTCGTCGGCCGCTCGATGGTCCGCAACATGGGCATCGCCCGCGACCTCGGGTACCTCAAGGTCCCCGGCAACATGGTCGTCGACGTCAAGCAGCTCGACGACCTGCCGGACAAGGAGGTCGTGCTGATCTGCACCGGCTCGCAGGGCGAGCCGATGGCCGCTCTGTCCCGGATGGCCAACCGCGACCACCAGATCCGCATCGTCGAGGGCGACACCGTCGTCCTGGCGTCCTCCCTGATCCCGGGCAACGAGAACGCCGTCTACCGGGTGATCAACGGCCTGACCCGCTGGGGCGCCAAGGTCGTGCACAAGGGCAACGCCAAGGTGCACGTCTCCGGCCACGCCTCGGCCGGCGAGCTGCTCTACTTCTTCAACATCTGCAAGCCGCGCAACCTGATGCCGGTCCACGGCGAGTGGCGCCACCTGCGCGCGGCCGCCGAGCTGGGAGTCGCCACCGGGGTGCCGCGCAACCGCGTGGTCATCGCCGAGGACGGCGTCTGCGTCGACCTTGAGGGCGGCGTCGCCCGGATCGTCGGCAAGGTGCAGGCCGGGTACGTCTACGTGGACGGCGCCTCGGTCGGCGACATCAGCGAGGCCTCGCTCAAGGACCGCAAGATCCTCGGCGAGGAGGGCTTCATCTCGGTCTTCGTCGCGGTCGACTCGACCAACGGCAAGATCATCGGTGGCCCGACCATCCAGGCCCGCGGCTCCGGAATCGACGACAACGCGTTCGTCCCCGTCGTCGCCAAGCTCCAGGAGGCCCTGGACCGCTCGGCGGGTGACGGCGTGCTGGAGCCCCGCCAGGTGCAGCAGCTGGTCCGCCGGACCATCGGCAAGTGGGTCGCGGACAACTACCGCCGCCGGCCGATGATCCTGCCGGTCGTGGTCGAGGTCTGACGCTCGCTCGTCGAGCCCTGACGCTCGTTCGTCCCCGGCCGAGGCCGGTTTGACGTGGGGCGGCCCGGTGCGTAATGTTCTCCGGGTTGCCCCACGGGACGGCCCCTCGGTAACGGGCTCGAATCTGAATTCGAGAACGACCGGGGAAAACGGCCCGAAAACTCTGGTAGAGTTCGGGAGCGCCGAAAGGCAAAAGCCGATTGGATGAATGAAACTCCGGAAACGGAGCGGAAAACATCTGATAAGCTGGAAACACGAAAGAACGAAGCCCGGAGGGTCCGCTGGAAGGCGGTCCGAAGGAAGCGTCCGTT